>JAEDNQ010000212.1 GCA_016302435.1 Bacteroidaceae bacterium
TCTTTCCTGAGTTAATCCATCCTCCCACAACATCTCTTCCCTCATGACAGCCCCCACACATACCATACAATCCTCCCACAACATCTCTTCCCTCATGACAGCCCCCACACATACCATATCATCCTCTGCCTTGCGTCCTCTCATGCTTGTAGGCACAGGCAGCGATGTGGGCAAGAGTGTGCTCTGCACAGCCCTCTGCCGCATCTTTGTCCAGGACGGGTGGCATCCTGCCCCCTTTAAGGCGCAGAATATGGCACTCAACTCCTTTGCCACCCCCGATGGCCTTGAGATAGGTCGCGCACAGGCCGTTCAGGCAGAGGCAGCCATGCTTCAGCCACATGTGGACATGAATCCACTCCTGCTCAAACCGACCTCCTCCCACACTACCCAGGTGGTGCTCTTAGGCCGCCCTATAGGCAATCGCTCCGCCTACGACTATTTCCGCCGCGAAGGACGCGAGCAGCTACGCCTTGCCGTCCATCAGGCCTTCGACCGCCTCGCCTCACGCTACCAGCCCATCGTCATGGAGGGAGCAGGCAGTGTCAGCGAGATAAACCTCCGTGATACGGATCTCGTCAACATGCCCATGGCGCGCTATGCCGACGCAGCTGTCATCCTTGTCGCCGACATCGACCGTGGAGGTGTCTTTGCCTCCTGCTATGGCAGTGTGATGCTTCAGACACCAGAGGACAGAGCACGCATCAAGGGCATCATCATCAATAAGTTTCGTGGCGACATGAGGCTCTTTGAGTCTGGACGAAAGATGATGGAAGACATCTGTGGCATCCCTGTGCTCGGTGTCGTCCCTGCCTTTAGCGACATCACCATCGATGAAGAGGACAGCGTGGCTCTGGCTCGCAAGAGCAGCTCTGTCGCTGACGGAAAGGTGAATGTGGCAGTGGTGCTCTTGCCGCATATCAGCAACTATACTGACTTTGCCACCCTTGAGCGCGACGAGCGTGTGCATCTCTTCTACACCAAGACTCCTGGCGACATAGCCGATGCTGACATCATCATCCTGCCAGGCACAAAAAACACACTCTCCGACCTCTACCAGCTGAGGTGCAGCGGCATGGCACAAGCCATCCTCACGGCCCACAGCAAAGGTCGCCTCGTCATAGGTATCTGCGGCGGCTACCAGATGCTTGGCAAGACCATAAGCGACCCCGATGGCATAGAGGGAGACATTGTGCAGCTCCCTGGTCTCGGGCTCCTCGACATCCACACAACATTGTCAGCCGACAAGGTCACCCGTCAAGTCACGTTCGACTTCGAAGGTCATCAGTGTCAGGGTTATGAGATACATCAGGGCATCAGTTCTTCCTCATTGCAGATAGTGCACGCTGAACACTGCATCGGCACTTACATCCATGGTTTTCTCGACAATGCAGCCGTCATCAACTCTATTTTGCGTCCATATTGCCATGATGGTGCTCCTCGTGCCGCAGCCGACAATGAGACAGCCGAGGTGTTCCGGCAGAAGCAGTACGATGCTCTCGCTGACCTCGTCCGCCAACATGTCGACGTGGCTCGCATCTATGAGATTATGCGTATGTGAAAACAAACGTATAAACTATTTCCCCTTCCACTCAGTATTTCCCTCACATATACATTCCTATTCCTCTCAAACAACACTCCTCTCAAATAAACACTCCTCTCACAAAAACATTCATTTGCCCTATGCTCAACGGACACGGAGACGACCTTCACGACTATCCCGACATTAGGATAAACTTCAGTTCCAATGTCTACACCCACTTCGACCACACCTCTCTCTTCGCCCATCTCACTCAGATGCTGCCACGTGTGACAAGCTATCCTCAGCCTACGCCTGTCAGCTTGGAGCATGCCCTGGCTGTTCATCTTGACCTCAAGCCCGATGAGGTCATGGTGACTAACGGAGCCACTGAGGCCATCTACCTCATCGCCCAAACGTATGCTGGCTCTCATTCAGCCATTCTTCAGCCCACGTTCTCCGAATATGAGGATGCTTGTATTCTCCATCGCCATGAGTGCCACCACTGTCTCGACCTCGTCCATGCCACCTCCTTTCTTTCACCCTCGTCTATTGTCTGGATATGCAATCCCAACAATCCGACAGGTCAGGTCATGGACAAATCCACCTTGCTGCATGCCATCATCAGCCACCCCTCCCTTATCTTTGTCCTCGATGCAAGTTATGCACCCTTCACTTCCCAGCCAGTCCTTTCTGCCTCCGAGACGGTGCATCTACCCAATGTGCTGATGCTGCACTCCATGACGAAGACCTATGCCGTGCCGGGATTGCGATTGGGCTATCTCACAGCTTCCCCCTCTCTCCTCGCCAGCGTCCGCCGCCAGCGAATGCCGTGGTCGGTCAATCAGCCAGCTCAAGATGCAGGTCTCTACCTCCTTGCCCACAGTTCCGACTACCGCCTCGACGTGCAGGCTCTCATGCGGGAGCGACAGCGAGTGGCTGATGCGCTCTCTGCCATGCCCTACATAGATGTCATGCCTTCCGACACCCACATCCTCCTCTGCCGCCTGCGCCGAGCATGCGCCTCCTCGCTCAAGTCCTACCTTGCAGTCCATCATGCCATCCTCATCCGCGATGCCTCCAACTTCCGTAGTCTCGATGCCTCTTTCTTCCGCATAGCCGTGCAGACACGGGAAGAAAATGACATGTTGCTCCGTGCCATATCAGATTATTTCCAAAAGGTAATGCACTAATCATCAATTCATTCTCCACCTCATGAAT
>JAEDNQ010000213.1 GCA_016302435.1 Bacteroidaceae bacterium
GTCTTTTTCTTGAGGTCTTCGTCTGTAGTGACTGCCACTTGGCGGTTGGTATGGTCGTTGCGGACTGTGTTGATGAGGTCCACGACCATTGCCTTGAGTTCTTCGATGAAGGTCTTGGCGTCATACTGCCTCTTCTCTATTTCTCTCAGTTTCTTTTCCCAGATGCCTGTGAGCTCGGCGCTCTTGAGTAGTTCCTCGTGGATGATGCCGATGAGTTCCACGCCTGTGGGGGTAGCGAAGAGGTTCTTGCGCTCTTTGCGGATGTAGCGTCGCTTGAAGAGTGTCTCTATGATGGCGGCGCGAGTGGAGGGGCGTCCTATGCCGTTCTCTTTCATGGCATCGCGCAACTCTTCGTTTTCGACGAGCTTTCCTGCTGTCTCCATGGCGCGCAGCAGGGTGGCTTCGGTATATGGTTTTGGGGGCTGGGTCCATTTCTCTGCCAGTGATGGAAGGTGTGGACCTTCTTCACCGTTTCTGAATGTCGGGAGTCCACTTTGTTCTTCGTTCCTTTCGCCTCTCTCGTCTTCCTCCTTGTCTGCACTTGCGGCTGCATTCTTATATATGACTTTCCATCCTTCATCGATGATAACTCGTCCGCTGGTGCGGAAGAGGACTGGGGGCATGTCGTCTGGCTGCACCTCTCCGAAGACTGTTGTAGTCTCAAACTTGCAGTCGGGGTAAAAGACTGCTATGAAGGCTCGCGCCACAAGGTCGTAGACGTTTTTCTCTATGTCGGTCAGACTGATGGCTGGCACTCCTGTAGGGATGATGGCATGGTGGTCGGTGACCTTGGAGGAGTCGAACACCTTCTTGGACTTCTGCAATGGCTTGCCAGCCAGGGGCTGAACCCACTGTTCATATCCTCTCAGTCCTGCCAGTATCTGTGGGCATTTGGGATATATGTCGTCGCTCAGGAAGGTTGTGTCTACACGGGGGTAGGTAGTGAACTTTTTCTCGTAGAGGCTCTGGATGATTTGCAATGTCTGTTCGGCGGAATAGCCAAACTTGTTGTTGCACGCCACCTGAAGGGAGGTGAGGTCGAAGAGTCGGGGAGGTGCCTCTGTGCCTTTCTTCTTCTGTATATCGGTGACTCTGAATGGTTTGTCGGCTATAGCCTTGACAATGGTCTTGCCTTCTTCCTCGTCGAGGAACTCAACGGGTCGGTAGATGGGTCCCTTGGTCTTGAGGGTCTTTCCCTGTTCGGCGGCTGCCTTTGCCTCAGCTTCGGCTTCTGCCTCTGCTTCCTCATCATGGGCTATAGCACTGAACTTCACGTCTCTATACATAGTATAGAGTACCCAGCTGTGTTTGGGGACGAAGTTTTCTATCTCTTGCTGTCGCTTGACGATAAGGGCTAATGTGGGGGTCTGCACTCGTCCGATGGAGAGCACCTGTTTTTTCTGTCCGTATTTGAGCGTATATAGACGGGTGGCATTCATGCCAAGGGTCCAGTCGCCGATAGCGCGGCAGAGGCCAGCCTCGTATAGGGGCTGGTATTCTGTCTGATCCTTGAGGGTGTTGAACCCCTCGCGTATGGACTCTTCGGTTAGGGATGATATCCACAGGCGTTGGACTGGGCACTTTGCTCCTGCTTTCTGCATGACCCATCGCTGAATAAGTTCTCCTTCCTGGCCGGCATCGCCGCAGTTGATGATGCTGTCGGCTGACTGCATGAGCTGTTCGATGACGGCAAACTGCCGCTTGACACCTTCGTCGTTCTTGAGTCTGATGCCATAGCGTTGGGGAATCATGGGCAAGTCCCATAGGTCCCACCGTTTCCAACGGTCGAAGTATTCGTCGGGCTCTTTGAGTTCGCACAGATGGCCGAAGGTCCATGTGACCTGATAACCGTTGCCCTCTATATACCCTTGACGCATATTGGTGGCTCCGAGCACATTGGCTATGTCGCGTGCCACACTGGGCTTCTCAGCTATACATACTATCATCTGCCTTTTGCCTCCTTCTGCTGGTCGTGCAGCATCTTGGCCTGACGCAATATGTCGCTGGCAAAGATGAAGTCTTCCAATCTCTTGTTGTCTGCATCCATGATTTCCTTGTTGCTTCCCTGCCATTCGGCTCTTCCCTCACAGATGAACGTGATGTTTTCACCTATACCCATGACGGAGTTCATATCGTGGGTGTTGACAATGGTTGTTATCTTATCTTCGTGTGTGATGCCTGCTATGAGTTCGTCAATGACGATGCTGGTCTTTGGGTCCAGACCTGAGTTTGGCTCGTCGCAGAAGAGGTATTTGGGCTGGAGTACTATGGCGCGAGCTATTGCCACACGCTTTTGCATGCCTCCCGATATCTCTCCCGGGAACTTTTTTTCTGCTCCCTGCAGGTTGACTCGGGCCAGACAGTCCATGGCTCGCTTGCGGCGGTCGGGTTCGGACATGTCAGAAAACATGTCGAGCGGGAACATCACATTCTCTAAAACACTCATTGAGTCAAAGAGTGCTGCACTCTGGAATATCATGCCCATCTCTCGGCGAAGGAGTATCTTCTCTCTCTTCGTAAGGGAGACAAAGTCGCGGTCGTCGTAATATACGCTGCCGCTTGTTGGGGTAAGCAGGCCCACGATGTTTTTCATCAGCACTGTCTTACCGCTTCCGCTCTGGCCTATGATGAGATTGACCTCGCCATCACGGAAGGTAGCATTGATGTCTTTGAGCACGGTCTTGTCCTCAAAGCTCTTGTATAGATGTTCGATTCTTATCATGTCTT
>JAEDNQ010000214.1 GCA_016302435.1 Bacteroidaceae bacterium
ATTCTGCATGCAACTTGCCAGCTGCCATGCCGAGCCATTGGAGATAATCATCGGGGAAAGGTACATCGACCCGAAAGAGTGAACCAATGTACCTGTCCCCATGGTCCCCAGTGCCAGGGCTTGCCATCCGGAACGCACGCAATGCCATACCATTCGGCACTCTGGACGGAAAGTTTATCGGACACCAATCCATCAGAACACCCATTATATCAGAATACCCTATTATATCAGAATACCCTATTACATCAGAATACAAAATCCTCGTCTTGTTCGTCCGCCTCTTCCTCTTGTTCCTTCAATGCTTTCTGCTCTTCTGCCTCAGGATTGTATTCATTGAGTGTAGTGCCGTAGGTAGTGCGCAGCACCTTGAACTCTGTGCGTCGGTTTAGCGCATTGAGCACTTCCTGCTTCTCCTCGTCCTTGATGTCAAGGATGTACTGTTCGGTGAGGGTGTCATTCTCCTGCACTTCAAGTTTGGGCTGACCTGCAGCGAGTGTTTCAGCGAGTTTCTTTGTGATGACTTTTGGCCTTGACTCTCCATAGCCTACGGCTGTGAGGCGGTCTTCGGCTATCTCGTGTTCGATGAGGTACTTCACCACTGACTCCGCGCGTCGCTGGGAGAGGCGCTGATTGTAGGCGTCGTTGCCTCGGTAGTCGCAATGGGAGGAGAGCTCGATGGTGATATTGGGGTTTTCATTCATCATGGCGACCAGCTTGTCGAGCGCGTCGGTTGACTCTGGTGTCAGTTCGGCACTGTCAAACTCATAGAAGATATTGTCGACGAGCACGGGCACATTGATGGGTGGCAGAGGGAACTGCAGGGTATATTCCTCGCTCTCCTCCGAACGCTCCACCCTTATGGAATTTTTGACATTGAGATAGCCCTTGCATGTGCCAAGGAGGACATAGTCCACGCCTGGCTTCAGTATCTGCGTGAAAGATCCATCACCTTTGACTGAAAGTTTGAGGTTGGTGCCGTCATTGCCAACCATGTAGACGAGAGCTTCGGGGAGTTCGTAGCCGTCTTTCTCGTACACCCATCCTGTGACGGTCTGCAGTATCTCTGGACATTCGAAGGAATAGATATGTTCCCAGCCCTTGCCGTCGTTGCGCGAGCTGCAGAAATAGCCGCGATTGTGGACTCCGTCGAAGGTCATGCCGAAATCGTCGGCAGAGGAATTGAGCGGGTACTGCTGGTTTTCGACCACCAAGCCTCTCACTGAATCATTGCGGGCTATCAGAATGTCGAGACCTCCCATGCCTGGATGGCCATCGCTGGAGAAATAGAGGTCGCCATTGGGGCGGAAGGAAGGGAACATCTCGTCTCCCGAGGTATTGATAGGTCTTCCTACATTTTCCATGCCGACGAATCCCTTCTCTGTGATTCGGGTGCGCCATATGTCCAGTCCGCCTTCTCCTCCTGGCATGTCGCTGACGAAATAGAGCCACTCTCCGTCGGGACTGACGGCAGGATGGGCGTAGGAGCACAGTGTGTCGCGAGAAATCTCGCATTTGGTGGGCTTACCCCAAGAGGCATCGCTGCGCTGAGACTTCCATATCTCCGCATATCGGGGGTAGTCGGGGTCGCTGGAGCAGCGTGTGAAGTACATGGTCTTGCCGTCAGGACTGAGGCATGAAGCTCCCTCGTCATAGTCAGTATTAACTTCTCCCTCTATGACCTCCACAGGCTGCCATTTGCCTTGCTCGTTTTTCTTTGCGAAGAAGAGGTCGCCAAACTTTTGGCCTGTGATGCCAGACAGGTCATCGCCTGCGGCATCGTTGCGTGTGGAGGAAAGGACTATCTGGTCTGCTTCATCTCCTACGAGCATAGGACTGTAGTCGGCGCGTCGGGAGTTGAGGATAGCCTCTTTCTTTATGGAATACTGGTTGGGCTTGGCTTTCCACTGAGGGCCAAGTTCGCATGAGAGGAGTCCGCTCTGTGCGAGTTCGTTGCCTGGGTCCTTCTCTATGTACTGCTTGAAGTTTTGCGCGGCTTGCTTATACTGGCCTGCCTTCAATTGCTGGCGTCCAAGATGGAGATAGGCAAGGCTGTCGGGCACATTGTAGCGCACGGCGTTCTGATAGGCGGCTATGGCTTTCTGCGTATAGCCTATGTGGCGGTAGCATTCGCCCATCATGTAAGCTCTGACGGCTCGTTTAGCCTTGTCTTTGGGCTTGCACCGTGAGTATGATTTTTTGTAGTTGATGGATGCAGCATAGTATTCGCCGATAGCATAGCTCTGTTCTGCCTTTTTGAAGGCTATGCTCTCGTTGCTGCATGAAGCAAAGAGCAGTGCTGCTGTCAATGTCCACAGGAAAAGCGGTATGACATGGGGGATGGGGTGAAATAATCTATGTTGCATGGTGGCTTTTGACTTTCTTTCTTATGATTCGTAGTTTTTTGGTTTATAGCTATTTGAACTCTTACGACAGGAGCATTGCTGATATAGCCATAGTTCACGACTCTTCAAAAGGCCTGCGATAAGTGCATCCTTCCTTCCACCGCGAACATCCGTAGGCTGTCTTACCCTTGATGATGTGTCCCTCTTTGCAGAGGGGACAAGGAAGGCCTATTATCTCATCAGGGTTATGGTTTGCCATGACTTCTGCTGTTGTAGGAGAGGTTGCTTCCTTCTTGCGGCTTCGCTTTGAAGGCTGGAATCCGGCTGGCACATTTGTGGGAGTCTGAGCTGAAGCACTGGCAGGAGTCTGAGCAGAA
>JAEDNQ010000215.1 GCA_016302435.1 Bacteroidaceae bacterium
AAATATATAACCTGCTTTTTTGAAAGTCAAAACAAATACCGAACGAAATGATACAACCATTAGACAGAAGCCACGAGATTGAATATCAGCAAAAGATAGACAATCTGAATAAACCCAAAGGCTCGCTTGGCCGACTCGAAAGTCTGGCTCTGCAGATTTGCCTCATACAGTCCACTTCCTCTCCTGCCCTCAGCCACCCGTGCCACATTCTCTTTGGAGGTGACCACGGCATTGAGCGCGAAGGCGTGTCGTTCTCTCCGCGCGAAGTCACTTGGCAGCAGATGATAAACTACACCCGAGGGGGTGGGGGAGTCAACATGTTCTGCCGCCAACATGGTTTTCAACTTCGCATCGTCGATGTGGGTGTCGACTACGACTTTGACCACAACCTCTATCCGCAAATTCTCGACTGCAAGATAGCCCACGGCACCGACAACTTCCTCTACCGTCCAGCCATGACCTCTCAGCAGTGGCAAGAAGCTCTGGCCGTGGGAGCTCAGCAGGTCGACTCGTGTTGGGAGGAGGGGTGCAATATCGTCAGCTTTGGAGAGATGGGCATAGCCAATACCTCGCCTTCAAGCATACTCATGCACCTCTTTCTCCGCCTGCCTCTCGAAGAGTGTGTGGGCGCTGGCAGCGGTTTGCCACCCGAGGGCATCAGGCACAAATGTGAGGTGTTGCGTGCGGCCGTTGACAATTTCCGTGGCGACCTCGACGACATCGCTCCTTATTTCTGTGGTTTTGAGATGGCTGCTGCTATCGGTGGCATGCTGAGAGCGGCTGAGAGGAAGATGATTATCCTGGTGGACGGTTTCATCATGACGGCTTGCATGCTTGCCGCGCGACACATGGATGCCAACGTGATGGATTATGCCATCTTCTGCCATTGCGGCGACGAAGGCGGACACCGCTTGATGCTCGACGCCATGGGCGCTTCGCCTCTGCTCCATCTCGGCCTGCGTCTTGGCGAGGGCACAGGAGCTATCTGCGCCTATCCTATAGTGGAGTCGGCTGTGCGCATGATTAATGAGATGGACACATTCGCACATGCAAACATCACAAAGTATTTCTGATACCCCCATGTCCCATTGCTCCGTGGCGAAAACATTCAGATTCGTCCATACACATCAAATAACCATGCACACCATACACATCAAATAACCATGCACACCACACACACAATATTAATGCGCATACTTGCCGCATTGACCCTCTTCACTCGTCTGCCCCTCTGGCGCTTGTGCGCTATCGATGCCTCTTGCTATCGTCATGTGGTACCCCTGTGGCCCTTGGCTGGATGGGTGACGGGTGGCCTCATGTCGCTCGTCTGCTATGTGTCCCTCAGCCTTCATCTGCCTGTGGCTGTGGCTGTTCTCCTCGCCCTCATAGGCCGTGTGCTCCTCACGGGCGCGCTTCATGAGGATGGTTTTGCCGACTTCTGCGACGGATTTGGCGGAGGCACATCGAGAGAGAGCATCTTGGCCATAATGAAAGATTCCCATATAGGCACATACGGTGTCCTTGGCCTCGTTCTGTACTATCTCCTCCTGTGGACACTGCTCACCAGCCTCCTTCCGTCCTCTCCCCTCGGTTCTTGGCTCTTTTTCGTCGTCGACCCCATGTGCAAGATGGTCAGCTCGTCCGTCATATATTTCCTGCCCTATGCCCGCAAGTCGTCTGAGGCGAAGATCCTCACAGCCTATGAGCGTCCATCTCTCGTGGAGGCCATCGCCAGCATCATCCTCGGCATTGCGCCTCTTTCCTTCCTCCACCTATTAGCGACTGTTCCTTCACTCCACATGCCTGTCCTCTCACTCCACGTGCCATTCTTCTCACTCTGCCTGCCTTTCCTTGCGGCCATCGTCACTGTCCTCAGTCTCGTGGCTTACATGCGCCATCGCCTTCAGGGCTACACTGGCGACTGCTGCGGAGCAACATTCATCATCACCGAGACAATATCTTATCTGACACTATGCATCCTGGTTTTCTAATTGCAGCCGCCACATCAGGAGCCGGCAAGACCACTATCACCTTAGCCCTCCTCCGAGCTCTGCGCAACAGAGGCTTAAGGGTTCAGCCCTTCAAGAGTGGCCCTGACTACATCGACACCATGCTCCACCGCATGGCAGCCGATGCAGAGTCGGTCAATCTCGACCTCTTCATGTCTTCTCCCGACCATGTGCGGCAGCTCTACGACCGCTATTCTGCCTCAGCTGACATAAGTGTGGTGGAGGGCGCTATGGGACTCTTCGACGGATACAGCAAGAGTCGGGGCTCGTGTGGGGAGGTAGCCAAAGTGCTACGCCTGCCTGTAGTCCTCATCGTGAACGCCAAGGCAGCAGCCTACAGTGTAGCACCTCTCATCTACGGATTTGCCCATTTCGACAGCGGCGTGCAGATAGCAGGCGTCATCTTCAACAATGTAGCCTCCGAACGCCACTATGCCATGTTGCGCCAGGCGTGCGCCGACACAGGAGTGTCCTGTCTCGGATACATGCCTCGCTCCCCTCAGCTCTCCATTCCCAGCCGCCATCTTGGACTGACCATACAGGCTCAGTCTGAGGTAGAGACACTCCTTCAGACAGCATCGGCAGAGATAGAGTCTTACGTCGATATTGACAGATTGATTGGCTTGACATGACGCTTTCATGCGTGTAGATTATATATCCTCTTAACCCTTTAACCCTTTTAACCCTTTAACCCTTTAA
>JAEDNQ010000040.1 GCA_016302435.1 Bacteroidaceae bacterium
TCGACGAGTTCCTTCACTTCTTTTTTTGTGTATGTAGGCTTAAATTCCATAGTTTGTATAAGAGCTTTATTGTAAATTTGTATAAGAGCTTTATTGTTAAAAGGGTAAAATCAATAAGGATAAAGATGTTTGACGATGTGTGTTCTGTCGTCACTTTTCGCTGCTCAGCAACTTTACCATCTCTTTTCCTGCCCTTTCGCTCGCTCCAGGGCCTCCCAGTATGGCATTCATTTCCTTATAGTCATCAAGCATCCTTTGGCGGTCTGAGCCGCCAGGGAGTATTCGACCGAGAAAGTGGCGTAGGTTGTTCACATTCATGCGGTCTGCTACCAGTTCTTCCACTATTGTACGGCCGATGACGAGGTTGACTAACGAGATGTATTTGACTTTAAGGATGTGGCGTCGGAGCAGATTGACGAGTTTGCCGCACGGCATGTAGTAGCATACGACCTGAGGAGTGCCTATTATGGCCGCCTCCAGCGTCGCTGTGCCAGACGTGACGAGGGCGGCTTCCGACTCGCGCACTATGGTGTATGTCTCGCCAAATCTGATGGAAGCTTTGCAGTCTGAGGGGATATAGCGGTTGTAGTAGTCGAGCTCTATGCCTGGAGCACCTGCTATGACGATGTCGTATCCGTCAAAAAAGCTTGCGGCCTTCACCATTAGCTTCAGATTGTCCTTGATTTCTTGTCGTCTGCTGCCAGCCAGTATGGCTATTTGTTTGCGCTTAGCTACAGGACCGCACGTCTCCATGTCTTCAGCCACGGCATCTACGCATGGGTTGCCCACATAGTGGATGGGGTAGTTGCGCTGTCCAAACCAATCCACCTCGAACGGCAGGATGGAGAAGAGTTCGTCCACATCCCTGCGTATGTTTTTGATGCGGTACTCTTTCCATGCCCATATCTTCGGGCTGATGTAGTAGAAGACTTTGCAGATATTGTGCTTCCTGACGTAGCGTGCTATGTCGAGGTTGAAGCCTGGATAGTCGACAAGGATGACCACGTCTGGTTTCCATAGCGCTATGTCCTTCTTGCAAGCTGACATGCCAGCCAGTATGGTCGGAAGGTGCAGAAGCACAGGTATGAAGCCCATATATGCCAGTTCGCGGTAGTGCTTTACGAGCTTTCCGCCTACGGCCGCCATCTTGTCTCCTCCGTAGAAACGGAAGTCTGCCTGAGGGTCGGCCGCAAGGATTGCCCTCATCAGATTGGAAGCGTGGAGGTCGCCCGATGCTTCGCCTGCTATGATGTAATATCTCATATCTGTGTTTGTACATGTATGATAGAACCGTTAACCCTCTAATATGTTATATCTCAAATTGCTCGCGAGCTTTGTCCACGAAGGACTTGGCTGTCATGTCGAGCTGGAGTGGTGTGATGGCTGCATATCCGTGCTCGTAAGCCCAAGTGTCTGACCCCGTGTCGCTTGGGTCGTATGGGGCGTAGTATCCGGCTATCCAGTAGTATTTGCCGCCCCTCGGATGGTCTCTCTCTTGCCATTCCTCATGCCAGTCGCCCATGCCCATGTGGCATATCTTTATGCCTTTCACCTCGTTGACATCGGGGATGTTGACATTTAGGCAGACGCCTGTGGGGAGTCCGTTGACCAAGACATTTTCCACAATGCGGCAGATGTACGGCTGCATGTAGCTGAAGTCAGCGTCTTCGGCTGTTTTGCCGCTGGAGAACGCAATGGATGGCACCATCTTGATGCATCCTTCGAGAGCAATGGACATAGTGCCCGAATAATGGGCATTGACAGCACAGTTCTCTCCGTGGTTGATGCCACCGAGGACGAGATCGGGGCGGCGTGGAAGCAGCACTTCAAATGCCATTTTTGTGCAGTCGTTGGGTGTGCCAGAGCATGCCCATACGGTGAGGCTTCCTTTAGTGTCAGTGCTCTCTTCGTGGCGGATGAGTGTGTTGCGGACAGGTGAATGGCTGCTGATGCTCATGCTCGCTCCGCTGCGTCCGCTGTCGGGAGCTACGACAAACACGTCGCCATACTGTCTCATCATCTCTGCTAACTGGTTAACCCCGCCAGCAGCATGTCCGTCGTCGTTGCTTATAAAAATGAGTTTTTCCATGTGTGAATATTATTTTGAATACAAATTTACGGATTTCTTACGTCATTCATGTTGCAAAATTAAAAAAATCGCTCTGGATGGAAAAAAAAGTCATAAAACCTTTGCCAGTTCATAAAAAAGCAGTACCTTTGCACCGCAATTCAGAACGAGGGGTACTTGTTCCGAATGGCTGAGATAACCTTGGGATATGGTGTAATGGTAACACAACAGATTCTGGTCCTGTTTTTCCTGGTTCGAGTCCGGGTATCCCAACCATTGGAATCTCAGCAAGCAAATAACCTTGGGATATGGTGTAATGGTAACACAACAGATTCTGGTCCTGTTTTTCCTGGTTCGAGTCCGGGTATCCCAACAAAAGAGAGAGACTTCAGTTGAAGCCTCTCTTTTTTGTATGTATTTTTTAGCAGCTTATATTTGATAGCAAGAATAGTAGCCATAGCAATAATAGCTTCCGTATCAAGAGCAGTAGCCATAGCAAGAATAGCAGCCATAGCAAATATGTCAGCCGTATCAAGTATAGCATCCATATCAAGAACAGCAGCTGTAACTTTTATTGTCACTATAGCTGCTGTTCACTTTATCTGTCAGATTGAGATGTTGTGGAGGATGTCGAGCAGGTTGCGGTCAATAGCTCTGTTGTTTTTGATGGCTCGTGAGAAGGGTACATAGACTATCTCGTCATTGTCGATTCCAATCATCACGTTGCGAAGTCCCTTTAGCAGAGCCTGAATGCTCGCTGCTCCCATACGGCTGGCGATGATGCGGTCGTGGGCAGAAGGGCTTCCGCCTCTTTGGAGGTGACCGAGTATGGAGATGCGGACATCGAGTTCGGGATACTGATTTTTGATGAGGTCGGCATAGTGCATGGCGCCTCCCGTTTGCTCGTTGGCGGCAACAAGGACGATTGAACTTCCCTTTGTCTTGCGGAAACCATTCTGAACGAAATGGTTGAGCTGCTCTTCCTCTATCTCAATGGTCGGAACGATGGCTTCTTCTGCACCAGAAGCGATACCGCCGTTGAGGGCAAGGAATCCTGCACCGTCTCCCATGACCTCCACGAAAAAGAGTCGCTCGTGGCTTGTGGCTGTGTCGCGTATTTTGTCCACGGTGTGCATTATGGTGTTTAGAGCTGTGTCATATCCGATAGTGGTGTCTGTGCCGCAGAGGTTATTGTCGATGGTGGCAGGTATTGCTATGCAGGGAAAGTCATATTCCTGTGCGAAGATTTTCGCTCCTTGTATTGAACCGTCTCCACCGATGACTACGAGTGCGTCGATACCTTCCTTCACTATGTTGTCGTAAGCCTTTTGTCTGCCTTCTGGGTTGAGGAATTCCTTGGAGGGCGAGGACTTGAGAATAGTTCCGCCAAACTGGATGATGTTGCTTACACTCTGGGTCTCGAACTCAACTATTTCTCCGTCGATGAGTCCTTTGTAGCCACGGTACACAGCTTTTACTTTAAGACCGTTGTAGATGGCTGCTCTGGTGACAGCTCTGATGGCGCAGTTCATGCCCGGTGCGTCGTTGCCGGAAGTCATGATGCCGATGCATTTGATTTCTGCCATGTTGTTCTCCTTTCGTTTTGTTATCCGTTAAACAATGTGGTTATTTTTTTTCTATCCATGTCATGCTTAGCTTTGACTATGTCTTTGTCCGTCATGCTTAGCTTTGACTATGTCCTTGTACGTCATGCTTTGAAGTTGTTTATTCCGTCTATAACGCAGATTATCTCTTCCGCATCCATAGCTGGATTGAGTGGTAGGCTCAGTTCTTGGTTGGCCAGCTTCTCCGCATTGGGGAAGTGCAGGTGGTTAAACTGAGGGTAGCATTCCTGCAGATGGGGTGGAATGGGGTAGTGGATGATGGTATGTATGCCGAGATTGGTGAGCCACGCTTGCAGTTTGTCGCGATGGGGCGTGAAGACGGGGAATATGTGATAGACGTTGCTTTCTTTTGCCAGAAGTTGTGGCAGTGTGATGAGCGGATTGTCCATATTATTATAATATGTACGCGCTATATGCTTCCGCATGTTGTTGTCTTGGTCGAGAAAGCGGAGCTTGGTGTCGAGCACCGCTGCTTGTATCTCGTCGAGTCTACTGTTGCGTCCTTGGTGTTGGGCAACGTATTTGCGGCTGAAGCCATAATTGGCCAAAGTGCGAATCATGTCGGCGAGAGCGTCATCGTCTGTCGTCACGGCTCCACCGTCTCCCATTGCTCCGAGGTTTTTGCCTGGGTAGAAGCTGTGGCAGCCTGCTAAACCGATAGAGCCCGTCTTTCTGCATGTTGAATCATCACAGCAATATGAATCAGCTTTGCATGTTGAATCTTCACAGCAATTTTGATCAGCCTTGCATGTTGAATTGGTGTTGCTTGCTGGTTCATCTTTGTTGCTCAAGTATAGGCATCCGTGAGCTTGAGCGTTGTCCTCGATTATCATGAGCTGATTTTTGCGGCAAAAGGACAGCAGAGCTTTGTTGCATGAGCATCGTCCATAGATGTGGACGAGCATGATGGCTCGTGTTTTGTCGCTGAGGTAGGGCAGGATGCCCTCTGGTGTCATGCACAGCGTCCTTTCGTCCACGTCTACGAACACAGGCTTGAGTCCATTTTCTGTTACGGCGAGAACTGTGGCGAGAAACGTGTTGGCTGGCACGATGACCTCGTCTCCGGGCTTTATGCGCCCGAGTTCGATGAGTGCACGCAGAGTGAGGGTGAGGGAGTCGAGCCCGTTGGCGACTCCTACACAGTGTCTGGTGCCTATGTATCTGGCATAGTTGTTTTCAAATCTTCTTGTCGCTTCGCCTTGCAGATACCATCCGCTTCTGACGACATCGTTCACTGCCTGTGTCAGTTCGTCGAGATGCATTTCGGTGATGCGCTTGAGATCCAGATATGGAATGTTAGATATGGTACTCGTATGTGTCATAACAGATGCCCCTTCCTCCGAAGCCTTCTTTTTGATATATTAAACCTTCATTGAGTATGTTGCCGCCTTCTTCTGTCGATATGCCGAAGTCGAAGTAGTCAAATCCTTCTTCCTGCAGCACTCGCTCCATGACGGCCTCTATGGCTCCGCACTTTTTGCCTTCGGCAGATGCGGCGAGATATTGTGAGTGCAGCACTCTGCCTGTATTGTAGGCGAGCATGCCTCCTAAGGTTTCCCCCTCAGCACTGAGAGCTTCATAGAGGCTGATGTGGTCGGGCCATCTGCCTATGAGCATATCCATTTCTTCTGCTGTGTGTACAGGCATGACGTTGTGCCGCTGCTGAAGGTTGGCTGTGAGGATGGGCCAGAAACGGCTTATGTCATGAGTCTTCCTTACGGTGAGGGCATTGCGCCTGGAGCGGTTGAGAGCTGTGTGCCTGTCTTTGTGCCATCGCTGGAGGCGGTTGTAGTCTGTGGTGGTTGATATGCCGCGCGCGATGATGCGCGCTCCGCAGCGGAAGAGGGCGTAGAGGTCTTCTTCTGCTGGCATAGTGGAGTATATGTGTGGTATTGCCTTGTATACCACGCGTCTGACTCCTCTATAGCGGAGGTAGGCGTTCATCTCTTCGAAGAGGTGGAGCACACCTTCGGCGGAGCAAGAAGGGCTCATGATGAGTCCTCCGTATGTCAGTCCCTGATGGGAGTATAGCGTGAGGTCCTTGATGTTGGCTGGCAGCAGTGCGTAGAGTCGGTCGTTGCGATAGAAGAGCAGTGAATAGTCTTCAAATCTGTCTGAGTGGTAGTCCATATACGGGCGCATCAGCAGGAATGTGCCGTTCTTGCTGTTGAGGACGAAGTTGTCCCATTCTGCCGATAGATTGGATGTGTATCTCTTTATCTCAAACATGATGATGTGTTTATAGAGGGTTTAATGAACGCTCTGCCGTCAAAATTGAATATCGATAGTGGATTGATAAAACGAATTTATAGAACCCGCTTTTCAGTTCTTCTCGTGCACATACTTGATGAAGTTCTCGTACTCGTAGATGTAGTCGTCTATGTCAAAGAGTTCGCTGGCAATGACCATGCAGACGGCTCCAGAAGAGAAATCGTCGAGGGTGCGCCATAGACCAGGCTTGATGAGCAGTCCTTGCCAGGGGTGGTTGAGCAGTATGGTCTTTCGTTCCCATCCGTTGTCGAGCGTGACGGTGAAGCTGCCGCTCATGGCCACTACGAGTTGGTAGAGCTCTTTGTGTGCGTGTCCTCCTCTGCTTTCTCCTCCTGGCACGTCATAAGTCCAGTACACTCTCTTGATGTCGAAAGGCACGTTCCTCATTTGTTCTGCCACGGTGAGGTTTCCTCTGGGGTCAGTTATCTTTGGCAGTTCTATTATTTCGTATTCAAGCTTTTTCATCTTCTATGCGTTTTTTGCAGTCTTCCATAAGCCATTTGGGTGTGCTTGTAGCTCCGCAGATGCCAGCTGATGTGGCTCCTTCAAACCATTGGAGGTTTATCTCCGACGGGTCGTCAACCATGTATGTGCGTGGGTTGACGGACAGGCATTGGTTGTAGAGGACCTTTCCGTTCGAGCTTTTCTTACCGCATACGAAGATGATGACATCGTGTTTAGCAGCGAAGTGCTTTATGTTGGGTATGCGGTTAGCCACCTGTCGGCAGATGGTGTCGAAGAAGCTGAAGTGAGCATTAGGGTTCATGTTGGCCTCGATGTATCTGACTATTTCTCTGAACCCTTCGAGCGATTTTGTCGTTTGCGAGAAGAGTTGGATGTCGTGGTCGAAGTCAAGCTTCTTGGCGTCTTCCATGTCTTCGATGACGATGGCATTTCCGTCAGTTTGTCCTACGAGCCCGATGACCTCAGCGTGTCCGTTTTTGCCATAGATGACGATTTGACCTCCCTCTTCATAAGCTTTGCGTATTCTCTTCTGAAGGTTGAGGACGACGGGGCATGTGGCGTCGATGATGCTGATGTTTTGTTGTTGCGCTATTGCATATGTCTGTGGTGGTTCGCCGTGAGCCCGCAGCAGCATCTTGGTGTCGTGCATGTGGTTGAGGTCTTCGTGCCCTACAGTCACGAGACCGAGCTTCTTCAGCCTTTCCACCTCACGTCCGTTGTGCACGATGTCGCCCAAGCAGCAGAGGCTCTCGCTCTCGGCCAACTCCTCTTCTGCCTTCTTTATGGCTGTCGTCACTCCGAAGCAGAATCCTGATCCCTCGTCTATCTCTATGAGCATAAGTGTGATTTGTGGGTGAATAGTTATTGTAAGACATGTTGGCGCGTGTATCTCTGGTTCAGTGAGAGAGTCGGGAGCCTATGTCGGTTATTCTGTCATTCTCGCCTTTGCCTTCTCCAGCAGCCATGCGTTCTGTTCGGGTATGGTCATGTTGGAGTTGTCGAGCACGAGGGCGTCGTCAGCCTGTCGGAGTGGCGCTGTCTCTCGGTGTGAGTCGATATAGTCACGTTGCTTGACGTTGTCGAGTATCTCGTCGTAGTTGATAGCCTGTCTTTCTTCCTCGGTGCATGCTTTCTTCATGAGTTCGTCATAGCGTCTTTGCGCCCTTACCTTAGCGCTTGCAGTGACGAATATCTTCAGTTCGGCATTAGGGAAGACAGCCGTGCCTATGTCCCGTCCGTCCATGACGATGCCCTTGTCTTCTCCCATGGCCTTTTGCTGGGCTGTCAGCATGGTTCGCACGAAGGGCAGGGCGGCTATGACGCTGACGTGGCTGCTGACAGCCATCTGTCTTATCTCGTCCTCTACTCTTTCTCCGTTGAGGTAAGTGTCAGGGCGTCCTGTTTCGGGGTTAAACTTGAAGCTTACTTGTATCTTTCCGTCCTCCACGTCCTTGCGGAGAGCGTTCTCCTTTACTTCCTTCTGGGCTATCATGTCGCCTCTCATGGCATAGAGAGTCACGGCTCTGTACATGGCTCCTGTGTCCACGTATACATATCCCAGTTGTCTGGCCAGCTCTTTTGCCATGGTGCTTTTTCCGCAGCTTGAATGGCCGTCGATGGCTATGATGATTTTTTTAATAGATGTATGGTCCATTGGTGTATTGTTAAGTCTATGATATGCTTGTGAATGTGGGCGCGCAGAGAAAAGAAGGGCTGTGCCGTCAGCCTCTATGAGCCTTCGGAACATGGGAAGCGATGAGTCCTGAAGGGCGGTGCCGTCAGCCTTAGAAGCTAAAGCTGGCGTTGAGCACGAGCGATGAGGCTGCCACATGATATTTGCCCCAGGCCACTCCCACTTTCAGCTTCTTCACGTTTAGGCCAGCTCCGAGGCTGAGACCTGCCCATTTGTTTTTGCCCTCCACCTCCATTTCCTTTGCTCTGCGGAAGTTATATCCGATGGCTAACCAGGTGTTGCTCGAGGGCAGTATGTCCATGCCGAGCACGAGATGCTGTATGAACTTGACATCGTCCCAGTGAGACAGGTCGTCCATGGTGAGCGAGACTCTCATGGGGGCGTTGGCGAAGTCCTTGCTCAGTCCCAGTGCTATGTCGAGTGGCAGAGACTCCTTGTCTCCGTCGTCGTAGAGTGACTGTATTTGTCCGCCGAGGTTGCGTCCGACGAGTGAGAGAGAGATTCCGCGTTCTTCGTCGAAGTAGTTGAGAGCGAGGTCAGCTCCGATGGCTGTGCTGGAGTAGTTGGCATAGTTGCTCATGATGACCTTAGCGGTTATGGCTCCGCTCCATCGGTCGCTCAGCAGGTATGAGTATGATGTCTGCAAGTTGATGTCTTTGGCTGAGAAGGAACCTGTGACCTGCCCTGTCTCGTCGGTCTCGTCCATGTCGCCGTAGTCGAGCATCTGCGCTCCTAAGGCCCATGTGCCTCTCTCACCGATGGCCTTGACGAATCCTGCTGTGAATACGTTGCTTGACTCTATGTAAGAGTTGTAGCCGAGGGTCAGCGTCTTGTCTGACACGTTGGTCAGCATGGCAGCGTTGGTCCACATCATGCTGGCGTCGTCTTCCACTATGCTGATGTTGGCACCTCCCAGCGCTGCGTTGTGTGCGCTGGCTGGTATGTGGAGAAACTGGTATCCAGTCTTCCCTTCCTGAGCTCTTGAAGTGAGGTTGGTGCAGCAGCAGAGTAGGGTGAGCAGTGTTTTGCCCACCCAGGCCATCTTGTTGCCATGAGCTGTCTTGTGTGTCAGGTGCTTATACCTCATGAGTGTTTTGTCGTTTTTGGTGTCATTTGATAGTGGCATAATAGCTGTCGAGGAGTTTCTTGGCAGCTACGAAAGATGTGATTTGTCCTCCGAGCACCTCGTTCTCCATTTGTCCTATCATGTTTTTGACGGTAGGATTGTAGTAGAAGCTGTTTTTGAGGTGTTCGTTGATGCTTTCGTACATCCAGTATTTTGACTGTTCATTGCGTCTATATTGGAAATATCCGCTCTCCTTGACCTTGTCGATGTAGCGGAAGACCATGGCGAGGACTTCGTCGATATTGAGTTCGTAGAAGCCTGAGTAGCACATTACCTCGGGCACTATGCCGCTGTCTGGCACGGGGAAGAGGTGGAGAGCGTTGCGGAAGTGGGTTGCGGCGAGTTGTGCCTTGTCAACGTTGCTGCCGTCGGCTTTGTTGATGACTATTCCGTCAGCTATCTCCATGATGCCTCGTTTGATGCCCTGGAGCTCATCGCCAGTGCCTGCCAACTGTATGAGCAGGAAGAAGTCCACCATGGAGTGGCATGCTGTCTCACTCTGTCCCACTCCTACAGTCTCTACGAAGATGTGGTCGTAGCCTGCTGCCTCGCACAGGATGATGGTCTCTCGTGTCTTGCGTGCCACTCCGCCGAGGCTTCCTGCCGAAGGGCTGGGTCGGATGAAGGACTTGGGGTGTACGGCGAGTTTCTCCATGCGTGTCTTGTCGCCGAGTATGCTTCCCTTAGTCTTTTCAGATGAGGGGTCGATGGCGAGTACGGCGAGTTTTCCTCCGTAGTTGTTGAGCAGGTGAACTCCGAAGGCGTCTATGCTGGTTGACTTGCCAGCTCCAGGCACACCGCTGATGCCTATGCGTACTGAGTTGCCGGAGTAGGGGAGGCACTTCTCTATGACCTCCTGTGCTATGGCTTGGTGCTCTGGGAGGACGCTCTCAATGAGTGTGACGGCTTGTCCGAGCATGCTCACGTCGCCCTTAAGTATGCCTGCTACGTATTCGTCGGGGGTGAAGAGCTTGTGTCGCTTCTTCCTCATTTGCTTGAGATAGGGGTTGACTATTGATGGCTGTGCTACGCCTGCGTTGACTTGGAGTCCTGCGTATTCTGAGCTGTTCTCTGGATGTTCCATGGTTGTGTGGGGTTTTAGGGGTGGGTGGCTTGCCCGGTTTTCCGGGCTTTCCGGTTTTCTGGTTTTTCCGGATTTTCCCGCCTATCGTTCATATTTCACGTTGACCACTTCTTTGGGTCTTTGTGGGTCGTTGGTGATGATGAGCACTCTTGGCTGTGCTTTTGAGAGTCCGAGGAATCGGGAGTCGACGGTGATTTTCATCTTTACCTCTTCTTTTGGTTGGAGCTCTGTCTTGCTGAGCGCTATGGTGATGGCCTGGTTGAAGGCTTGTATCTTGCTGAGCTTTAGCACACCTTGACCTCTATTGGCCAGAGTCACTGTGCCTGTTATCTTTTTCTTTTTGCCGAGTTTTCCGAGGTTGATGTTTGTGGTCGAGATGTTGAAGCTCGGTTGTTTTTTGAAAGACTCTGCGTACTGTAGGTCGGGCAGGAGGATGGCGGAGACGGATATGTCGTTGTTGTTGCCCACCTTGTCTCCTGCGAATCGTGCCACATAGATGTTAGTCTGGTTGAGTCCGAGGTCTTGTAGCTTGTCGCTGTGGAGTGTCAGCAGTATCTTGCCTCTTCGTCCTCGCGCTATCATCTCGGGCTTGTATTCAGCGGTGATGTATTGTGGCAGGTGCATGAGCTGCGGTGTGTAGACATTTTTGCCAGTGTTCATCACCTCTATCTCAGCCTTGGCGGAGTCGCCTGCCTGAACGTCGGGGAAGACCACCTCGTTGGTGGAGAGGAGGATGTCGTCAACGCTGTAAGGGAACATTTCCTCGATGGATTGCCTTTCGCTGCTTCCCACCCAAGCCTTCATTCTTATCCTTTCAGGCTTCTTGCTGCCGTTGGTGTACACGTCGATGTATCTGTCCATGCTTCCCATGAGGGCAGCGTCGTAAGTGATTTTTATCTCTCCCTTTCCTCCTTTTGCTATGGCTGTCTTCGTCCAGTAGGTGGTGAGGCATCCGCAACCAGCGTCCACATCCTTGATGAGGAGAGGTTCTCTTTCTTTGTTTGTAAATCGGAATGTTGCAGTGATGGGTCTCTTCCAGAGTGTTGATCCTGCGTCGACGGTTGTCTTTTCGAAGGATATCTTCTGTGCTTGGATGCCGAAGGTTGCCATCAGTATAGCTATTCCTGTTGTAATGTATCTTTTTATAGTCTTCATGAATACTTCGTGTCTAAGTTTTGTGCAAAGGTAGTGAAAATAGTATAGAATACAAAAGGAAAGGATGAAAACTTGCTTATTTAACGGTTGTGCTTACTCTATGTAGGATAGTTTTGTCGGTAGTGGAGTGCGCTTAGGCCGTTTGATGGCTGCTTCGGCGGCTTCGTGGCATCCTTTGGTCTTTGTATGGCGAAGGGGCATTCAGCCATTTGCTCTTCCGTCAGGTGTTTGCTTGTGATGGTCTGAATGCCCCTTCATGTGTGAGGGGTGATATATGTGTTCAGATGTGCAGTGCCATCTGATGGGGGCTTCTATTTTTTGATTGGCCTGTTGGTGCGCATCATTTATTGATTGGCCTGTGGATTTGCGTCAATGATGTGTTGCAGCAGCGTGTCTGCCATTTCTTTGTATACGCATTCTGTCTGTTTCAGCTGTTTTAGCAGCGGTATGGCTTCTTGTGTTCGGTTGAGGTTGATGAGAGTGTTGGCTTTGATCCACATGAGGCTGATGAGTTGTGGGTCGGAGCTCAGGTCGGCGTCGAGTGTGGCCGTAGTCTTCTCTATGCGTTCTTTTTCTTCGATGAGGGCGAGAGCGTCGAGGTATTGATGTTCGTGGTAGAGATTATTGATTTCTGTCAAGTCGGGTGAATCGGTGGTTGAGTCAGCGTATGAGTTCGTAGGTGCGGCTGTTGAGGCTGCTTTGTTGACGACCCCCGACATGGTGACCATGTGTTTATCCATT
This sequence comes from Bacteroidaceae bacterium, assembly GCA_016302435.1. GTDB lineage: Bacteria > Bacteroidota > Bacteroidia > Bacteroidales > Bacteroidaceae > Minthosoma. The sequence continues at coordinate 12,229 of JAEDNQ010000040.1, forward strand.
TTAGGCGTTTGGATGAAAGTGAAGATGGTGAACACGATGGCTAAGCCGGCTGCTACTCCTACCCAATACGAGATCTTGAAGTTTTGTCGGGCAGAGGTTCTAGCAGATGCTGCTCGTTGGTTTTCTTCTTCCTTGTCCCATTGCTTCATCATCTCTTCTATGTCGGCCCTGCTGCGTATTGCTTGTCTGACCATTCGGGTGAAGTCATACTGTTGACTGATGGACGGATTATTCTGGAGCTGCCTTTCGAAGTCAGCTTTCTGCTTTTCGTCCATCTCGTTGAGGATGTACCGGTCTATTTTGTCTTGCAATAGTTCGTTCATTGTTCTGTATGTATGTTATTGGCTATGCCAATGCATTTGGTTTTTATGCGTTTAGATAGTCGTTGTAGCGTTGTGTGGCGACTGCTTTGAGTTTGTTGAGACACTTATTCTTGGCTGTTTTGAGGGCATCTTTGCTGTTGAAGGAGCTCAGCTCTTCCATGATGTCGTCAAGTTTCTTCTCTTTGTAGTAGAAGAGTGTGAGTATCTGGCTGCATCGCTCGGAGAGGTTTGCAACGATGTCGGCCACTATGTCAGCCATGGCATCTTGGTCAGCCTTGTAGTCAGACATGCTGTCGTCAATGGGTTCGGAAGGCAGGCGGCTGCTGAGGTCGGTCGTGCCGTTGTCGTCTTTTTGCTTGCGCGGTGCGATGTCGTCTATCATCTTCAGCTTTGTGGAGCTGCGCACGATTTCTTTGTTATTGTTTTTTGCAACGCTCATGAGGTATGTTGTCAGAGAGCTGCTGAAGGGCAGGCCGTTATTGCCTATGATCACTCCGTCCTTGACGTATATGAGTCCGAGGTTTACCTTCGTCCAGAGCACTGTGAATGCGTTCTGTATGATATGGTTCCTGTTTTCTTCAAGCTGGAAGAACTCAGCGTCGGCGTGGTCGTTGAAGTATACCTTCCAGTGGTTGTAGAGTGCTCTTTGTACCTTCTTGTCTGTCAGTAGTCCCTGTATGAATTCCACGTCGGTGTAGGCGGGGCAGGGCTTGTCGGTTGTCTTGTGCGAAGGTCGCAGTTTTATTTTCATAATGAGTTTAGATGTCGTTTGATGAGGGAACAGGGGCTGTGGTAACCCATGGAGTGTGTGGAAAAATATATGTGTGTCTTTGTTACTTTTTGTAGGGTGGGTTTGTACCCGAGGTGGAGGACAATGACCTTTCTCTGTGCCAGCGCAACCTTCAGCTGTATAGAGCTGTAATCAAGACCTGCATGTGTGCTTAGGCAAAGTTCTCTGGTATCTCAAATACGAAGCGTGCGCCTTGTTGCTTGTAGTTAGTGTCGACGTATACACGTCCGCCCAGAATAGTTGCCACTACTCGGCAGAGAGAAAGTCCGAGGCCTGTGCCTGGGATGAACTCGTCGAGCTTTGCAAATCGCTCGAAGATGTGTTCCTCTTGTCCGGCAGGTATGCCTTTGCCTGTGTCGGTTATGGTGAAACGTACGCACGCGTCCTGTGTGCGTGTGATTTCGATGGTGATGGTGCCCTTGTCGGTAAACTTCACGGCATTGCCTATGAGATCCACCATGGCGTGCTCCACCATCTCCCTGTTGGCGCGGAAGGTGTAGCCCTCAGGAGTTTTGTCCTCTATCTTCAAGGTCACAATGCTTTCGTCTGGTTTCTTGATATATGACATGGCATTTCTGACAACCTCGTTTGGCCTGAGGTCGATGTATCTCGGTCTCTTGCTCATGGTGTCATATTCAGAGATGCGAATGACATCGTCGAGCAGATGGGCGAGAGCAAGTCCTTCGCCCGAGATGTTTTGGGTTATTTCCTTGATGTCCGGTTCCAGGTCGTATAGGTCGAGCACCTGAGCGAAACCCACGATGGCGTTGAGCGGAGTGCGGAACTCGTGTGTCATGTTTTGGATGAATGTGGCCCTCATGGCGTTAGCCTTCTCTGCCTCTTCCAGAGCTCGTTGTGTCCTTTCTTTCTCCAGTTTGAGTCGTATGTTGTGTCGGCGGCTCCTGTAGTTCCACAGAATCATAGCCACGAGGAGCAGGAGGAGCACTAAGGATGTAGACACCATGATGATGATGTTTCTCTGCACTCTTTCTTCTTCTGCCTTGGCTCTCAGCAGGGCATTGTTGAGCCGAGCGTCATACTCCGTCAACTCTTCCTGTTGCATTTGTGCTATGATGGAGTCATTGAGGGCTTGCTGCTTCAAGAGTGTGTAGTACGCTGCTTTGTAGTCATCTTTTGCAGCGTAGATGCCTTGCAGGAGAAAGAGCCGGCTCTGCATCTCTTGCTTTCTATTAGCCATGTCTAAAGCTTTGTCATATTCGCAGTCAGCAGTGTACACCATGGCTTGTAGCTGTACAGCCATGTCTGTTGTTATCATGGCGGCTATCTCATCAAAATTCATCTGATAGAGCAGCGTCTTCATGTAACTCGAGGAGAATCGGTCCATGTCTTGGGTGTTGAATATGGCAGACAGGAGCGTGTATTCGCTGACGTAGCGGTACACGTCGACGTTGGCCCAGCGGCAGGCCTGCTCGGCATAATAGATGGCAGAGTCGTTCTGGTTTATGGCAGAGTAGCTTTCAGATATTTCCTTGTAAATCAGGCAGTGTCCGATGCTGTCAGTCGTAGGGTCATCGTTAGGGATATGTTGAATGGCCTGATGCAGGTAGCCTATGCCCGTTTGGTAGCATTGTCGGTACTTGTATACCTGTCCGAGCAGGAGGTAACTTTCATACAGCCCTTCCCCCAGATTATTCTCTTTCGCTGTCTCCAGCATCTCCTTGGTCATGAACATGCACTTGGTGTACGCTCCCTTACCCAAAAAATACTGTATTTTTGCGCTCATGCCGTCGTAGTACTGGCTGTATTCGCCCGCTTCGAGAGAGAGGTTGACGTACTCATCCACAGC
>JAEDNQ010000041.1 GCA_016302435.1 Bacteroidaceae bacterium
CTAAAAGACACACTACATTCTCCCAAAACAACAAGTCAAAGACATAAGTAGGTGTACAAAATGAACGAAATAGAAAGAAGACGAACATTTGCCATCATCTCACACCCTGATGCTGGTAAGACAACATTGACAGAAAAACTTCTGCTCTTCGGAGGACAGATACAGGTGGCAGGGGCAGTAAAAAGCAACAAGATAAAGAAGACTGCCACATCTGACTGGATGGAGATAGAGAAGCAGCGTGGCATATCGGTCAGCACCTCCGTCATGGAGTTTGACTACCTTCCGCCCCACCTTGATCAAAATCAGCCACCATACAAAGTCAACATCCTTGACACTCCCGGACACCAGGACTTCGCCGAAGACACCTTCCGCACACTCACAGCTGTAGACTCTGCCATCATCGTCATCGACGGCGCAAAAGGTGTGGAGACACAGACGCGCAAGCTGATGACCGTATGCCGCATGCGAAAGACTCCTGTCATCGTCTACATCAACAAGATGGACCGCGAAGGCAAAGACCCCTTTGACCTTCTCGATGAGGTGGAGAGCGAACTGCAGATAAAAGTCAGACCTCTCTCCTGGCCTATCAACCAGGGCGCACGCTTCAAGGGAGTGTACAATATCTACGAACAAAATCTCAACCTGTTCACTCCAAACAAACAGATGGTCACAGAGAAGGTCAAGGTGAATATCGACTCAGACGAACTCGACGAACGTGTCGGAACACAGGATGCCGACAAGCTGCGCGAAGACCTTGAGATGATAGCAGGAGTGTATGACGACTTCGATGTCAACCGATACCTCGACGCTGAGGTAGCCCCCGTCTTCTTCGGCTCAGCCCTCAACAACTTCGGTGTGCAGGAACTCCTCGACTGCTTCGTGGAGATAGCACCGCGCCCACGCCCCACACAGGCAGAGGAACGCATGGTGCAGCCAGAAGAGCCAAAGTTTACAGGCTTCATCTTCAAGATAACAGCCAACATCGACCCCAACCACCGTTCATGCACAGCTTTCTGCAAGGTATGCTCAGGAAAGTTTGTCCGCAATGCACCCTACCTGCACGTGCGCAACGGCAAGACAGTACGCTTCTCCAGCCCCACACAGTTCATGGCACAGAAGAAAAGCACCATCGATGAGGCCTACCCTGGCGACATCGTCGGCTTGCCAGACAATGGTATATTCAAGATAGGCGACACTCTCACCGAAGGAGAGCAGCTGCACTTCAAGGGACTGCCAAGCTTCTCCCCCGAGATGTTCAAGTATATAGAGAACGCAGACCCCATGAAGACTAAACAGTTGGAAAAAGGCATCAACCAACTGATGGACGAAGGTGTGGCACAGCTGTTTGTCAACCAGTTCAACGGGCGCAAGATTATCGGCACAGTAGGCCAGCTTCAGTTTGAAGTCATACAGTACCGACTGGAAAACGAGTATAATGCCAAGTGCCGATGGGAACCTGTCAGCCTCTACAAAGCATGTTGGGTGGAGAGCGACGACGAAGCCGAACTCGAGGCTTTCAAGAAGCGCAAGTACCAGTACATGGCCAAGGACAAAGAAGGGCGCGATGTCTTCCTTGCAGACTCCAACTATGTGCTTCAGATGGCCCAGCAAGACTTCAAGCATATCCGCTTCCACTTCACATCTGAGTTTTAATCTCGCTATCGACAATAAAGACAGGGGCTTACCCCGATATCAGCTAAAGAGGCAGGGGTTGCCCCACCATCGACAACCAATTTATAACTTCCAAGACAAATGCTTATAGACGAAGTAAAGAAAGCAGTAGAGGTGATGCGCGCAGGCGGCATCATTCTCTACCCAACAGATACAGTATGGGGCATAGGCTGCGACGCAACCAATCCCGAGGCTGTAAAGAAAGTGTATGAGATAAAGAGACGCGAAGACAGCAAGGCACTCATCTGCCTCGTTGACAGTGACGTGAGACTGCAGCGATATGTGCGCAACGTAGCCGACGTGACATGGGACATGATAGAACTCTCCGAGCGCCCCCTCACAGTCATCTTCGACAATGTCACAGGACTTGCGCCCAACCTCATAGCCGAGGACGGCAGCGCGGGCATTCGCATCACAAAAGAGGAGTTTAGCAAGGAACTCTGCTTCCGCTTCCAAAAACCCATCGTCAGCACAAGTGCAAACATCAGCGGCGAACCCACACCACGCACCTTCGATGAGATCAGCGACGAGATCAAAGAAGCTGTCGACTATGTGGTGAAGTACAACCGACAGTGCAAAGAAAAGCACAAACCCAGCAGCATCATCAAGATGCAGGCGAACGGTCAGTTCACCATCATCAGGGAGTAATCCTATCTACTTTATCCCCCAATACGGCTGACAGGCTTCAGGCACCCAAACAACATGACAGCCACCGCCTTGACCCCCCAATACAGCAGACAGGCTTCGGGAAATCAGGCTGCATAACAGCCCATCCCCTCATCCTCATTAACACCACTCCTCATTAACCCCACAAACCATATTAGCAAAATGAACCTCATCACGTTACGACGCAAAGAGATACATCTACTCCAACTCATCACAGACTGGATAAAAGGCAACCAAACAGAGAGGCAGGTAGTCTTGATGCTCAGTCTCATTGTAGGCCTGTGCACAGGCCTGACCGCCTTCGTGCTGAAGTCATTGATAGAAGAGATAAAGCACCTGCTGACCTCTGGCTTCGGAGTGGAGGATGCCAACTTGCTCTACCTCGTCTTCCCTGCTGTGGGAATCCTGATAACGATGCTCTTCGTGCGCTATATCGTACGTGGCGACATCAGCCATGGAGTAACAAAAATACTCTATGCCATGTCACGAGGACGAAGCCGCATTAAGTCGCACAACAGATGGTCAAGCATCATTGCCAGCGCCATCACCATCGGTTTCGGCGGTTCTGTGGGAGCAGAAGCACCTATAGTGCTGACGGGAGCCGCATGGGGCTCAGACCTCGGCAAGCGCTTCCACCTGCCGCCCAAGACTCTGATGCTGCTTGTCGGATGCGGTGCTGCAGGAGCAGTATCGGGAGTATTCAAGGCACCTATAGCAGGTCTTGTCTTTGTATTGGAGGTGCTGATGCTCGACTTGAGCTTCTCGTCACTCCTTCCACTGCTTGTGACCAGCATCACATCAGTATGTGTCTCATACGCATTCTATGGCACAGCCCCACAGTTTGATTTCAACCTGAGCAAAGCTTTCACCATAGACATAATACCTGGATGTATCCTTCTGGGAGTGGCATGCGGTCTGGTGAGCCTCTATTTCACCCGTGCCATGAACTGGTTTGAAGGCATCTTCGCGCGCATCAGCAAGAAGAGGTACAAGTTCCTGCTGGGAGCTCTCGTCCTCGGCATAATGATATACTTCTTCCCCGTCATGTATGGTGAGGGCTACGATGTCATCAACCAGCTCATCAACAATGCGCCTCCAGGAGACATCATGCACAACACATTCTTCTTCGGCGACGAGAGCAACCTGCTCATATACCTTAGTCTGGTACTCTTCTTCAAAGTCTTCGCCACCACAGCAACCAATGGTGGCGGTGGATGTGGAGGAACATTCGCTCCCAGCCTCTTCCTCGGATGCATAGCAGGCTTCGTCTTCGCCAATCTCTGGGACATCATCCTTGGCCTCGGCACAGGACAAACATGTTACCTATCGGCAAAAAACTGCGGACTATATGGCATGGCAGGACTCATGTCGGGTGTGATGCACGCACCTCTTACAGGCATATTCCTCATTGCAGAACTGACAGGCGGCTACGACCTTTTCGTTCCCATTATGATTGTATCTGTCGTGTCTTACCTGACAATAAACATCTTTGAGCCTCACAGTATTTACGCCATGCGTCTCGCACGCCGCGGACAACTGCTGACACACGACAAAGACAATGCCATACTGACAGTACTCAACCTTGAGTCGCTTTTAGAGAAAGACTACAAGCCGGTGACAGCTGACATGCCGCTGGAAAAATTCGTGGTGACAATATCAAAGTCTCACCGCAATATTTTCCCGGTCATAGATGGAGGCGGTCGCTTCAAAGGCGTGGTGTCTCTTGACTCTGTCAGACTATACATGTTCCGCCCCGAACTGTACAACCAGTACACCGTAGGCTCGTTCATGAAGGACCCTCCTGCCATCCTATCGTCAGCCGACTCACTAAAGGTGGTGGCCACAAAGTTTGAAGACACCAAAGCATGGAATCTGCCTGTCGTCGATGACGAGAACCACTACCTTGGCTTCGTATCACGTTCAGGACTATTCACAAGCTACAGAGAGACATTGCTCAAGTTCAGCCAGGAATAACATCATCCTATGCCATCTTGCATCCTCCCCTCAAGTCCCACGTCACACCCCACTTCCATTCTATCACCCACACCTCCAGCAAACCTCATCACTCACACATGACAATGACAAAAGAATCACTCAGAATAGTATATATGGGCACTCCAGACTTTGCAGTAGAGAGTCTACGTGCCTTGGTAGAAGGCGGCTACAACATCGTCGCCGTCATCACCATGCCTGACAAGCCCGTTGGACGCCACGGCAGCCAGCTCCAGCCCAGTCCTGTCAAGCAGTATGCAGTCGAACATGGACTGAAGGTGATGCAACCCACCAACCTCAAAGATCCTGCTTTCGTAGAGGAGCTGCGCTCACTCAAGGCCGACCTCCAGATAGTGGTAGCCTTCCGCATGCTGCCCGAAGTGGTGTGGCAGATGCCCCCTCTCGGCACATTCAACGCACATGCTTCACTCCTCCCCAAATATCGAGGCGCAGCCCCCATCAACTGGGCCGTCATCAATGGCGACACAGAAACAGGCATGACAACCTTTTTCCTCAAGCATGAGATAGACACTGGCGACATCATACAGCAAGTAAAGATTCCCATCCACGAGACCGACAACGTAGAGATAGTCCACGACAAACTGATGTTGCTCAGCGGACAACTTGTCACAGAGACTGTTGACAACATCATAGCAGGCACTATCACTTCCGTGCCACAAGACTCCATCAAGGACATCGAACCCACACCTGCACCCAAGATTTTCCGTGACACCTGCCGCATCAACTGGAACCAGCCTGCAAAGAAGGTCTACGACTTCATCAGAGGCCTCAGTCCCTACCCTGCGGCATGGACCACACTCAACGGCAAGTCTGTCAAGATATACGAAGCCTGCATTGACACGTCACACGCGTCAACGAATGAGGATATGAAGCCAGGCACCATCCTTACTGACCACAAGTCGCGGCTTCAGGTAGCCACAGCCAACGGAAGGCTCGACATCAAAGTGATGCAGTTGGAAGGAAAGAAGCGTATGCCCGTTTCAGACCTGCTTAAAGGATTAAAAATTGAGGAAGACGCATTTTTTTGCTAAAATATTTGGCAGTGTCAAAGAAAATCCTTTACTTTGCACCGACAAACAGAATTATCAACCCTTTAAAATCTTCACTGCCTATCGAAAAGACATTACGCTAACAAATACATAAGGCATAATGAAACATCTCAACACTCTGCCAGACGAGCAGTTAGTGAAACTGTACATAGAAGGCAACAACACAGCCTTTGACCTCTTACTTAGACGTTACGAAAGCAAAGTATTCACGTATCTCATATCGACTCTTAAAAGTCACGAGCAAGCGGAAGATTACTTTCAAGACATCTTTGTAAAGATTGTAGTCCAGCTAAAGAACAGGCAATATGAAGAAGCGGGAAAGTTCTCTTCTTGGGTAATGCGCATAGCACATAACCATATCATTGACCACTACCGCACATCGCCAAACAGCGTCACCATCTCCGAAGAAGAGAATGGAATAGACCTGCAGAACAATATACATATCTCCTCCGAAACAAATCGCGAGAAAGAGATGATAGACCAGCAGACGCTAAGAGAAGTCAAGGAACTCATCAAACTACTTCCTCAAACACAGCGCGAGGTAGTCACGATGAGAATCTATGATGAACTCTCGTTTAAGGAGATAGCTCAGAAGACGAACTGCAGCATCAACACTGCACTCGGTCGCATGAGGTACGCAATTATCAATCTTCGCCTACTTGCCAACAAGTATGGAGTCGAGAGAGCGTAAACTAACACAGGATAAAATAATTAAACATAATGAATAATGAAATTTTTAGGTGTCAGGAGTCGTGAGACTGTTGACACCATTTTTTTTATCATTGGTGTCCTGTAAACTTTCCATCCATAGATGAACATTGCGAATGTTCTGGATGGCTTGCCACTTTATCGGAGAATAGTGCACAAAAAAAACCTGCAAGACTATCGTCCAGCAGGTCCAATTCCCTTTGGGATGTTTGAATCCTAAAGTTGAATCGCTCTGTAAATTACTCAGCAACAACTGAGTCTGCAGATACTGTATCAGCAGTGCAAGAGTCGCAGCATACAGTAGTATCCTCGCAAGTAGCAGTAGTATCAACAGCTACAGTGTCAGCTGCAGGAGCAGCAGTGTTGTTGCAAGATACGAATGATACAGATGCAGTGAGAGCGATTGCAGCAACAGCTGCGAAAACCAACTTCTTCATAATTTTCTAATTTTTTACTTTAATGTGTTAAACAATCAATATGCTTTTGAATTACGATGCAAAGTTACGGACTTTTGAGATACCATCGACAAAGAAATGAAGATTATTTTACAGCCAAATGAAAAATTGTTGGATAAAATCATCTTAATTGTATTTAAATAAGCATTTCGGTAAAAACCATCTTTGGTATTACGACCCTGTTTGCGCCAACAACAGAGTGTTGCATTCAAAGCACTCAGTCTGCCAGCATGAAGTCAGACATGATGTCGTTGGAGACAAACACCCCTGCCCGAGTCAATTTAATTCGACCATTCATATCCTCCATTGTGCCCAGAAGAAGATGCTTTTGAGCCGTAAGGACAAACTGGGCGTACTTCTCTGCTCCAAACGCCCGCATCAAGTCATCCTTTTCAACACCCTCCGCTGTACGCAATGCAGTAAAGACATACTCGTCATAGCGTTCGACCTCAGTCAACATCTCCACCACGACGGGTTCACCGTCAAGATATGCTTGGAGCGAGTCTACATTATAGCATCTGTTGCGCCCATCGTAAGAGTGCGCCCCTGCTCCTACCCCAAGATAAGGCGCCCCATGCCAGTAGGAGGAGTTGTGGCGTGACTGCATGCCAGGTAAGCAGAAGTTGCTTATCTCATAATGGCAGAAGCCTGCAGCCTTTGATGCATCTATCAGATGCTCAAACATAGCCCTCTCTATCTCTTCATCCACCTCCTTTATCCTACCATCCTCTCTCATCCTGTCTAAGGCTGTGCCCTCTTCGTACATCAGAGAATAAGCCGAAAGATGCTGCACACCAAGGCTCAACGCTCTGGCGACATCAGCAGACCAACCCTCAAGCGTCTGGTCGGGAAAACCAAACATCAAGTCGATGCTCACATTGTCAAAGCCACACGCCTGTGCCATTCGGACAGCATTCATCGCCTGAATAGCCGTATGACGCCTACAGAGAAAACGCAAACGGTCATCATCAAAGCTCTGCACACCCATGCTCAAGCGGTTGACACCCATAGCTCTCATAGCAAGGAGTCGCCCCTTCTGCATATCATCTGGATTGCCCTCTACAGTCACTTCTGCCTTCGCGCGTACATTATATATATTATATATAGCGTCCAGTATTCTCCCAAGATCTTTGACATCAAGGACTGAAGGAGTTCCCCCGCCAAAATATATCGTGTCAACAGGAGCACCCTGAAGATAACAGCTTCTGCTTTGAAGTTCCTCTATGACCCTGTCTACATACCGAGGGATAGACGCAAGGGCTGTGGTCGAATAAAAGCCACAATAGATGCATCGACTTTTGCAAAAGGGGACATGAACATAAATACCTGCCATATAGTTCTGAATTTTATATTTACTTGTACAAAGATAGCACATTTTGCCCTTTGAGAAGGCTCTAAGGCTAAGAAAAAATCCTTTATTATGCAGAAAATGTTGTACAACATAATAAAACACACCATTTGATTGAACAAAAAGCAGTAATTTTATCGCCGGTTTGAAAAATCAAATACAACCACCGTTTTTCTTACAGCCTGAAGAGCAGAGTTCAAACTTGTTTGAATACTCAGCCATGGCGAGGAAACGCCTGAATCCATTCAAACGAAATTATTAACCAACAAACATATCCTAACCCACGATGAAAGTATACCAGACCAACGAGATCAAGAACATCGCCCTGCTTGGCAATGACGGTGCAGGTAAGACGACCCTCACAGAAGCCATGCTGTACGAAGCAGGCATCATCAGCAGACGCGGACGCATCACTGCCAAAAACACAGTCAGCGACTATTTCCCTGTAGAACAGGAATACGGCTACAGCGTTTTCTCTACAGTATTCCATGTTGAATGGAACAATAAAAAGCTCAACATAATCGACTGCCCAGGAGCTGACGACTTTGTCGGAGCAGCCATGACAGCACTCAATGTGACAGACACAGCCCTGCTGCTCATCAACGGACAGTATGGACCAGAGGTGGGAACACAAAACCACTTCCGCTACACAGAGAAACTTGGAAAACCAGTCATTTTCCTCGTCAACCAGCTCGACTCAGAAAAGTTCGACTATCATCAGGTTCTCGACAACCTCATTGACATATACGGTTCAAAGGTAATCCCAATACAATATCCGCTCAACGAAGGTCCAGAGTTCAACTCACTCATCGATGTACTCCTCATGAAGAAGTACACATGGAAACCAGAAGGAGGCGAACCAACCATCGAGGACATACCCGACTCAGAGAAAGACAAGGCCATGGCCATGCACCGTGTGCTGGTAGAGGCCGCTGCGGAAAACGACGAAGAACTCATGGAGAAATTCTTCGACACAGAGACACTCACAGAAGATGAGCTCCGCACCGGCATACGCAAGGGACTCGCCACTCGCTCCATGTTCCCAGTCTTCTGCGTGTGCGCCACAAAAGACATGGGCGTACGCCGACTCATGGAGTTCCTCGGCAATGTCGTGCCATTCGTTGACGAGATGCCACAGGTACACAACACACGAGGCGAAGAAGTCAAGCCAGACCCCAACGCTCCGACTTCCCTCTATTTCTTCAAGACTGCCAACGAACCCCACATTGGCGGAGTGCAGTACTTCAAGGTCATGTCTGGTACAGTGCATGAGGGCGACGACCTCACTAACACTGACCGCGGATCAAAGGAGCGCATGGCACAGTTATTCGCATGTGCAGGCGCAAACCGCACAAAGGTTGAAGAACTTGTAGCTGGCGACATCGGCTGCACAGTCAAACTGAAAGACGTACGCACGGGCAACACCCTTGCAGGCAAGGACTGCGAAAACCGCTTCAACTTCGTGAAGTACCCTAACCCCAAATATATCCGTGCCGTCAAGGCCGTCAACGAGGCAGATACAGAGAAGATGGTAGCAGCCATCCAGAAGATGGCACAGGAAGACCCTACATGGATCCTCGAGCAGTCTAAGGAACTCAAGCAGACCCTCGTCAAGGGACAGGGCGAGTTCCACCTCCGTACCCTCAAGTGGAGATTAGAGAACAACGAAAAGATAGCCATCCGCTTTGAAGAGCCAAAGATACCATATCGCGAGACAATCACAAAAGCAGCCCGTGCAGACTACCGCCACAAGAAGCAGTCAGGCGGTGCAGGACAGTTTGGTGAAGTCCACCTCATCGTTGAGCCATACTACGATGGCATGCCAGACCCAACATCATACAAGTTCGGCAACCAGGAGTTCAAGATCAACGCAAAGAGCAAGGAAGAGGTAGACCTCGAATGGGGAGGCAAACTCGTATTCATCAACTCTGTTGTCGGCGGTGCCATTGACACACGCTTCATGCCAGCCATACTCAAGGGCATCATGAGCCGCATGGAGCAAGGACCTCTGACTGGTTCATACGCCCGCGATGTCCGCGTCATCGTATATGACGGAAAGATGCACCCAGTAGACTCCAACGAACTCTCCTTCATGCTTGCAGGCCGCAACGCCTTCTCTGCAGCCTTCAAGGAAGCAGGGCCAAAGCTCCTCGAACCAATATACGATGTTGAAGTCTTCGTCCCAGGAGACAAGATGGGCGATGTAATGTCTGACCTTCAGGGACGCCGAGGCATGATTATCGGCAGCGAAAGCGAAAACGGTTACGAGAAACTCATAGCCAAGGTTCCACTAAAGAGCCTTTCAAGCTACTCCACCACTCTAAGCTCCATCACAGGAGGACGTGCCAGCTTCATCATGAAGTTCGCATCATACGAGCTCGTTCCAACAGACATCCAGCAGAAGCTCATGAAGGAATTTGAGGAACAGAGCAAGGACGAGGATTAACACACTTTGCCCAAGGCAAAGGCTAAATAACACCCACAGAACAAGGCCAGAGATGCATACACGCGTCTCTGGCTTTGTTATTTCAGCCATCAGCCAAGGCTTAGTTAACAGAATTATAATTAAATTAGTGGATATAAGTTAAAATAAATTTGATTCGGCTCAGATAAATCAAATCATTCCGTTAAAAAAAGCACATTAGTTAAATATTAGTGCTATATTTGCAAAGTAATCTCAATAGTCCACTTATGAAAAAGCCAGCAATCATAATACTCGTAATCGTCATGGGACTCTCCCTCGCCAGCCTTCTGGCACTCCAGGTGCGCTATATCGAAGAGATAACATCCCTGCGCTACGCACACTTCAACGAGTCGGTCAAGCGAAGCCTCTACGAGACAGCCCACAAGCTCGAGCTCTCAGAAGCCAAACGCTATCTGGAACAAGGCGCCGATGCCGCCCCGGGCATAACTACAGTGGTAGATTCAATCCATACAAGCACAGACACCACCATCGTGCAGCGCACCCATCAAGCCGTGGCCAAAGACGGCAGCGTGTTCCGTTCGAGAGAGACAACAGCCAGCACAAACCTCTCCGACAAATACTTCACCAAGAAGGGCACCAGCAAGTCTGAACAAAAGCGATCGCTCGAAGAACTGATGGCACTTCGCTATGCTAAAGAAAAAGCGCTAGTCGACGACGTCATATACAGCATTCTCTACACCGCCAGCGATAACCCGCTGGAACGCAGAATCGACTTCGTCGAATTAGACCAGATACTCAACACAGAGCTTAACAGCAACGGAATCAGCATCCCATACCACTTCACCGTGTACAACAACAACGGACAAGTAGTATACCAATGCACAGACTACGAAGAGAAAGGCTCATCCCACACATTCACCGAACCCCTCTTCAGCAATGATCCCGTGCAGAGCGGAGGCACACTTGAAGTCCACTTCCCCGAGCTCGGCCGTTATGTATGGCGCTCCATGTGGTTCATCCTGCCATCGGTCATCTTCACCCTGATACTCCTCATCACCCTAATCATGACACTCACGCAACTCGTCAGGCAGAAGAAGCTCACCGAATTGAAGAACGACTTCATCAACAACATGACACATGAGTTCAAGACACCCATATCGTCCATCTCGCTCGCCGCACAGATGCTCGGAGACGAGAGCGTGAAAAAGACGCCAGCACTCACCCAGCGACTCACATCGACAATCATGGACGAGACCAAGAGGCTGCGCTTCCAAGTGGAGAAGGTACTTCAGATGTCAATGTACAGCAACCAGCAGACTAACCTGCACATGAAAGAGGTAGACATCAACGAGCTCATTGCAGGCGTATGCCACACCTTCACCCTCAAGGTGGAGAAAAACCACGGCAAGATAATCACAAAGCTGCAAGCCACAGACTCCATTACGTGCGTTGACGACATGCACTTCACCAATGTCATCTTCAACCTCATGGACAATGCCGTCAAATACAAACGTCCCGACGCCGACCTGGAACTTGTCGTGGAGACATGGAACGAGCCAGGACTGCTCTGCATCTCCGTCAAGGACAACGGCATTGGAATAAAGAAAGAAGACCTTAAACGCATCTTCGACAAATTCTACCGCGTACACACAGGCAACGTGCACGACGTCAAAGGATTCGGATTAGGCCTGGCCTACGTACACAAGATTGTCAAAGACCATAAGGGCACGATAGTGGCCGAAAGCGAATACGGCATCGGAACAAAATTCATCATCAAGCTGAAAAGTGAATAGGCTAAGCCCAACGCTCCAGCAAGCTTGGACACACAAGCGACTCTCAACGCGGCAACGCACAACGAATCAAAATTATTAATACATAAAAACAACGTACCGACTATGATTTCAGACAACAAACTCAATGAGGTCAATATCCTCCTGTGCGAGGACGACGAAAGCTTAGGCATGCTCCTACGCGAATACCTCGAAGCCAAAGGCTACAACACAACCCTTTGCCAAGACGGCGAAGAAGGTCTTGCCACTTTCGAGATGTACGAGTTCAACCTCTGCATCCTCGACGTCATGATGCCACGCATGGATGGTTTCACCCTTGCACGCCGCATCCGCGAGCTCAATCAAGAGACACCATTCATGTTCCTCACAGCAAAGAATCTCAAGGAAGACGTGCGCGAGGGATTCGAACTCGGTGCCGATGACTATATCACCAAACCTTTCTCCATGGAAGAGGTGGTATACCGCATCGAAGCCATACTCAGACGCGTGCGCGGAAAGAAAGCTAAAGACGTGGCAGTACGCGCCATCGGAGACTTCACCTTCGACACACAGAAACAGACTCTCACATACAACGGAGTAGAGTCTAAACTCACAACAAAAGAAGCTGAATTGCTGACACTCCTCTCCAACCGTCCCAACGAACTCCTCCAGCGCGACTATGCACTCAAGACAATATGGATTGACGACAACTATTTCAACGCGCGCTCCATGGACGTGTACATCACCAAACTTCGCAAGCACCTAAGGGCAGACAAGAAGGTTGAAATCATCAATGTGCACGGAAAAGGATATAAGCTCGTCGTGTCAGACTCAAGCATACAGCCAAAGAAATAGGATGCACATATCCACTTCAATAGACAACACGCAATGAGGGCGGATTGCTTTTGGCAATCCGCCCTCATAGTATTCCTGATCCCTATAGGGGGAAAAGCGGCTTATGGTCGTCTGTTCTGCAGACCACACCCGTCACTCATCAAGCCTCCAGCTTCTTGTTGATGAAGATATGTGTCAAGAGACCAATGATGATGAGGGCGAGACTGCCCCATGTATAGATGTTCTGGTCAGCCATGTCGCCCATAGCCGGAACAAGCGCACTGAGTATCTGCAGCACAGCACCCAATGCAATAAGTAAGATGCCAATATTCTTTTTCATTGTATATATGTTATTTTGTTTGTTAGTATTGTCTCTCAAAGGTACACAGTGGCATACCAGCAACATTTGGCAGCCCACTAAGCCTTGAAACAAAGTAAGCCAATCCAATTGACTTACAAAATAACTACTTTTTATCGACACTGCGAAACTTTTAGCCAACAAAATGTTGTTTTATGCTCAAAAACATCATTTTTTCTCAAAAAACAGCTCCAACATGCCACAAAATCCAAATTTTATTCGTAACTTTGCACCGCTTTTGCAAAAGGCATCAGCATAGTAAACATTATTAACAACAACACAACTTACATTATTGATCTCATGAATCAATACGAAACCGTTTTCATTTTAACTCCCGTTTTGTCTGATGTACAGATGAAGGAAGCGGCAGATAAGTTTGTCAACTACCTCCAGAACAAGGGCGCTGAAATCATCAGCACAGAGAACTGGGGTCTTAAGACACTTGCTTATCCTATCGAGAAGAAAGGTTCTGGCTTCTACCAGATGATCGAATTCAAGGCCGACCCAACAGTGATTGCTAAATTCGAGTTGCAGATGCGCCGCGACGAGCGCGTACTCCGCTACCTCACAGTTAAGAACGAAAAGTACGCAGCAGCTTATGCTGAGAAGCGTCGTAACCAGAAGAAGGAGGCATAATCATGGCAGCACCATCAGAAATCAGATACTTAACTCCAGCAACAGTTGACGTTAAGAAGAAGAAGTATTGCCGTTTCAAGAAGAGCGGTATCAAGTACATCGACTACAAGGATCCTGAGTTCCTCAAGAAGTTCCTCAACGAGCAGGGCAAGATTCTCCCACGCCGCATCACAGGCACTTCTCTCAAGTACCAGCGCCGCGTAGCACAGGCAGTGAAGCGTGCTCGTCACCTTGCACTCCTGCCATTCGTAACAGACTTGTTGAAATAATAAAAAGGAGGTAAGACAGTATGAAAATCATTCTCAAGAAAGACGTTAACGGCCTTGGTTACAAGGACGAAATCCTTACAGTGAAGGACGGCTACGGCCGCAACTATCTTCTTCCACAAGGCCTTGCAGTACTCGCAACAGAAAAGGCTGTAAAGCAGCTCAACGAGGAACTGAAGCAGCGCGCACACAAGATTGCAAAGATCAAGGCTGACGCTGAAGAAAGAGCCAGCAAGTTCAACGGTGTATCTCTCACTATCAAGGCTAAGGTATCTGAAGGCAAGAACATCTACGGTTCTGTAGGCGCTAAGGAAATCGCAGCAGCTCTCGCAGAGAAGGGTCTCGAAATCGACAGCAAGATCATCTCAGTCAAGGCTGCTAAGACTCTCGGCAACTTCGAGGCTGTAGCTCAGTTCCACCGTGAAGTATCAGTTGTCATCCCATTCGAGGTTGTCAACGAAGATGGCACAGCCGCTCCAGCAGCACAGCCTGCACCAGCAGCTGAGGAAGCTCCAGCAACAGAAGAAGCTCCAGCTGAGACACCAGCAGAGTAATCAAATGGCCACAAGCCACAACAGATAAGAACAGAGGGTATGTCAAACCAATTGACATACCCTCTTGCTGTATAGGGGTGTTCTATAAATTAGTTTTCATGTTTCTATCAGGGTGTCTCTTTTGC
>JAEDNQ010000216.1 GCA_016302435.1 Bacteroidaceae bacterium
ATGAAGAGATTTATATATGACGAACTGAAAAAATGGAAGCAGTCAGAGACACGCAAACCACTGATGATGTATGGCGCACGGCAAGTAGGCAAGACATATATCATCAAAGAGTTTGGCGAACAAGAATACGACAGTCTCGTGTATGTCAACTGCTATAAGAACGAACTCGCACAAACCCTGTTCAGCGGCAATGCCGACATCGACAGGATATTGGTGGGACTATCATCTATGGCAAAGAAGACTATCGTTCCAGGGAAGACACTGATCTTCCTTGACGAGATACAAGAGATTCCACCTGTCATATCCACACTGAAGTATTTCTGCGAGAACCGCCCAGACATTCACATCATTGTAGCAGGCTCGCTTCTCGGCGTGATGAATATGCAGGGAGAATCATTTCCCGTAGGCAAGGTTAATATAATTCACCTCTACCCTATGTCGTTCGAGGAATTTCTCGATGCCATGGGCGAAGGACCACTCGTGGACTTTCTCCTTTCGCATGACCATGAAATGACGGACGTTTTTGCATCGAAGTATATCGACCTTCTGCGCCAGTATTATTTCACAGGAGGCATGCCTGAGGCAGTAAAGACATATAGCGAGACCAAAGACCTTTTAGCAGTGCGCACCATACAGAAGAATATCCTTGCGGCATACGAGTCAGACATAGCCAAACACACAGCCGCTGAGACGCAGAGAGTCAGAATGGTATGGCAGTCAGTGCCTGAACAGTTGGCTCGTGAAAACAAGAAATTCATCTTTGGAGCAGTCAGAAAGGGAGCACGCTCCAAGGACTTTGAAATAGCCATTCAATGGCTCGTAGATGCAGGATTGGTGTATAAGGTAAACAGGGTTCGCGACCTGAAAGTGCCATTGCGCTTTTATTCCGACTCAAACGCATTCAAACTGTATCTGCTTGATGTTGGATTGCTGGGTGCCATGACCGATGCTCCTGCAGCAAGCATACTCATAGGTGACAATATCTTCAGCGAATACAAAGGGGCATTCACTGAAAACTATGTATTACAGCAGATAGTCACCATCCCCAATCGTCCGACATATTATTATAGCAAGGATAATTCCACACAAGAACTGGACTTTATAGTCCAGAAGGACACTACGATATACCCAATAGAAGTAAAGGCCGAGGAGAATGTGAAGTCGAAATCGCTTGCAGCATGTATCACCCATGATTTCAAGGACTACAACCTCCATGGCATCCGCTTCTCCATGAAAGGCTTCAAGGAACAAGAGTGGATGACAAACATACCTCTCTATGCCGTTAGGGCTTTTATCAAGTAGGCATAGAACAAAATCCCATCAAAGCTAATTGACAGAACCAACCTTCATTAACCTTCTGCCCCACACGAGCAGGAGGGCGAAGGACATGAAGGTTCTTGCAGTTGGCGAAGGCGGAGTCGCAGTAGCCATGGGCGAACTCCATCTCTGGAGCTATGAGATAGTAGCTGCAGAGGCTGAGGTAGGCCATGATGGAGGTATGAGCAGGTAGGATGTTGAAAAGCCGAATGCACCTCTCACTTTGTATTTGGCACCAAAATAGGTAGGGTGGGAAACTTTAGTCAGCTGATTTTCATAATAAACCACAGATTGACAGAGAAAATCTCTGCTAATCTGTGGTCAAAAAGAGTTTGGTGGAAGAAAGAGTTTACTCTCCGTCGCCAGTGGCTGGATCGCCACTCACGGGAGTATCGGTATGGCCGCCGTTGATGTCCGCATTGAAGCCCCAGTCAATTGTGGCTGACGACATGGATGAGCCATCCCAGCGGAAGGCGGAGGAGGAGCTGATGTTGGCGAGATATTTGGCTACGCCCTCACCCATGACAGAAGCACTGAGAGTGGTACGCTCCTTCTTGCCCGATGCCATAGAGGAGGCATACTGGTCTTTCACGTCGTAGGAGATGCTCTCGGTGGTTTTGATCGAGTATTCTTTCTCAGTATCGATATTTGCCGACGACTTCACTCCGTATTTCAGGGCGAAGCCGAAAGACTTGTCGGCGGCAACGCTCACCTCCTTAGTCCATGGCGATGTCTGTACGGGTTCATTCTTCACAGTGCCGTCGGCTGAGACGTAATAGGCTGTCACGTCGGCCACCTTCAAGAGGTCGTCGCTTAGCGAGACCTGATACTTTGCCGTCACGGTTGTAGCTACCGACGGCTGCGGCACATCCGGTTCGTCGTCGTCACCGCACGCCCAGAGGGCAAGTGCGGTGAGAGACATTAATATATACTTCAATGCTTTCATATTTTTCATTTAACGTACTTTTTTCCATTCTTGATATACACTCCCTTGACCGATGAATCGTTGATCATGCGGCCGTTGAGGTCGTAGATACGCTCGGTGCCGTCGCTGTCGATGGTCTTCAGGATGGTTTCGCCATTGTCGAGCGACTCTTCGAGCCATGACGAGATGGCGCGGGTTGCACGGGTGCCGTTGGCCTGGATGAAGCAGCGGAAAGGCAAGATGCTTGACTTGCCGTCGGCGGCAACGGGATGCCACTGACCGTCGGTCTGCAGCACGTAGGCCTTCTGTCCGGCTGCATCTTCATTACCTATCTCAGTGAGAGTGCCGAGCATCGAGTAGCCTACGGAGT
>JAEDNQ010000042.1 GCA_016302435.1 Bacteroidaceae bacterium
CTGGTATGATACCAAGGATTAAGACGCTTTATCCGAAGACAAGGATTCCATCATCTTATAAGTTATTTTTGAACGTTACTAAAGCAAAAGAGAGTCGGCTAAATAGCCGACTCTCTATTGTTGATATATTCTCCAAAGATGCGTGCTGCTGTCTCTACCATCATGACGCACGGACGCTTCTTGTAATATTCGGCAGTGCGAGGCTCTGGGGCTGCAACAATTTTGACTTCTGGCACTGTGCCATCAGGTTGCTTCTTGGCGAGTCCTAAGAGTTCTCTGCATAGGAGTGAACCGTTTTCCTGACGGAAGGCCTGGGCAAGATGCTGCACGACTTCATAGTTGCGTTTTTTGAGCTCGGCATCGGGGTATGTACCCTCGACGGCCAATCCTGCCAGCATGAACATGCCACAAGCAGCTCCGCATGTCTCTCTCATCCTGCCTATGCCTCCCCCGAAGGAGGCAGAGACATGAGAGGCTAAGGTTTCGTCCATGTGATAGAGGTCTGCATAGGCCATGACGACGGCCTGGGCGCAGTTGTATCCTTGTTTGAAGAGCGAAGCAGCTTTTGCCACTCGCTCTTCAATATTTATAGTGGTCATTGTGTGTTCGGAGTGTGGTGAATGGATGGTGGTGGTTAGCGATTTTTGTACATGTCGTCGTAGTACTTCTCGTATTCTCCGCTTGTTATCTGATCCATCCACTCTTCGTTTTCGAGATACCATTTGACGGTCTTCTCAATGCCTTCTTCGAACTGCAGTGAGGGTTCCCATCCGAGTTCGGCTTGGAGCTTGCGGGAGTCGATGGCGTAGCGTGCATCATGACCGAGGCGGTCGGTAACGTATGTGATGAGGTTGAGGTCTTCGCCTTCAGCTCTGCCGAGAAGTCGGTCTACAGTCTTGATGACGACTTTTATTATGTCAATATTTTTCCACTCGTTGAAACCACCGATGTTGTATGTCTCTGCCACTTTGCCGTTATGGAAGATAGTGTCGATGGCACGGGCATGGTCAACGACATATAGCCAGTCGCGCACGTTCTCTCCCTTGCCGTATACGGGGAGTGGCTTGCGGTGGCGGATGTTGTTGATGAAGAGTGGTATGAGCTTCTCAGGGAACTGGTAGGGTCCGTAGTTGTTGGAGCAGTTGGTCACGATGGTCGGCATGCCGTAGGTGTCGTGGAAGGCACGGACGAAGTGGTCGCTGCTGGCTTTTGAGGCGCTGTAGGGTGAGTGTGGGTTGTATTTTGTGGTTTCAAGGAAGAAGTCGGTACCGTAGGCTGCATGGTGCTCGCTGCTGGAGGCTACAGTGGTAAAGGGCGATGGCACTCCCTCTGGATGAGTCATCTCGAGTGCTCCATAGACTTCGTCGGTGGATATATGGTAGAATCTCTTGCCTTCGTATTTCTCTGGCAGGCTCTCCCAGTAGAGCTTGGCAGCCTGGAGGAGAGAGAGAGTTCCCATGACATTGGTGCGAGCGAAGGTGAAGGGATCCTTGATGGAACGGTCTACATGGCTCTCAGCGGCGAGATGGATGATGCCGTCAATGTGCTCATCCTGCATCAGCTGGTAGAATGCTTCGAAGTCACAGATGTCCATCTTGACAAACTTGTAGTTGGGCTTATCTTCTATATCCTTGAGGTTGGCAAGGTTGCCGGCATAGGTCAGCTTATCCAAGTTTATGATGTTGTACTCAGGATACTTGTTTACGAAAAGGCGGACTACATGGCTACCGATGAAGCCTGCTCCACCTGTGATGACGATATTTCTCTTTGATTCCATAAAATACCTTTGTTTGATGAATGTTTGTGCAAAGGTAAGGAAAATAATCCTATTATGAAGGTATAGCCGACAAAAATCGACTCTGTCTGTAGAAAAAAGATGTTAAGTGAGCTTATGGGAGCTTTATTTGCTATATGGTGATTGTCATACGGTGATTTTCTCGTCCTTTTGAGTCGGAATATGCAAGAATGCTGGCTTTATCTTTGGTCAGGTGGATACAAATGAGTAATTTTGCAATAGGTAAAAGCATGTTTGGCTTACCTACTTAGTATTTATGTATAAGAAAGACAGACTAAAAACATGTATAAGAACAGAATAGTAGTATACACTTCAGGAACATTTGACATGTTCCACAGCAACCATCTGAAGATGATAGAGTATGCCAGAGGTCTGGGCGACACGCTCATTGTGGGTGTAAGCACTGACGAACTGGTGTGCAGCTACAAGCGTCCGCCAGTCATCCCATTTGACGAGCGCATAGCTATAGTGAAGGCTCTGAAATATCCCGATGTGGTCATTCCGCAGCGCAGTCTGGATCACACGGAACTGGTAAAGAAGCTGAATATTGATGTATTTGTCGTCGGTGACGACTGGACGGGCAAGTATGACTATCTGAAGGAGCTTGGGGTGACGGTGTTCTACTTCCCTTATGGTGAGGGGGTTTCATCGACAAAGATCAAGCAGGAGATTCTTGATAACTATAACGACATGAAGTCGAAACATGAAGCGAAGGTCAATCCCGACGTTAAGGTGAGGGAGTAATGACAGTCAATGCCGCAAACGGATATGATGGTATCGGTTTGCGGCATTTATATGATATGTAGAGTTTATCCTTTCTTCAGCACGTCTGTATAGCTGCGCTCGGTATCGTACTCGAGGGCTCCGTGGCAGGTGGGTGCCTGAACGGGGGTCATATAGTCTCCGTACATTATGGTGAGGATATTGTCATAGCCTTGTGGCACGGGCATCTTGATGTATTCGAAGTCGAGCCAGAGGGTGGAGGTGTAGGAAAGCAGGGGGCGCTGCTGGGAGTTGTGGTTGAAGGTGATGTCGACCCATGCTATGGCATCCTTGCGTTTCACACTGCGCAGGGCTGATTCGTAGCGGCAGAATAGTTTGGCTTCGGATAGGAAGGGCACATGGTGGCGGCAGAAGAGGTAGAGGCAGCGAGGCAGTGGCAGGGTGAGATTGCGTGCTGCCTTCATGCGCGCTTTGAGTGAGCTAAGCTTGCTGTAATGGCGCTTGAAGGCTCGTGGACGCAGGGGCATGTAGTCGAGGGGAAAGATGTCGATGAATATGCCGCTATTGCTGGTGTAAGTCTTCTGTTTGTGGCCGAATGCGGCTGTGTCGCTGTTGCGCAGCTGGGCATGGCGGTGGCCATAGAGGGTGTCGGTGTGGATGGTCTGGAAGAAATAGGGGTGGGAGAACTCTTGGGGTGCTATCTCTTGCAGCTTGTCGTAGTCTTCGCGCGGCATGGCCATGTCTATGTCGTCGTCCCAGGGGATGTAGCCATGATGGCGTATGGTGCCAAGGAGTGTGCCGCCTTCTGCCCAGATGGTGAGATGGTGTTTCTCGCACACTCGCAGTAGCTCTTGGAGCATGTCGATTTCTATTGCCCATACTTTCTTCATCTGTTCGGACACGGGGTAGCCGTTGCGTGTCTCGGCTGTGAGGAAGTCAGTGGGAGGGGTATGTTTGATGTTCATATATATATATTTCTTATATGATGGAAGTAGGCGTGCTCTATTTTCCGCTGCGTATGTTTGGCAGGGATAAGCACTGATAACACCTAAAGATGAAGGATAGGGTTATGCCAGTGTGACTCGCTGCGGGTTGACTTCTTCCTTGAGGAATAGGCTGGCGCACTCGCGGAACTTGGCTGGCGACTCGCTTGTGTAGTACTGGCAAGTGGCCGTTTTAGTGAGTCGCCGCTCCATGTCGGGATGGCGATGGAGGTAGTCTTGGAGACTGGTGGCTATGTAGTGCCCCTGTGGCACTATCTCTATGCCGGGAGGCATATACTGGCGTATCTTATCGATGAGGAGCGGATAGTGGGTACAGCCTAAGATGACAGTGTCTATGAGGGGGTCTTGAGCAAGGAGTTTGTGGATGGAGTCTTGGACGAAATAGTCAGCTCCGGGTTTGTCAAACTCGTTGTTTTCGACGAGTGGAACCCACATGGGGCATGCTTGTCCGCTGATGACTGCTCCAGGGAAAAGTTTCTCTATCTCGAGCGTGTAGGAACGTGAGCGTATAGTGCCTTCTGTGGCGAGGACACCTATGTGCATGGTATTGGAGAGTGTGCCGACGACTTCTGCTGTGGGACGTATGACTCCAAGAACGCGATGGTCGGGGGCATTATACGGGAGATACTGCTGCTGGATGGTGCGCAGGGCTTTGGCGGAGGCAGTGTTGCAGCCAAGAATGACAAGGGGGCATCCGCAGGAGAAAAGTTTCTTAACGGCCTGGAGGGTGAACTCATAGACTATGTCGAAGGAACGCGTGCCGTAGGGGGCACGCGCATTATCGCCTAAATAGATGTAGTCGTACTGTGGCATGAGGCTGCGGATGCTGTCAAGCACAGTCAGTCCTCCATAACCGGAGTCGAAGACACCTATAGGGCCTGATGAGTGTGTGTGGGTCATGCAGTTAGGGTAGATTCTTTTGGGTAACCCGAGTTTACTAATTCCTTTATGTGGGGATATATAGATGGATTCTACACATTCCCATTTGGCTTATGGCTTGATGTCCAACTGTGTGAGTACAGCATCTGTGCAGTCTTCCCCCTGGTCGCTGATGTAGGGATAGGCATTGGCATCAGTGTTGACGACGTAGGCATAGCCTCGATTTTTGCCGACAGCGGAGATGGCGTCTTGGAGTGCCTTGTGAATGGGAGCCATGAGTTCTTGCTCTGCCTTGCTGAGGGCTGACTCTGCCTCAGCCTTGAACTTGAGACTTTGCTCCATGAGCATCTGCAGTTCTTTCTGACGCTTTAGCATTATATTTTCTGGGAAGGTCTTCTGGCCTTCGAGGTATTCGCCGAACTTTTTAGTGAAGTCGGCTTCTGCCCGCTGCATTTCGCTTTCGTACGAATGCTTGAGTTCTTCGAGACCCTTGAGTGCCTGAGTGTATTCAGGCATGGAGTGCATCACTCTGTCGTAGGAGATATATCCGAAGTGTGGGCTGGATGGTTGTACGGCTACTGCTGATATAGCCGCCGAGTCAGCTGCTGTCTCATTAGATGAAACAGAAGGCACTGCCTCTTGTGCCGATGTGAGACCGGCGCAAGCGAGCAGTGCTATCAGTATGGATGATCTTATCATAAGAATGTGTTGTTGATTGGGCATAGAATGTGTACACATGAGCAAGGGGAGGTGCTCATATACATGTGTCTTTACTTCACTCCGAGCTTGGCTTTGACCTTGTCGGTGATGTCTGTGGCTGTAGCTCCGATGAAGGGGATGCTGGCTGCATCGAGCACGTATGAGAATCCTTCGGCTTCGCCTACTTCCTTTACAGCTCCCATCATCTTCTCCTGGATGGTAGCCATCTTGGCCTGATAGACCTTCTGGAGTTCGCCGTCGCTTGTCTGAACGAACTGCTGATACTCTTCGTAGGCCTTCTGGAGTTCTTGCTCGCGGTAGGCGCGGAGTGTCTCTGAGAGATTGGCCTTTTCTTTCTCATAGGCATCAGCCTTGGTTTGGATGTCTGTCTGCTTGCGCTGAATCTCGTCTGAGAACTGCTTCTTGAGTGTTTCTACTTCGGCCTTTAGGGCTGTGTACTCACTCATGCCTTCTACGACGATGGCTGTATTGACATGTCCGATTTTTTGCGCGAAGATGGTCATTGGCAATGCCAAGAGGATTGCTAAAATTGTTTTTCTCATTGTGTTGTTGATTGTTTTTTATACTGTTATTATTACTGATTTATTATTTCTATGTATAGGATGCGCTCAAGAGAGTGTGAGGAATATCTATGGGAGGGCTCTTGTGGTTTATATATCCATGGATGGATGTGTAACCCTTTGAGAGGAGGTTAATATGCGTAGCCGAGTTTGGTGAGCACCTCGTCGCTGATGTCTATCTTGGGGGAGGCATAGATGATGCTGCCGCCTGAGGCACGGTCGAGGACGAGCTGGTAGCCTTTCTGGTCACAGATGTCTTTGACTGCGTTGTATATCTCGTCCTGGATGGGGGCGAGGAGGCTCTGTCGCTTCTTGTAGAGTTCGCCTTCGCTGCCGAAGTATTTCTTCTTCAGTGCGCTGGCTTCTTTCTCTTTTTCCATTATGGCCTCTTCGGCCTTGGTCTTCTGTGTGTCGGAGAGGAATACTGCTTCTGACTGATATTTCTTGTAGAGTGTTTCTGCCTCTCTGAGAAGGGCGTCGACTTCGCTTTCCCATTTCTTTGACACTTGGTTGAGCTGTTCGTTGGCTCGCTCGTATGCTGGCACGTTTTTGAGTATATACTCCATGTCGACGAGGGCAAACTTTTGTGCGCTGGCAGTGATGGCTGTCAGGAGCACCATGAGGGATAGAAGAATGCGTTTCATAATCTATAATGTGGGGTTAGATTGTTGTTATGGGATGTGTTAGAATTCTTGTCCGAGGACAAAGTGGAACTGGCTGCCACCGTAGGTCTTGGAGCCGTTGATGTTGTCAAATCCGTATGCCCAGTCGATGCCCATCATGCCGACCATAGGGAGGAAGAGACGTACGCCAAATCCTGCTGAGCGCTTCATGTCGAAGGGGTTGAACTTGCCCACTTCTGTCCATGCATTGCCAGCTTCGGCAAAGGCAAGGGCATAGATGTTGGTGGAGCCTTGGAGCATGAGAGGGTAGCGAAGCTCGAGTGTCATGCGGTCGTAGGCGTAGCCGTAGTTGTAGCCCTGGGTGAGGGCTCCGTTGTCGTAGCCGCGGAGACCGATGGTCTCTGAGTAGTAGGATGATGAGTAGCCTGACATGCCATCGCCTCCGACATAGAAGGTCTCGAAGGGTGACTTCTTGTACTTGTTGTAGCTGCCGAGGAGACCAAAGTCAAAGCGTGTCATGAGGACGAAGCACTTGCTGCCGCTGCCGAGTGGAACGAAGAACTTGGAGTTGAACTTCCACTTATGGTATTCTATCCACTTGTATTTCTTCTTCATGTCGTCCTGATAGTCAGCATCGTAGTAGCTTGTGGCCATGTTCTTGTAGTCCACTCCGTCGAACAGTGAGTAAGGAGGGGTGAAGGACACTGAGGCTGAAATCTGCGAACCGCGACGTGGGAACATGGCATTGTCGATGCTCACGCGTGAGAGGGAGAGGGTAAGGTTGATGTTGTTGCAGTGACCGTTGGTTATGAGGAAATACTCCCAGTCTTTCATCATGTAGAGGGTGTAGCCGAGTGTGGCTGTGAAACGGAAGTTGTTGTCGGGCCAGGTAAGGCGCTTTCCGTATCCGATGCTGAAGCCGAGCTGGTTGATGTATTTGTCGGGGTCGTAGTAGTTGGAGTAGTTGTTGTAGTAGGAGCTGTTGTAGTTGCCATAACCGTAGAGCATGGAGTAGTAGTTGTTGTAGTAGCTGCTGTTGTAATAGCTGCTGCTGATGTCGGTCTGGCGTGAGAAATAGGCTCCGACGGAGAACTGGTTGGGGCGTTTGCGGCCGAACCATGGGTCCATGTAGGAGATGCTGTAGGACTGGTAGTAGCTGCCGTTGGTCGATGCGCTTATCTCGAGCTGCTGGCCGTCGCCCTGTGGGATGATGCCTCGGTGCATGCCGCCGAAGAGGTTACGCATAGAGAAATTGGTGAACTTGAGGCCTACCTTGCCTATGACGCCAGTCTGTCCCCATCCGAGGGAGAACTCTATCTGGTCGCTCGATTTGGGTGTGAGCCCGAGCTCTATGTCGACGGTTCCGTTGATGGGGTCGGGCTTTGGCACAGGGTTCATCTGTTCTGGGTCGAAGTGTCCCATCTGGGCTATCTCCTGTACGGACATCTTGAAGGCATCCATGCTGAAGAGGTCGCCTGGCTTGAGGTAGAGCTCGCGGCGCACTACTTCCTCGTAGACGCGTGTGTTTCCGTAGATCTTTATCTTGTTGATGGAGGCTTGTATGCCTTCGGTGATGCGCACTTCGAGGTCGATGGAGTCACCTACGATGTCGCGCTCCACGTCCATCACATTGTTGAAGACGTAGCCCTGGTTGTAGTAGAGTGTTCTGACAGACTCTTGCTCGCCCTGTCCATTGAGTCGCTTGTCGATGAGGACTCGGTTGTAGACATCGCCTTTCTTCATCTGAAGGACGCGGTTGAGGTATTCGGTGCTGAAGACGGAGTTGCCTACCCAATCGATGCCGCGGATGTAATATTTCTGGCCTTCGTCGATGTTGATGTATACGTTAACAAGGTTGTTGCCGAGGTCTACAACACTGTCGCTGTAGATGTAGGCATCACGGTAGCCAAGTTCGTTGTACTTCTCGATGACGCGCTCTTTGTCTTCTTCATATTTTTCCTGGATGAACTTCTTTGTCTTGAAGAAGCTCTTGAAGCCTTTTTCATTGGTCTTCTTCAAGAGGCCTCCTGAGAAGAAGCCTCCATGAAACTTCTTTGTTGGGATATTGTCGTTGCCGACGATGTATATCTTGTTGACCTTGACTTTCTCTTTCTTGTCGATGTTGACGTCAACGATGAGCTGGTCAGACTTGGAGGGGTCGTCGCGCTGCACGATGTCTACCTCGGTATTCTTGAATCCTTTGTCGCCGAAGAACTTCTTGATGATGATTTTTGCCTTGTCCACCATATTGGGAGTGAGCTGGTTGCCCTTTATGATGCCAATCTTTTCCATCACATCGTCTTGCTCGCCCTTTTTCACGCCGTTGATGTTGATTTGTGACACACGGGGGCGCATGGCGAGATTTATCTTGAGATATACCTTGTTGTCGACGATGCTGTCGGCTTCGATGCTGACGGCTGAGAAGAGGCCATGCTTCCAGTAGCGCTTGATGGCATCTGTTATCTCGGCACCAGGAAGCGAAATTTCCTCGCCCACGGAGAGGCCTGAGATGCCGATGAGGATGTAGTCCTCATAGTTCTTTACTCCTTCTACAGCTATGCCGCCTATCTCATATTTGTCGCTTTTTGTGCCATAGACGATAGTGGGCTTGTCCTGACTTTGTGCTGCAGCATGAGTTGTGCCTAACAGCATGAGGATGGATGCCAGTATGGTGTATCTTAATAAGCTCATGTATTTGGTGTGCGTGTGTATATATGTATGCGTGTGTATTTGTTTATTGTATGCCTATGTGTGCGTGAGTGAGTGATGGTAGGTCTCACTGCTTGCTGCCTGTCTCTTCTTCGGTCACTTGGTCGCCAGTCTTGCCGAAGCGTCGCTGACGGCTCTGGTAGTCGACGATAGCTTTGCAGAGGTCTTCTTCACGGAAGTCGGGCCAATAGGTAGGAGTGAAGTAGAACTCTGAATAAGCGCACTGCCAGAGGAGGTAGTTGCTGAGTCGTTCTTCGCCTCCAGTGCGTATCATGAGTTCGGGGTCAGGCATGAAACGGGTGGAGAGGTGGCTGCTGATTGTCTCTTCGCTTATGTCGGAAGGCTGGATGATGCCTTTTCTCACTTCTTCGGCTATTTGCTGTACTGCGTTGGTTATTTCCCATTTGGACGAGTAGCTCAATGCCAGCACCATGCATGTTCCTGTGTTGTGGCTGGTGCGCTCCTCCAGATACAGACATGCTTCCTTCACCACCTTGGGGAGTCGCTCAATGTCGCCAATGACCTTGAAGCGGGCGTTCTTCTTCATGAAGAGCTCTTCCTCAAGATGTTTGAGCAGCAATGCCATGAGTGCTGCTATCTCCGTCTCGGGGCGATTCCAGTTTTCGGTGGAGAAGGTGTAGAGGGTGAGATATTCTATGCCGAGGTTTACGGCTGCTGTCATGATGTCATGCACGCGCTCTGCTCCTTCTTGGTGGCCGAAGGTTCGTTCTTTGCCCTGAGCTTTGGCCCAACGCCCGTTGCCGTCCATGATGATGGCCACGTGGCGTGGCACTCGGGTCATATCTATTTGTTCTTTATACATTGTTGTTGTCGTATGCTGTGTTATGAGGTTGGTTCTGTATGTTTCTTTCCGCCGTCAAGGTGATGGGGGATAATGACGAGTTCCCTGTGCAGCGGCCATGAAGTGCTTAGGGAAGGGCTATTCGTTGTTGCACTTGCGGTATTTGGGACAGAGGTCGTAGGATATGTATAGCATAGTCCACGAGTAGGTGTCCTTGTTTTTAAGAAATCCGCTCTTCATCCTGTAGGGGTCTTCTATGCCGTCGAGTTTGTCGCTCATGGCGAATCGCATTGTCCAGTCGATGCCGACATTCCATCGGGGGCGAAGCTTGTATTTGATGCCGAATCCAAGGGGGATGTTGAGGGTGAGTCCGTCATTGCAGTAGGTGAAGCCTAATCCTGCCTGAATATATGGCGTTAGCCTCTTGTGGCCCTTATAGCCTCCGCCAGTGCCGTAGCCGAAGAAGTTGAGCTCATACTGTGCTCCGGCATCAACGAGGGTGTTGTCGAAGGTCCACTGCTGCCCAGGTGTGGCTGGAAACTTGTTGTCGCCTGCTGTTGCGTCCCCTTTCACCTTGCCGTATGCGATGTCGAACTTCAGTGCCATCCTGGGGTTGATGTTGTATCGCCCCATGAGTCCTGCAGCCATGGTGGTGTTGGTGTAGAGGGCATTGAGGTTGGCATCTCCCATGTAGAAGCTTGGGCCTGCCATGACACCGAGCTCCATGGCGTATTCCAAGTCCTGGGCTTTAGCGCAAAGGGTGAGGAGGAGGAGGCTTATTACTGTATAGATCCTTGCCATATCTTTCCGTTTTCTTGTATCAACCAGAGTCGTGAGCCAACAGCTGTGAGGATGGCTCTTCCGTCTTCGGCCTTAAGATCGGCTGGGAGTGGATACTGCTGTGAAAGCTTGTGCCATGTTATGCCGTTGTCTTTAGAACAATAGATGTGCTGGTATGAGCCGTCTTCTGTTCCTATGGCATAGAGGTTGCCTTCATATAGTGTCACTGATAGATGGCCGAGACGTGGCAGTCCGTAGGTGTTATCGGGGGTGATCTGGATGTATGACCACATCTGATTTTCTGCTCCCTGTGCTGACTGCTTGTACCATACGACTGCGTTGTCAGCGTTGTTGGCTGAGAGTCCTGCCATGATGACATGCTCTATGTTGGCATTGTGTTTTGCCTGGTGGGCAACGGTGGTGACGTAACTGTCGGGCAGCATGTTGAGGTTGGCTGTGCCTTGTGCAATCCATGTTTGCATGTCGGCAGTAGCTAGTATTTTATTACCGTCGTAAGCATAGAGATAATAGCTATCGGCTGAGAGGAGTCGCTCTACTGTCATATCGCTGACTTTTGACCACTCTCGTGCAGCCATGTCATCTGCTCGGTATATACGTCCGTCTGTTCCCTTGCCGTAGTACTTGCCGCCAAACAGCTGCACTGACTTGCTCTCTACAGGAATAGCTACAGGCAGGCTCCACTCTTGGCCTCCGTTGATGTATGTCTCTGTGTAGATGTCGCTTCCATTGCCATCTTTGTCAAACGCTATGACTTTATCTTCGCCAACAAAGATGGATGCTTCGCCGCTGAGACGAATGTCGGACTGCATGAACTTCCACTGGAGAGTGTCGAGGTCGGTAGTTCGTTTATAAATGTCGACGGTATATTTCTTGCGACTTACTCCATCGGTGGCTACACACAGCAGGTTGACCGTCTTGGAAAAGTCTATGGAGTCGCTGCCTGAGGTGAGGTAGATGTAGAAGTCATCTTCGGCAGAGGCGAGGTTATATACACTACCATAGGACGTGAATTTTGGCACGACTCGGGAGAGGTCTACCCATTTGGGCAGTGAGTCGACAGTAAAGATGTGTCCTGTGTTATGGTCTATGTTGAAGTGTATGTCGCTTCCTGCAATGGTTTTGGTTACTACGACATCTGTTGCGTTGCCTTCGCTGTCATATTGCTGCTCAGTTACGTAGCTTGTGATGTTTCCTACAGAGAAGGATATAATAGCGCACTCAGGTGAACTTGACATTTCATTTTCGTCCTTGATGCAGGATGTGATGGATAAAACAGCTACTGCTACCGCCACTATACTCCAAATGGTATGTTTCATTTGTCTCTTTGTCATTTCTACTCTATACAATACATTATATAAAAAAATCGTACAAAATTACGAACTATTTTTTCATCTGCGAAAGCATTCCATATTTTTAACTGTTTTTCATACATAATTGGCGGTGATTCATTGCAAAAGCGCACAAAAGCAGTGGGTCTCATTGCAATGGCAGAGGAAAATGGTGTGTCTCTATTGTGAAGATTACTCATCTTTATATTTTTGATTGCTCAGCTGTACTTCCATCCACTCTACCATACTCCTTAGACTCACATCCACCACCAGACAATCATTATTAAATATTTAGTTCTCATTCTTTAAACAAACTCTCTATGATGATGTATATAGGATATTCATATTGTGAACAAGTTTTATATCATGCATGTATTTCAGTACTTTAAGTATAAAGAAAGCATGATGATAACCTATTTATAATTTGATGATAGAAAATAATAACTTTCCATTGCTGTTTCAGCAGACTTCTTACGTAAGAAGTTTTGAAATGACAATGGAAAGTTGTTAATATTTATCATAAACTTATTGATAGCTTATAAACAGGGTTATCAATAAGGTTGTTGACATTGGAGAGGGTAATACATGTTGTTTTGTCTACTGGAGTAATGACGTAAACATCTGTTTCATAGCCTGTTTCTTTTCATTTACCTCCCCTAAAAGAAATGTATCTAATACTTGGTCGAAAGCTTTCTCTGCTTTCATCCTCATCTGTGCTTTTCCTGCTCTGAGACCTGAGGATAGGTCTGTCTTTGGAAGCAGTTGTCTATTGAAATTGCCGTCGCTCATGTGTGTGTTTATTTGTTTATAAGTATGTTGATGTTTTTGTTGATAAAACTGTTGCTATATTCATTTGAGTTTGCAAATATAGGCATTTTTATTCACTCGGCAAAGAATTGATAAACAATTTATTCTTTTATTTCTCAGTCTCAATAATATTTGCTAATTTTGCACTTGTCAATAAGTATGATAACAACTTATCAATATGGTGTCAACAACTGATGAAATGTACATGGCGAGATGTATTCAATTGGCTCGCAACGGAATGATTAATGCTCAGCCCAATCCAATGGTGGGGGCTGTCATTGTGTGTAATAAAAGAATCATAGGTGAGGGGTATCACGTGAGGTGTGGTGAAGGGCATGCTGAGGTCAATGCTTGCAGGTCAGTAAGAAAAGAGGATGAAGCTCTGCTTGAGTGTAGTACTATCTATGTAAGCCTTGAGCCATGCAGCCATTATGGCAAGACTCCTCCTTGTGCTGACTTATTGATAAGCAAGAAGTTCAAACGATGTGTCGTAGGATGTGTAGACCCTTTTGCCAAAGTGAAAGGAAGGGGGATAGAGAAGCTGAGGGAGGCTGGCATAGAGGTTGAGGTTGGTGTGTTAGAAGAAGAGTGTAAGATACTGAACCATAGGTTTATGACTTTCCATGCCAAGCAGCGTCCGTTTGTCACTCTCAAATGGGCTGAATCGGCTGACGGATATATGGACGGACATGTTTCGAATGTGTATACTCAGATGCTTTGCCATAAACGGAGGGCTGAGCATCAGGCCATTCTTGTTGGTAAGGGCACTTATTTGTGTGATCACCCGTCGTTGACAACTCGAGAGTGGTATGGTCATTCCCCCAAGAGATACGTGGTGGCATCTTCTGACTGTGAGATAGATAGCTGCTTTATTCACATAGTGTCGACAAGTGTTGATAACATTTTGGCAAGACTGTATGAAGACGGTGTGCAGAGTGTATTGGTAGAGGGGGGGACGCATTTGTTGCAGTCTTTTATAGATAGCGGACTATGGGATGAGTGTTATGTTGAACATGGTGACGTGGCATTGAATGGAAGTGTGCGCTCACCTCGCATGGCAAGTGGGGCTGAATTGGTGGAGCGTTCAACATTGTTTGGACATGTTGTTGATAAGTGGGTCAACAAACTATAGGTGGGAGGCTATAAATACCTCACCAACAACACAAAATAAAACGGAGGTTAAAATCGATGTTGATCTTAACCTCCGATTTGTTTTGAGCAGATGCCTAATAAAATATATAGGATCTGCGAAGGTGGGTTCTATAAATGTCCACCTGTAAAGAATGGCATATTACTGCCTATGTGGCATAAGCAGAGCAAAACCGAAGAAGATGGCGATAGCGCCTGTTACCAGCAAGAGTTGGCGAAGGCTGACATGCTGGTCGAAGTTGATGTATATGGGTGTCTGCAACATCAGTGTACCTGATAAGAACAGGATAAAGCCCAACAACAACTTTGTCTTGTATCTGAGTGCTTTCATAGTTCTTCTACCTGTGAAAAATAGATGCAAGGCTTTGTGGACGAAGTGTTGGGAGTTACCTCTCCACACTCTATAGCCTTCTTTAGATTCTTGGCCTCATTGCCTTCGTATATGATGATGTCGCACACAGGCTGGTATTCCAGATTGATGTATTTGAACATCTGAAGGGCTACAAACTGACCGTCGCGTGCTGAGCACATCTCCAGGCAGTAATTGCCATTGTCATTGTACTCTATTGACAGATGCTCTGGAAGATGGCTGCATTCGCCTTTGGCGCAGCAACGGAGGAAGTCGCAGATATCACTGCCTGAGGACATGGTGAAGTACTTACGTACGCTATCTACCTCTGAGTATGTAGGCTGGTAGAATACGCGTGTCTTGAAACCCAAGAAACTTTTCTTTATATATATGTTCGGATGGCTCGCTACTTGGGGAGCTATCTCGAGATGTCTGAAGTTAGCCATATTCTTAAAGTATTTTATGGTGGTTATGTTGATAGATGTTGATAACTCAAAGGATATAGTGATGGCTATCACATGA
>JAEDNQ010000043.1 GCA_016302435.1 Bacteroidaceae bacterium
GATGCCGCAGACGACTCCCTTGCCCGTATAGGCCTGTGAGAGTCCTATGCCCTGATGGAGCTTGTCCACTCCTACATCTTTGCGGGCATACTTCATCTTCTGGGCCACAGGACGCTCCAACTGAAACGACTTGAAAGACTTGAGAGAAGCTACTCTCTCCACATCATCGAGAGGAACAGAGATAAATGCAAAGCCATAGCTGACACGAAGGACATCCACGCCCTGGGCCTTGAGGTCATCTTCAGTCACACCCTCTGCAAGCTGCACCATAGCGAGGGTGCGGAGCACTGGTGTATCACTTTCAGCCGAAGCGGCTGCACCTGCAGGACTGGCTATTCTCATTGCCTTCTTCACCGCACTTCCTGCACGCAATTCGCGAAGGCGAACCTGGTCAGAGATACTGAGCGATGACTGTGCCGAGGCAGAGAGAGCAACGGCAAGGAAGGATGCTGTAAATAATTGGAACTTCATTATTGTTCGTTTCTTTCTATAATATAAATAATGTGTAAATATCCGATGAAACGGATACCCGCATAGCACACGCTTTTGAGCGGTGCTACGGAATACCCGTGTTTTAGTAATGGTCAAAAAAATACTTCGTTGGGATTTGTACTGTTTTGAACATCACTTATCGTGACATCAGCGGATTACTTTCTGTTAAGAACTTTCTTTCCGTTGATAATCTGGAGACCATTGTAAGTGCGGCTGTTGACCTTGATGCCCTGGAGCATGTATGATGTGGCAGCAGCAGACTTAGCAGCATTGACAGATGACACTCCTACAGCCTCAGCTGTAGTGACGATAATCTCTGTTGTAGAAGGAGATACGGTGATGACGAAGATGCCATTCTCGTTTGCCTTCACCTGCTTGTCGTCAACGATGATGCCGATGTTTGCATCTGCAGCTGGAGTGACAGTCAGTACAACCTGCTGGTCGGCAGCGGAGGTGATGCCGCTTTCTGCCCATGTATTTGATGGACCTGCTGTAGAAGACACAGCAGCTATTGAGGCAGCAGTCTGTCCTTCCTGGAATGTGAATGTAGTTGTCTTTGTGCTCTCGAAGTCGTTTGTGCCGAGGAAGATGTTGACCACTGAGCCGTCGTTGAAGTTGAGAGCGTACTGTCCGTTATACTGTTCTGCAAGGATGCCGTCAACGTATACCTTGTTCTGCTGGTTGATGGATGGTCCGTAGCAGCCGAAGTTGAATGTGAGGTCGTTGTCGCAGAATGCTATCTCGTTCTCACCCTCCACGAGGTTCTCGAACTTATACTGGCTGTCAGCGTTGCTGTAGAGGTTGAAGTAGCTGCTTGCGAGGTCACGTCCTGTCACAAAGACTGTAGCCTTCTTGTCGCGGATGATCTTGCCTGTCTTGACTGTGAGTGTCATGCCCTCAGAAACAGAAACTGTGCACTGGCCTCCATATACTGCGATGTCGTCTGTGCCGTTGTTGACAGAAGAGATGAAGCACTGGTCGTTAGCCACGATAGTGATGGTCTTGTTGCCGTTCTCGCTGAGTTCGACAGTGTTATCACCTGCCTGAAGCTCAACGACCTTGTTCTCATAAGAGTAGCCATTGTATACAGTGACATTTGTTGGGTCGTCAACATTGACTGTGACGTTGAATGTAGCGTACTTGTGGGCCTTGATAGAGATGGCATTGTCGGCTGTGGCATAGAAGACGTAAGTACCGTAGCCAAAGTTCTCGTTAGAGTCGTTGACCTTGAATGAGTCGAGAGCATAGTTGGTGTTGTCGCCGCTGACAGTGACATTAGCACCGCCTGCTACCTCGAAGCCTTCTTCTGCAGCGAAGTTCTCTACAGCTACGCCATCGACTGTGACTCCTGTAATGAAGCCCTTTGAGTCTTCGTCCTCAAAGGCGAAGCTTACCTTGTAAGTGAGGTCGGCAGGCCAAGCAGCTGTGATGCTGATTTCAGGAGTAGCGGCAGTAAGGTCGATAGTGTACTGTGATCCTCTTGCTGCTACTTCCTCTCCACGGTTTGTCACCTTGTAAAGAGGCTTTTCGGTATTGCGCAAGATGATGAGTCCCTTCTCCGTCTCCTTATTGTATGAGATGGTGTTCTCGCCATTTACGACTGTGGCATTGCGCCATGTGCCGTCGAACATCACGCGAACTGCTGTTGCGTCGTCGATATAAAGTGGGAAGGACACGATGTTTGGATCGTCTTCTGTGGCTGTTGAGAAAACGTTGATTTCTGTTGTGAGAGGAGTGACGTTGACCACGAAGTTGCCTTCTGCGTTCTGCTCTATGTCGAGGTCGTCAGCCTTGATGCCAATAGAAGCGTCCTCGGCTGGTGTGATGACAACTTGATAGTTCTTGCCGATAGCAGTGATGCCCTTTGTGTCCCACTCGTAGGCCTCGCCTCCAGGGAAGGTCACCTTGCTTATCTTTGTAGCGTCTACATTGTCGCCAAAGACGAACTTGACTGTTGAAGCACCCTCAACCTCAGGCTCGCCAAGGTAGATGTCGATGACTGAACCGTCAACAGGGGTGATTGACTCATTTCCGTAACGAGAGTGGAGAAGGTAACCGTCAAGGAAGACCATGTGTTTGTCTTGGATAGTGCTGCCATAGCAACTGAAAGAGAATGGTACATCAGTGTCACAGAAGTTAATTGTGTTCTCTCCTTCTAAGAGGTTGAAAGTGAGATTGCGATCATTTTGTGAGACGAAGCTGAAGCTGTGGTCGGCAAGCGCACGGTCTGTGACGTTGACTGTAGCCTTCTTGTCGCGAACAATCTTGCCTGTCTTGACAGTGATAGTCATGCCATCAGTGAATGTAACATCGCACTTGCCTGAATAGATATTGAGGTCGTTGGTGCCATCATTGACTGATGAGAGGAAGCACTGATCGTTGGCCTTGATAGTGATGACCTTGTTGGCGTTCTCGCTCATTTCGATTACGTTGTCACCTGCTACTATGCCTGTGACGATATCGTTGTTGTACTCATATCCACGGTAAACAGTAACATTGGCTGGGTCATCGATATTGACTGTGACCTTGACTGTGCCGAACTTATGAGCTGTCACGCCGTACTCAGCGTCAGCGGTGGCATAAAATGAATAATTACCATAACCGAAGTATTCATTCTGGCCATTGAGGGTAAATGAGTCGAGGGCATAGTTGGTGTTGTCGCCTGTGAAGGAAACATTGGCTCCTGCTGGAACTTTGAAGCCGTCAGCTGAAGCGAAGTCCTCTATATTCTGGTAGTTGACCTGCACAGCGGAGATGAATCCCTTGGAGTCTTCGTCGGCAAAAGTGAACTTGATGTTGTATGTCAAGTCGGCAGGGAAAGCTGCCTTGACAGTGATACCTTCCTCTGCTGGGAGCTCTATTGTATATCCTCTCTGATATTCAACAACAGTCTCACCTTTAAGGACCTGATAGAGTGGCTTGCTGCCGTT
This sequence comes from Bacteroidaceae bacterium, assembly GCA_016302435.1. Classification (GTDB taxonomy): domain Bacteria; phylum Bacteroidota; class Bacteroidia; order Bacteroidales; family Bacteroidaceae; genus Minthosoma. The sequence goes on from JAEDNQ010000043.1 coordinate 3,423, forward strand.
TGAGCCAATCTGCACACTTGTCTCGGTTTGAGGATTGTACTTGACAATGTTCTCTCCTGCTACAAGGCTGATTTCACGATATGTACCTGCCATGGCTACGCGCACTGCGTATGGATCGTCAACATTGAGCTTGAAGGAAGCAGTGTAGAGTTCATCCTCTGACACAGTCTCAATGTTTATTGTTGTATTTGCGGAAGGATAAATACCATATTCGGTCTTGTTGACAGAATAGGGCTCTTCTATACCGTTGTTTTCGACCTTCTTGAAGAGATAGCCTGCGGCAGTCTTTATCTTAATGTTTGAGTAAGATGAGACTGTGAGTGTGCATACGTTGTCGGTGAACGGATGCTCGGTCTCTACAGGATTGTAATTTGCATCATAGGCGTATGTGTACACCTTTACATGTGACGCATCGTCCACATTGACTGTGACGGTGATGTCGTCGGCTTTTGCAGCCATGCTGACAAGGCCGAGCACCATTGTCAGCAGAAAGTAGTAAAGTTTTCTCATTGTAAAACAAAAAATAATAATTGAATGACTATTATTGTTAGAAAATTTAGTATTCTGAAAAAACATCTGATATTTGCAAGCCACTTATGTAAGGCATTCAATATCAGTAGGGAGATGCCACTCATCCCATGCTCTCGCGGTGTCGATGTGCGAGAGCATGGGACAAGAGAAGGATCATTTCTCTGCGACCATGAATGGGAAATATGCCACTGAGTACGAAAGTGTAATCACATTTGAGCGGTCAACCATGTCGGTGAGGATAAGCTCACGCGGCAACTTCTGGTTGTCAACGCTGATGGTGAAGGTCTTGGCATCCTGATAGCCGAAGGGGAGGAGCGCATAGTCCATCTTGGCATTCTCGTGATACCAAACGCCTGATTCATATCCGCTGCGGGCAAATTTCATCTTCACCTTATTCTCGCCGATGAGGGTATACTCGAAGTTGAGTCCTCCTGCGTACATAATGCCGTCAGCAGCATGACTGGCGAAATGGAAGCCGAAGCGGTTTTTGTAGAATCCCATGAAGGCATAGTAGAGGTTGTCGCCAATTTTCTCGAGTCCTTGTCCAAAGTACATCCAGGATTTCTGGCCATACTTGCCCATCTTGTCGTAAGAGCAGAACCACATGTACTCTGTGAAGATGCGGTTGAGGGGAAGGATGTTGACACGGAGTTCCACTCCCTTGTCGTCCACATCAGAGAAGATGAGGTTGTCAGAATTGTTGAAGCCATTGATGCTTACACCGTCTACTGTGGCTGGGGAGTAAAAGCTGATACCCTTGTCGGTGTAGACAAATGGGAAAGTCTTCACTTCGTCTACAGCGCTGCCTTCAACAGGGATAGTGACCTGAAGGCAGCGGTTGCTGGTCTTTGCTCTGTATTCCTTGCCATTGACAGCAAAGGTGTAGCTGAGGCTTTCCATCGACTTGTGCACAGCTTTGATGCCTTCGAGATAATCCTCCCATGACTGGCCTGCAGGCAGGGGTGTGAGCTCAGCGTATGTGCCCTGGCTACGTCCTTTGAGGATGATCTTGTCAGCTGTAGCCTGAAGGATGGAGAAGTCGTAGTCGCCCTCCATGCCTGTGCCCTCCTGTCCGAGGAGTGGGGCTGAGGGGTCGGAGAAGACGTGGAAGAGGATGTTGTATGTGTCGAAAGAGAGCATCACTCCCCCACTCTGTTTGACAGAGTAAGAGCTGTAGACGATGGTGTCGGAAGCAGCAAGCTCGTTGGACACTGCTAACGAACCGTCCTTCTCAAACTTTATGAGCATGTTGTAGCCGCCCCATTTGCTGGGGTCTCCTGGGAAATAGCGCATGACCCAGCCGTTCTCCGCCCCGCAGAGCACTTCCTGATTGCTCAGGATGGCTGCATCGACACGGTTGGCTGATGACTCGCCGAAGATGTCTTCCTGCTCATTGTCACAAGCCGTGAAGACCAGAGCTGCTGCGGCGAGGACAAGGTATAGTATCTTTTTCATAATTTATTCTTTAGACTTCTGTAGGTCGTTAGTATTGCTTTTGTTTATTGGGGGGATGGGCAGCGTGCTCTTCCCCACTAAGAAAGATGCCATGCTTTGAGGCTCAGCCCTCACTCTTCGATGGTGAGAGACTGCAGGTCGAGGCTCTTTGCTTCTTCCTGACGACGCTGGATGATGGCGCGCAGCTCGTCCAAGTCCATGCCCCAAGAGTCTTTGAGGTAGCCGCGAAGTATCTCTAACTTGGTGTTGATGGCATTGCGTCCGTGCTCGTTGGTAGAGGCAAGGGTCTTGTCCCAATACTCGGCCGTGTTGGTGATGTAGGTGGAGATTATCTCGCAGAGGTCCTCCTGTGGATCCTGGCCTGCATAGGCTGTGATGAATCCCTTGCTGAGGGCGGCTGAGTCGGTGAAGTTTATCCAGCTCTGTGCCTGGTAGTCGCTCGGGGTCACCTCGTTGAACTCCGTGGGGTAGTTCTTTGTCTGGTGGAGGATGTGCATGAACTCATGGTGCATGGTGTGGAAGTAGTACTCATTGAGATACGCCAGGTCTACATTTTCATAGTTGAGGTTGTTGACATTGAAGAGTGTCACCTTGAGTCCTCCTTCGGCATTACCGATGGTGATGGAGCCGTCGCTGTTGTAAGCTGGAGATCCGATGAAGTGGATGATGCGTGGGCAGTATGTGCGTATGAAGTCCTTGCCCATGTGTTCGGCGTAGGTCTCGAGCCAGAGATGCTTGGTCAGGATGGCGAGTGCCACTGAGCGGTTGTACTCGGCTGGGACGAGCTTGAAGTTGGTTGGGCTCTCATTGTACTCAAACTTGTACTTGAGCATGATGTTGTAGTCATCGACATAGTTGACCTTGAGCCAGCGGTCGAAGTCATTCTCTGCTGTGGCCGTCTGATTGTCGAAGATGCTTTTGGACTCAGGCTCATCATCGCTGCATGCTGTCATGGTCAGAGCAGCTATGGCAGCTATCATTATATGTTTGATATTCATATTCGTGAGTATGGAATTTGGGTGGGTAGCATTATTCTAACCCATGATTGATAACGTATTTGACAGTGGAACGTTCAGTCCACTCCTCAGTTGCGTGGATTGGCTTCGAGTCCTGCTGCTATTACATCAGAAGGGAGCTGAAGGGCACGTCGTGGGTCGTCCTTGCGGAGGATGATGTCGTCTTGTCCGGCGCGCTTGTGAGCTATCTCTATGCCGTAACGCTTGATGTCTTCCCATCGACGTCCGTCGGCAAAGAGTTCGAGGCGGCGGATGTGGAGGATGCAGTGTATGAAAGCTTCCTGTGTCTCGTCAGTGATGGAGAAGCCCGATGGGTGGAGGCGCTTCTTTGGTGTGGACTTGTCGCTTGCTGCTCTTGGTGTACCATCCTCGTACTCGCTGTATGACAGATCTTCTCCATAGAGTGCTTCTATATCCTCTGTGGTGATGGTGATGTTGCCTGCTGCGTTGGCTTTTACCCACACCTGCAGGTCGGCGAGTGCCTTGTCGAGCTCATTCTTGATGGCATAGGCTTCAGCACGGATGAGGAGCACCTCTGGTCCTGAGCAAGTTACGGTCACTGCCTGTGGATAGCCAGTGCCGTTGACCTTATCGACATATTGAAAGTAAATTCCGTACTTTGACACAACTACCTTCTCGTCCTTACCAAACATGGAGGTGGCCATGTAGAGAGGCACGGCAGAATCGTAGCTGCCCCAAAGGCCTGGTGCGCGGAATGTCTCGTGGGTGTTGATTTCGGAGTTGTTGTGTGAGTAGCGCATGCCTGTTCCACTGGCTCCCATGTAGCGTGAGAGGAGCGATGTGGAGGTCATGAGCAGAAGGTTGGCTGGTGAGGATGCTGAGATGTATTCGTCACAACGTGATGGGTAGTCTTGTGGCATCTTGCTGATGTATTTCCAGTCGCGCATGTACGCCTCAGGGGTGGTGCCCAAGACAGCATTGGCTGCTTCGATGGCCTTGTCCCACTGCTGTGAGTAGAGGTAGAAACGGGCGGCAAAGGCATAGGCGGCCTTCTTGTTGAAGTGGTACTTTGGCACTGTGTAGAGGTTGTCGTCTATAAGCGGTAGTGCCGCTTCTATGTCGCGCTGGATATTGTCGTAGAGCTGGCGCAATGTGCCACGGCTGTACGCTGGCTTGACAGTTGTCTCTGGCTCAGTAGGATAAGGGAGGCCGAGATACTGATCAGCTGTCTCTGGAGAATAAGCCATGCAGAAACAGTTGGCGAGCATGAAGAGCGAGTAGGCACGGCAGATGAGGGCTTCGCCTCTCTGGGCATTGAACTCGGGACCGCCGCCAAGTTCCTCTATAGACTTGAGGGCCTGATTGGCCGCTGCTACAGCCACGAACGTGTTGTTCCACACGGCATGTGGAGCATCGTTCTCCGAACCAGTGAAGTCTTTCCAAAGGTAAGCCTCTTCTTGTGTGAGTCCACCTTTCTGATATTCAGCTCCATTGTCAGTGACATTGTCTGAAGCCATCTCCTGCATGAGGTAGGGTGTTGTCTCAGGATAGGCTGAAACAAGGAGTTTTGTCACCTTCTCGGCTGTGTTGATTTCAGCTCGGTCGTCGGGCATCTTGTCGAGGAAGTCGTCGCAAGAGACGAGTGTGAGGCCTGCTGCTACCAACAGATATACTATTGATTTTGATTTCATCATCATGTTCTTATATATATATATTAATAATGTGTATTTATTAATAATGCACACCTACTTATATGTTAGATGCCGAGGCGCAGGGTGAATGTGAACTGCTTAGGCATAGGCGATGCCACACCTCCTGCATTGACAAACTCTGGATCCATGCCGTTGAGCTTCTTGTCTGAATAGATGAGGAAGAGGTTGGTGGCCTGGAGCTTGAGTGAGGCAGAGGTGAGCTTAAGTGGCTGGAGTACCTTATTAGGGAGGTCGTAGCTGAGCGAAATCTCTTTCATGCGGATGAAGTCGCCCTTGGCTACGCGCTCAGTAGAGTAGTTGTAGGCGTTGTAGGCGATGTGGAGATAGTTGTCGTTGCGGAGCATGCGGAGGTCAGCAATGGCTGGGATGTTGGTGTACTTCTCGTCGCCCTGGACTGTCCAGCGGTTCTTGAACTCTTTTGGCATGGCTGTGATGTCTGAATATGAGCTGCGGAAGACTGGGTCGAGGCGCACTACATTGCCAAAGGAGTAAGTTATGAAAACATTGAGCTTTAGGTTCTTATACTGGAAGACATTGCCTAAAGAGCCTGTTACCTTCGGGTCGATAGAGCCTTCATATACGAGATGGCTCTTGTCGCCAAAGTGCTGGAAGTTGATGTCTGAAACAGTGAGTTGTCCCTTCTCGTTGATGAAGGTTGGAAGACCATCTTCGTTGAGTCCTCTGAAGTCGATGGAGAAGAGAGAGCGCACAGGGTAGCCTGGCATGGTGAAGCCTGAGCCTGACACCATGTCGAGGACTGACACATTGCTGTCAAACTTTGTCACAGTGTTCTTGGCATGTGAGAAGATGAAGTCGGTGTTCCACTTGAAGTCCTTTGACACTATGTTGCGTGTTGAGATAGAGAACTCTATACCGTGTGAGCGCATGCTGGCGACGTTGGCAAATTTGGTCACACGTCCACCTACTCCTGTTGTGGTGATGGCTCCGATGAGGTCGTAGTTGTTGCGGCGATACCAGTCTACCTCGAGGTTGATGCGGTTATCGAGGAAGCCTACGTTGGCTCCAATATTCAACTCGTGCTTTTTCTCGTAGGTAAGTTCGCTGTTCTCCACATCGTTGATAGCAAGTCCGGACTCTGTCACGCTGGTGAAGGGACGCCATGGGTTGTAGGCTGTGATGACGACCTTGGAGTTGGTGACGCTTGACGGACCGCGGTCGGCTGTCAGGGAGTATGAGGCGCGGAGAGTGAGGTTGGAGAGGGTTGGGTTGAGTCGCTCAAACCATGTCTCTTCGTGCATGTTCCATGCTCCAGAGAAGTTCCATGTGGGCAACCAGCGTGCGGAACGGCTGCGACCGAGACGGTTGGTGCCTTCGTAGCGTGCTGTGGCATTGGCTGTGTAACGTCCTTTCCATGAATAGTTTACATTACCGAAGAAGGCCTGCGAACGCGTGTAGCTGTCGCCTACGGAGAAGTATTGTGAACCTTCCTCTTGCATCTGCTTGAAATATTCATAGAGGAAGGATGGGAGCATGCCCATCTCATACTGTATACCCACACCGTGGAAGAATGTGCGACGACGCTCCACATTGTTCATCTCCATACCTCCGAAGAGGTTGAGGATGTGCTGTCCGTTGAACTCGTCGTTGTAGCTTGCTGTGGCTCGGAAGTCCCAGCTGTTCATCTTGTACTTTGTCTCACGGAAGAAGCCTCCGACTGGAAGTACGCTGATAGGCAGCGAGTTGACCTTGTCGGGGTCGGTGTAGAGCCATGGGTTGGCCTTTGCCATGGTAGCATCGTCCATGGCTCGGAAGCTCCATGCCTGGTTGCTGAAGTCGTGTATCTCGTGCTCCTGGCTTGTGGTAGAGAACTTATACGCTCCGAGCACAGAGATTTCCACCTTTGTGATGGGCTTGTACTTGAGTTCGGCCTGTGCCTTGGTGTCTACGACATCAAGGTTCATGTAGTTGTTGTTCAGCTCATTGAAGATATTGAACGGGGCATAGTTGCGCACATAGTACTCATTGGGGTCGAGTGTGCGTGAGGAGTTGAGGGCATAAGAATAAGGGTTGATGTCAAAGTCGCGGCGCACCTCTCCTGAGAGGTAGTCTACGCTCTGGCCTACAGTGCCTGGTGCCTTCTGCTTGCGGTATGCGGCGTTGCCGATAAGATTGAGGCTCACCTTCTTGGAGATGTTGAACATGGCATTGATATTGCCTGTATATCTCTGCACCTCACTCTGCTTGTACCATCCCGGGTCGTCCATGATGCTGAAGGATGTGTAGTACTGTGCCTTCTCCGTACCAGACGACATGCTGATGGAGTGGTTCTGCACGATGGAGTTGCTGAAGAGGAGGTCAAACCAGTCCGTATTGCGCATCTCGGCCTCACGGAGATAGGCATTGCGAGCTTCTACGGTATTGGCGAGGGCATACTTGCCTGTAGCAGGGTCGTAGCTGTTGATGAGATGGTACATCTTGCCGTAGACACCGCTTGTCTCAGCGCGATAGGTCTGTGAGAGGCTGAGGAGACCGTTGTTCTCCATCTCACGGTATACGCCCATCTGCTCCTGAGAGTTCATGATGTTGTAATTGCTGTAGCTTGGTTTGAGGCGCATGGTGAACTCGCCTGTGTAGCTTATCTTGTTGCTGCCCATAGAACCCTTCTTGGTGGTGACGACAATGACGCCTGCCATGGCGCGCGCACCATAGATGGATGTGGCAGAACCGTCCTTGAGTATCTGGAAGCTTTCAATGTCGTCGGCGTTGAGTCCTGCTATAGCTGAAGAGATGAGCGTAGTGGCATCGCCAGACGAAAGGGCGTCTGCATCTACCTCTGTCACGTCTTCCATGATGACACCGTCTACGACCCAAAGTGGCTTAGAGCTGCCGTAGATGGATGTGGCGCCACGCACTCGGATGCGTGGAGCTGTACCAAAAGTACCGCTTACATTTTGTACTGAGACACCGGCTGCCTTGCCTTCGAGGGCGCGTGTCACGTCGGCTACTCCGTCAAGCTTGACCTTGTCGCCAGTGACCTTGACAGCTGCTCCTGTGAAGAGGCGCTTGTCCATCTTCTGCATACCTGTCACGACTACGTCGCCAAGCACTTGGGTGTCATCTACTAACTGAACCGTCATTCCGTTTTTAGGTTTCAGTGTCTGTGTCACCATTCCGATATAGCTGATGACAATGTTCTTTCCCTTGGGCACTTCCAGAGTGAACACGCCATCTATGTTGGTGACTACTCCTGTTTTGGTTCCTTCTACCAGCACGTTGGCACCGATCACGGGCTCTCCGTCTGACTGGTATACAACCGTTCCCGACACTTTGGTCTGAGCCACTACCACCGCTACCACGAGAAATAGGGCTGACAAAAGTGCTACAATTCTTTTGTTCATATTATTACTGATTTCTTATAATTGATCTTAAATTCTTCTCTCGTTTCTATTTATTTCAAAAACGTGTCTTTCGTTTCTCTTGTCATTTGTCGGAAGTACGGCATCACTGCCAGAATATATATAAATATATGTGTGCGTCATCTGAGGTGAATCGCAAAAACGTCACAAAGTTACAGCTATTCTATCAAATAGAAGTTGATTTTCCCCTAAAAAGGTGAGTTTTCCCTCGTTATTATTACATTTTGATAGAAAACACAATCTTTAGATTGCAATTTATAATAGATTTCGATGTTTTGCAAGAAGACTATAAGGGAAATGAGCACCCGGCTGAAACATAAAAAAACACCAAACAAACAGAACAAAAAATAATGCCAGCACTCCACGTTATTGGGGGTACGTGAAGTGCTGGCAAAAGGAAGAATCGCGAGAAAAAGAACCTGCCCTTAGCCTTTGAGCTTAGCAATGCTCTCGGTAATGAGCGTACATTTGTGATCTTTTGCCTATGCCCTTAGCCTTTGAGCTTGGCTATGCTTTCGGTCAGAGCTGCTATCTTTGTCTCGGCGTCACTCTGCTTCTTGCGCTCGAGTTCGACAACCTGTGCGGGAGCATTGGCTACAAAGCGCTCATTGCTGAGTTTCTTCTGCACACCGGCAAGGAATCCCTGCAGGTGCTTGAGTTCGGCTTCCATCTTCTGGATTTCAGCCTCTGTGTCTATGAGGTTGCCTAAACGGACGGCATATTCAGTTGTGCCGAGCATGAAGGCTGATGTCCCGTCGCTCTTGGCATCGGCATAGATGATGTCGGAGAGGGATGCCATCTTCTTGATGACAGCTGAGAGGGATGGACACTTGGTGACGTTGGCATCGGTGCCGGCAGGGAGGATGACTTCGAGTTCGAGGGGCTCGCGCGGAGAGATGTTCTTGCTCTGGCGGATGGCGCGCACACCTGAGATGATCTGCTTGGCCTCGTCATACTGAGCTATGAGACGAGCCTCATCCTCTGTAGGAGCATCGAGGATAAGTGGGTCGACCATGATGCTCTCTCCTTCTTTGCGGTCGAAGATGTGCTGGTAGAGTTCTTCGGTGATGAAGGGCATGAACGGGTGGATGACCTTCATGAGCTGCTCGAAGAAGCGGAGCGTGGCCTGATAGGTGGCAGCATCGATGGGGGCTTGGTAGGCTGGCTTTATCATCTCAAGATACCAACCAGAGAACTCGTCTGTAAAGAGTTTGAAGACGGACATGAGGGCCTCATTGAGTCGATACTTGGTGTAGAGGTCGTTGATTTCAGCCACGGCTGTCTTGATGGTGGCCTCCATCCATGCGATGGTCTTCTTGTTTTCCTCTGGCTGAGCGAGTGTCTGGTCTACTGTCCATCCCTGCACGAGGCGGAAGGCGTTCCATATCTTGTTGCAGAAGGCGGCACCCTGCTGGCAGAGCTGTTCGTCGAAGAGGATGTCATTGCCTGCTGGCGCTGAGAGGAGCATGCCCATGCGAACACCATCGGCTCCATACTTGTCAATGAGGCCGAGAGGGTCGGGGGAGTTGCCAAGTGACTTTGACATCTTGCGGCCGAGTTTGTCACGGACGATGCCTGTGAAGTAGACGTTGCGGAAGGGCACATCCTTCATGTACTCCTCGCCCGCCATTATCATGCGTGCTACCCAGAAGAAGATGATGTCTGGGCCTGTTACGAGGTCTGCTGTAGGATAGTAATAGCTGATTTCCTCATTGCCGGGGTTGTTGATACCGTCGAAGAGTGACACTGGCCAGAGCCATGAGGAGAACCATGTGTCGAGGGCATCCTCATCGCGTGTGAGCTGGTCGGCAGTGATGGTCTCATAACCTGGCAGCTTGCGAGCTTCCTCCACAGCCTCTTCGGGTGTGAGTGCTACTACATATTTCTCTTCTTCTCCTTCGGCTGTAGGGAGGAAATAGGCAGGGATGCGGTGTCCCCACCAGAGCTGACGTGAGATGCACCAGTCCTGGATGTTCTCGAGCCAGTTGCGGTATGTGGTGACATATTTTGTCGGATAGAACTTTATCTTGCCTTCAAGCACAGGGGGGAGGGCTATGTCGGCGAAGTGCTTCATGGAGAGGAACCACTGCTTGCAGAGACGAGGCTCCACGGCTGTGTCTTGGTTGCGCTCAGAGTAGCCCACTTTGTTGTCGTAGTCTTCTATTTTCTCCATGAGACCTGCAGCCTGGAGGTCGAGAGCTATCTGCTTGCGCACATCCATGCGGTCCATGCCTACATAGAGACCTGCTGCCTCGGAGATGGTGCCATCGGGATTGAAGATGTCGATGGTCTCAAGATTGTGAGTCTTGCCGAGGGCATAGTCGTTGACATCGTGTGCTGGAGTAACCTTGAGGCATCCTGTACCGAACTCCACGTCTACGTAGCGGTCCTCGATGACTGGTATGACACGTCCCACGAGAGGTACTATGACCTTGTGGCCACGAAGCCACTGGTTCTTGGGGTCTTTAGGATTGATGCACATGGCAGTGTCGCCCATGATTGTCTCTGGGCGAGTAGTGGCTACGACTGCGTAGTAACGGCCTTCGGCATCCTGATGGAGCACTTCACCTTCTTCGCCAGTAGGCTTTACAGGGTTGGTTTCAGCGTCTGCCACATAGTAGCGGAGATGGAAGAGGTGGCTCTTTTCATCTCGGTAGATGACTTCTTCGGTAGAGAGCACCGTCTGAGCCTTGGGGTCCCAGTTGACCATGCGGAGTCCGCGATAGATGAGTCCCTTCTTGTAGAGGTCGACAAAGACTTTGAGGACGCTCTCGCTGCGTTTCTCGTCCATGGTGAAGGCTGTACGGTCCCAGTCGCATGATGCACCGAGTCGGCGGAGCTGCTTGAGGATGATGCCTCCGTGTTCGTCGGTCCATGCCCACGCGTGCTTGAGGAACTCCTCGCGGGTGAGGTCGCGCTTCTTGATGCCCTGTTCGGCAAGGCGGTTGACGACTTTTGCTTCTGTCGCTATGGAAGCGTGGTCGGTGCCAGGCACCCAGCATGCGTTCTTGCCGTCGAGGCGAGCCTTGCGAATGAGGATGTCCTGAATGGTGTTGTTGAGCATGTGGCCCATGTGGAGGACACCGGTCACATTGGGTGGGGGGATGACGATAGTGTATGGTTGTCTTGAGTCGGGTTTGCTGGCAAAGAGCTTATGGTCGAGCCAGTACTGATACCATTTGCCTTCGATATTGGAAGGACTGTATGTTTTTGCTAATTCCATTGTGTATGATATGTTTA
>JAEDNQ010000044.1 GCA_016302435.1 Bacteroidaceae bacterium
TCTGTTGCAGCGTGTAGTAGCGGTAGCCTGTCCATTCGTCCACCTCGTCAGGCAGTAGTTCAGGATGAGTCTCTATTTATTGTCCACCTTGAACTTCTGCAGAGCCAAGATAAAAAGTGCGTAGATGGTGATGTCGATGAAGAGGATGATAGCGGTAGAGACTCCTACGGTATAGAGTCCATAGTTGATGGAACAGATGGCTACGAAGAAAGTGAGGATGACGGCAAGCGTCTGATGCATGTCGAGACCGAGACTCATGATGCAATGGTGGATGTGTGTCTTGTCAGGGTCAAACATGTTCTTTCCTTGGAACTTGCGCTGGATGGCTACTCTTACCACATCTATGCATGGCAGGAAGACGAGTGAGTAGGAGATGAGAAGTGATTCCTCACGGTAGGGGAATCCGCCTTGCTCGTTGTCCATCTGATACTTTATGGCGAGGTAGGCGATGACGTAGCCGAGGAAGAGTGACCCGGAGTCGCCCATGAATATCTTTAGTTTGCCTACTTTGCCGAAGAAGTTGTAGATGAAGAAGGCTAAGACAGCTCCTGCGAGGCTGATGCTCATGAGGCAGAAAAGTTCGGAGCCAAGCCTTCCGAAAAGGAAGGCGAAGGTTGTGAGGATGAGTGCTGCAAGGCTGGATGCCAATCCGTCTATTCCGTCAATGAGGTTCATCGCATTGACGATGAGAAGGATGACGAAGACCGTTATGGGGTAACTCGCCCATAATGGCATGTAGTAGATGCCGAAGAGACCGTGAAGATTGTTGATGTGGAGGTTGCATAGAGGAAAGAAAAGGGCGGCAACGCTCTGGATGATGAATTTGTGGGTGGCCTTTAGTCCCTTGAGGTCGTCGAGTATGCCTATAAGGTATATCATCAGTGCTCCTGCTATGACGACGAAGGTGGATATGTTGAGTTCGATGTTCTTGTCGGTGTCTTTATAGATGACGAGCAGTGTGGCAGCCACTCCTATGCTGAGAGAAGGCATGAAGAGTGTGCCGCCGAGGCGTGGTATGGCCTGCTTATGTACCTTGCGCGCGTTGGGTTCGTCATAGAGGCCGTGGGTGTTGCAGAGCTTTATTACGAGAGGGGTACAGATCAGGGAGAACGCCATACTGATAGCAAATGCGAGTAGTATGTATGAATAGTTAATTATCATGTGCTGCTGATGGTATTTGGTTATTCCATATTAAGAAACGCAAATGTAATTAATTTATTGCATCTTTAGCGTATAATTTTTCTGTTCCGTCAATATTTCCTGAATCTTAGTCGGTATAGTCGGTTGGATATGCACAGGGTAGAGCCGTTGAGTTGCTCTATGCTGAAGGTGTCTGTGAGGTTGGTTATGCCGAAGGGAAGGAGGAGGGCTTCTGATGTGACTTCCTTCATCCCGAGGATGGGGTTAGACACGATGAGGCTGTCTCGCTTGTGGTCAAAGCGTAGATAGAGAGGCTGATTGCCATTGGATATATTGCGCAGCTGAAGCACATCGCTTTGGAATGCCCAGTAGATAGTGCTCTCTGTCATGTCTGCCGTATTGCCTGTCGACAATGTGTCAATCTGCCGGAGCTGCCAGTTGGCATATAGGCCTCCTGTGCCTACAGACTCTATCTCGCAGGAAGTGATGGCGAGAGAGACAACGAGAAGTGGGATGAGGGTGAGTATGATGAATGTTGATTTTTTCATTTTTGTTCTTGGGGGGGGGATATGGAAAAGTGATGAGGAAAGCCGAGTGTCTTATTGCTTCTACGTGAGAGGGCTGATTATGAAGTGCGGATGTTTGACTTACTGGAGCGTGTAGGAGAGAGTGATGCGTCCACCTGTACTGTTGCCAAGCAGACAGCCTCGGTCTATGGCGAAAGCAGCTCCGAGGCTCAGTCCTTCCTTCAGGCAACCAAGGCTATACGTGGCTTCGGCGCAGACGCTGACGTTGCGGCGTGGATTGGTGAAGGGACGGTCGTAGGTGCCGAGCCCTTCCTGCCATGAGGCTCGCAGACGGTAGCGGAGAGTGGACGTTGGTTGTCCAGCAATGGCGAGGTTCCATGCGGTGAAGCGGTTGCACTGGAAGGTGAGGTTGTCGTCTGTGTTGTAGATGGGTGAGATGTATAGTGGGTTGCCGAGGGTTTGTCCCCAGTGCTGCCATCCGGGTTCGACGTGGTTGTTGTAGTAGTTGTCTCTGCCTCCAATCTGGTCGGGCGAGAGTTGGTTGTGGTCAAGGTATACGGGTCCGCTTTGGTAACGTGTGTAGACATATTCGATAGCCGCGTCTGTTAGCCAGGAGCAGTTGTGCAGATGTATGTCGGCACCGAGCATGATGTCTTTGAGAGGGTAGAGGATGAAGCGGTTGTCACCGTGTTTCATTGAACCGTCCCTGTATTCGTAGCCGTCATAGTTGATGTGGAACATAGCCGAGTGGTCATCGAAGAAGTGGTCGGCATATAGTCCATAGTCAGCTTGCTTCGTCTTGTAGTTGAGTCGGAGCACCCAACTGCCGAGCATGTTTCCTTCGTTGTTTGGGCGCGGGCCGTCGGTTGGATCACCTCCGCCGCTGACAAAGGCATGCCAGAACGATGAGAGCGAGCGGCCATTTTTTATCTCTGTGTATGTTCCGTTGCTGTATTCGTAGTGTGTGGAACCAAACTGTGATGCCATCTCCAGTCCTGCCTCTACGGTGAACGGACGGTCGGGACGTCCTATGCGCAGGTAGCCAGCCTTAGTGTGCATGAGCACGTCCTGGTCGTAGGTGTTGTGTCCCTTTACGAAGTCTCGCTGGAAACGGTTGTCGGTATACATGCCGAAGGCGATGTGTCCCTTAAATCCAAGAAACTGCCGTGTGCCTGGCACGTTCCAGTACTCAGGCAGTGAGAGACGTATCTCTGGATAGGGGCGTGCGTTGATGCCGAATGTTTGCGAACCAGATGAGAGCTCATTATTCTTGAGCTGCATGGGGTGTTCCTTTTGTCCGATGGAGAGCAGTCCCTTCTTGTATCGCAGATCTGCATACAGCTGTTGGACGAAGAAGGTGCTGGTATGTTCTGCTGCCACGACAAAGTCAGCCCCCATGCCGACAGTCCAGTTTTTGTCTTTGTCTGCCAAGGCATCGCGTGAGAGCCCTACTTTGAGGTAGGCTGAGTTGGGTTGTATGGATGCTATGCCATGTCTGTTGGCTGTAAGCCAGAAAGGAGCATGGTCGCCATCGCTGACTATGGCTTCTGTGGCTGCATGATACGAACAACCTTTGCTCAGCATGTGCTGCTGAGCAAAGGATATTGCGGGTGACAATCCGATGAGGACTGTGAATATTAGTCTGTTCATAGTGTGTGTTAGAAGTGGAGAGATGTTTACTTGGCGAATGCCACGGCGCGTGTTTCTCTTATGACAGTGATCTTGACCTGTCCTGGATAGGTCATCTCGTCTTGTATCTTTTTGGCAATGTCGGCAGAGAGTGTGTCTATCTCCTTATCTGAGATCTTGTCTGCACCTACGATGACGCGGAGTTCGCGTCCTGCCTGAATGGCGTATGTCTTGGTGACGCCAGGATAGCTTGCTGCAAGGTTCTCAAGGTCATTGAGACGTTTGATGTATGCCTCTACTATCTCGCGTCTTGCTCCGGGGCGAGCACCGCTGATGGCGTCGCAGACCTGTACTATTGGTGCGAGCAGTGTGGTCATCTCCACCTCGTCGTGGTGTGCTCCGATGGCGTTGCAGATGTCTGGCTTCTCCTTGTACTTCTCGGCGAGCTGTGCGCCATAGAGTGCGTGTGGCACTTCGAGCTGTTCGTCAGGCACCTTTCCTATGTCATGGAGAAGTCCTGCTCGGCGTGCTTTCTTGGGGTTGAGGCCGAGTTCGGCTGCCATGACGGCACAGAGGTTGGCTGTTTCGCGTGCATGCTGTAGGAGGTTCTGTCCGTAGGATGAGCGGTACTTCATCTTGCCGACGATACGTATGAGCTCTGGGTGGAGTCCGTGTACACCGAGGTCGATGGTGGTGCGCTTTCCTGTCTCTATGATTTCCTCTTCCACCTGCTTCTTTACCTTGGCTACTACTTCCTCAATGCGAGCTGGGTGTATGCGTCCGTCTGCCACGAGCTGGTGGAGGGCAAGGCGGCATATCTCACGGCGCACAGGGTCGAAGGCGCTGATGACGATGGCTTCAGGCGTGTCGTCCACAACGATTTCTGTGCCTGTGGCTGCTTCGAGCGCACGTATGTTGCGTCCTTCTCGGCCGATGACTCTTCCCTTTACTTCGTCAGAGTCGATGTGGAAGACACTGACGGAGTTTTCCACTGCAGTCTCTGTAGCCACTCGCTGGATGGTCTGGATGACAATTCTCTTTGCCTCCTTGTTGGCAGTCATCTTGGCGTCGTCAACAATTTCGTTGATATACTGCTGTGCCTGTGTCTTGGCTTCGTCCTTGAGCGACTCTATGAGTGTGTCTCGTGCTTCCTCTGTCGTGAGGCCAGAGATGGCTTCGAGTTTGCTTCTCTGCTCGTTGATGAGCGAGTCAAGACGTTCTTGCTGTTTGTTGAGCTTGTCTTTTTGGCTGTCAACTTCCTTTTGTTTCTTCTGGAGGTCTTCGTTGTTCTGGTTGATTGCGAGTTCGCGTTGCTTGAGTTTGTTCTCGAAGGCTTGCATCTTCTGGTTGCGCTGGTTGGCTTCCTTGTCGAGTTCAGCTTTGCGGTTGAGGAATTTTTCCTTCATCTCCAGCTGCTTTTTCTCTTTGATGACTTCGGCTTCGATTTTTGCCTCCTTGATGATTTGATTGTACTTTTGCTTCACAATATATCGGAAGAGTACAAAGCCGATGACACCTCCGAGGAGAAGGCAGCCTACGGCCACGATTATTGCTATTATATCCATTTCTTGATATTGTTGATGATGTTTGTTGTTAGGTTATTGTTAATGATTAAGATATTGATCCGTTTGGAGTTGTCTATGTGCCTGCCGTGGATGGGCATCTACCTGCGTATACGCAATGACGGCACAAGTCCAGTATCTGCCGTCGGCTGCAGGGAGCAGGCGGAAGAGGTGCTGAAATTGTGCCGTCAAGTGTACTATGCAGATGCGGCAGAATAAAAAGGCTCGCTTATACCTTAACATGGGAAGTTAGCGATGAGGAGTTCGCTGATGGAGGGAAGTGAAGTGTTAAGGCTTGGTAACTGAAAGAAATGTTGGAGAGTAAGGATGTGTTACCATAAAGCGAGCCTATTCTGTCGTCTGATGTGTCTTGTTCTCTGGTATTTTTTTATTGTTTAGAGTTGTAGATGACTGTATCTTACACTTTTGTACACGCTTGTACCTCGTTTGTCAGATGCTTGTCTGTCTATCTCTTACCAGTGTTCATTACTTGATACCTTGCTGATCCATGAGTTTTTCAAGGTCTTGTATCATCTCCACGTATGGTTGTGTGTCTATTCTGTCGGCGGCTTTGACTGCCTCCACAGCTGTGTTGAGCATCGCCATTACGTAGTAGTACTTGTCGTTAGGCAAGTGAGGGTAGGCATCCCTCAACCTCTGTATGCGCCTTTGTATCATTGCGGCTGCATCTCGGTAGACCTTCTCTTCGTCGGGTGTGCTAACCTGAAGAGGAAGCTGGATGTCTTCGATAGTCACTTTGATATTTAGTTTCTTTGCCATCTTCTGTACTGTTAGTCCTTGAGCAGTGAGGCGTGTGACAAGTCTTGGATAGTGCGTCTGTCCTTATGGACTTTGCTTGGCTGCTTCTTTCAGCAGTGCCAGACGTGTCATTCTTCTCCGCTTGAAAGGATGCTGATACACTTGTTGATTTCTCGAACCAGTTTAGCGATTTTCATCTTTGACTCTTTGATGTCGGAGTCTGTGATTTCAATCATTTTGGCCAATTTCAGGTTGTTGTATTCGTTCTGGCTTTGGGACAGCTGATCCTTCAGCCTTTGGATTTCCTCTTCTTTTTTTTCTATCTCTGTGTAGAGGTCTTCATTCTCTTGCTTCAGCACACTGTATTGGGCGAGGACGTGTCTTACCCTCGCTTCAAACTGTTTCATTGACTGTCGTTCTTCTGGTGTCATCTTGTGTGCTTTTTGCTTTGAACGGTGAGGATTACAACATTTTGATGCAAAATTAATTATTTGTCCCGAATCCTCCAACTATTTTTGCTGAAATATGTTGGAGTTAGGGTATTTTTGTGGTTAGAAGCCCTATATGAACTACTTATGATGTATTTTCATCATTTTTTCATCTGCGCCTTGGCTTTTTCCACATCCTCTTCAGATGGTGTGGGTTCTTTCTTGGCGAGTGTGATTAGGTTGTAGACATATTCTTTTGTCCACTCTTCGCTGAGTCCGAGCATTTGCTGTGATTTGCGTATGCTGAGTGCAGCTTTGAAGGTGGCAGGGTCTGACCAGTTGTTTTTGTTGAGTATGTCGTGCACTGCATTGTCAGTGACCTTCCTCATCATCTTCTTCATGAATCCTGGTATGCGGAACTTCCATTTGAGCATGTTGCCGAGCAGCATCATGAGGTCTTGGCTGAATCCCTGGAAGAGGTAGAGGTAGCGGCCGGCCTCGTTCTGGTTGCGGCATCCCTTTTTGATGCTGAGGTCTATCTCTTTGAAGAAGCTGTCGCTGATGCCATAAAGGTCTTGCAGCATTTTCATGCACGCTTTTTTCTCTCCGAGGCCGAGTTTGTTGTTCACTGTGGCCACGTGTAGTGTTCGTTTGAAGGTGAGCAGGTCGGGTAGGGCTGCGAGGTTGGATATGCCGAGGTTGGCTGCCAGCACGCTTTGGAAGTATACACGTATGAGTGTCATGAAGTCTTCCATCCCTCCTACATTTTCAGTCTGTTTCTTTTTGAAGATATCTAAAAATGCCATTGTCTATAATATTGTTTGTGGTCTATTATATTATTAATAATGTATACTGATGTGTTTCCAGTGATGATGGTGTGTGTGTGTTGTTCTTCTTTCGTGCCTTTGCTTCCGCCTGAGTTCATGTGGCGTAGTAGGGGCGGTGTTTGAGACTCTTTAGAGAGGGCTTCACCCTGCTGCCCCTTATATTTGCGGCTTATGGGAAGAGACTGTCAGGGAGTTCTTCGACTACTGCTGTTGTCTCAGTATGCTTGCGGCTTACGGGAGGGGGGGCTGTTAGTAGGCGTTGCCCTTCTCGCGTCCGAGCATGTTGGTGACTGTCTTGATGATAATCTTTATGTCGAGCCAGAAACTCCAGTTCTCGATGTATTCTATGTCTTTCTTCACACGTCCCTCCATCTGGTCGATATATCGTGTCTCGCCTCTGAATCCTGACACCTGTGCCAGACCTGTTATTCCTGGCTTGACAAAGTGGCGCAGCATGAAGCGGTTGATGAGGGTGGAGTATTCCTCTGTGTGCTTGAGCATGTGAGGTCGAGGACCTACTACTGACATGTCGCCAATGAAGACATTGACGAATTGTGGCAGTTCGTCTATGTTGAGTTTGCGCATGAGGTTGCCGAACGGGAACTTGCGAGGGTCGTTTTCTGTTGCCTGCAAGGTGTCAGCTTCGTTGTTGACCTTCATGGAGCGGAACTTGATGCACTTGAACACCTTTCCGTCGAGACCAGTGCGCTCTTGCAGGAAGAAGACAGGTCCTGGCGACTGTATCTTGATGACGATGGAGACTATGAGCCATACGATGGGGAAGACGGTAAGGAGCACAACAGTAGAGAAGCAGATGTCGAAGATACGCTTTATGCACTTATTGACAGGTGTGCGCAGAGGCTCTTCTCTTCTTGCTATGATAGGAATGTCGTTCATGAACGTTATGGCCATCCTGCCTTTGAAGACGTCGATGGCTGGGATGTAGTAGAAGCGCACGAGGTGATTGTCGCAATATTTGCTTATTATGTTGATTCTCTCTTGCTGCTCCTTGGGAAAGTATGCGTATATCTCGTTGACTTCAGGGTGTTCGACCAGCCAGGGATAGAGCTCTTCGACACGGCCTATGCGCAGTTTCTGCATGGCCTCATTGTTCATGTTTCCAT
Source organism: Bacteroidaceae bacterium (assembly GCA_016302435.1). Taxonomy (GTDB): domain Bacteria; phylum Bacteroidota; class Bacteroidia; order Bacteroidales; family Bacteroidaceae; genus Minthosoma. The sequence continues at coordinate 7,997 of JAEDNQ010000044.1, forward strand.
TGTAGAATGTTCCGAGTATGTTGTAGCCGTAGGCGGGGTTGGACATGTGCTCTTGAAGCAAGCCTATTGCAGGCTCGTTTCCCACGAGTACGACATTCTTGATGTTGTGCTTGTTGGCGCGCAGGTGGGTCAGTGCGTACCTCATGCCCAGACGCTCTAAAATCAGGACTGTGGCGAAGGAGAGCATGGAGTAGCAGAAAAATCCGCGTGGGAAGTGAGAGTACGGGCGTGTGAAGAGTGTTATGAGCGAGATGAACAGCAGCATAACGAAGCATGTGGTAAGTGCACGCTTGACCACTTCCTCCCACTTGATGTCTCTGTATTGCAAAATGGATGGATAGAAGGAGAAACTGATGAAGAAACTGAAAACATAAGTAACGACGAGCCATGGAAGGCTTGCTATCCCGTTGACGGAACCTGGTAGCAGATGCTGCATCAGATAATAGAATCCAATGGTATGTAGCGTCAAGACGCAAATGTCTACTATGAGTATGCCCAATTGTATGTTCTTCTCTGTTTTCATATATGTGTGGTTTTATGGGTTTTGTGAATGGGAAGGAAGCAATGTGTTTTGCAGTGCTTTCCCTTTTGTCAACTATTCTCGTCTTATGAACGCTGCCGGTATGTCCTGCGCTCATGTAAGTTGGAAGGAGCTAATGATGCTCTTGTTTATTTTGCGATTGCAAAGTTAGGCATTATTTTTTACAATACAATGGTAAAAAGAGAAAAAAAAGCATTCTTGTCAATTTTTTTGTTGTTTTTTTTGTCTGTCTCAATCAAAAGCACTACTTTTGCACTAAACTTGCGTGTCAGCAGATGCCTCGTCTCGCTCTACGACGGGCGAGAATAGGCTTGACCTCAGTAGCAGGTTCAGTATTAACTAAAAAAACAATAGATGGACTCAGACAGTTATCCGGCGGAAAACAGTAGCCGCATCCAGAAACACAATTTTACTTACTGTACATTAGTATTCAACAACGACAAAACCGCAAAGGCATGGATCAGCAGTTATCACTTTTAATCACGTTCATGCTGTTGGCGTTGGTCATATCGGCAATATGCTCGTTGCTTGAAGCAACAATATTATCTACCCCAATGTCATACGTCTCTACCTTAGAGACACAGGGAGTGGCAGGGTGGCAGCGTCTGAAGCAATACAAGACAAACATCGACCGCCCCATCTCAGCAATACTCATCGTCAACACTATAGCCAATACGGTGGGAGCATCCCTTGTGGGTTCGCAGGCCGCAGGCTATGCGTCAGTCCACTATCAGGCATCTGACGAGACAAGTTTCTTTGTCGGAGCAGTATCGGCGGTCTTCACCCTGCTGATACTTATCTTCTCAGAGATTATCCCCAAGACCATAGGCTCTACCTATTGGCGCAAACTGGCTCTTCCTGCCACGGGCATCATACATTTTTACATCATCATCACTTACGTTCTCGTCGTCCTGCTCGAACGCCTCACCCGACTCGTCAGCAGCACCTCTCCCCAGGAGTCGGTCACTCGCGAGGAGGTCTCTGCCATCGTCTCCGTCGGCACGGAAGAAGGAGTCTTAGAGAAGAAAGAGAACCGAATGATACAGCATCTGCTCAGGCTCGACAGCATCACCGCCCACGAGATAATGACACCAAGCGTCGTTGTAGCCATGGCAGAGGAAGAGATGAGCCTAAAGGAGTTTTACGAAGACGAAGAATACAAGAACTACTCTCGCATACCTGTCTACAAAGGAGAAGAGAGCGACTACATAACAGGCTACGTGCTTCGCCAGGAAGTGCTCGAGCGCCTTGCCGAAGACAAATTCGACTTCAAACTGGGCGACCTTGCCCGCCCCATCCTGTCCTTCTCCGAAGATGAGGATGTGTCGACCATCTGGGAGAAGCTGCTTGAGAAGAAAGAGCACATCTCCATCATCATCGACGAGTACGGATGCTTCCGCGGCATAGTCACCCTCGAAGATGTCATCGAGACCATGCTGGGCTTCGAGATAGTAGACGAGAAAGACGAGGTCGTAGACATGCAGCAGCTTGCCAAGGAACAGTGGAAGCAGATGCAGAAGGAGCAGCATAAAGCTGGAGAAACAAAGTAGGTGATATTATGACAAACGAGATATTCAGCAGACAAGAACTGCTATTAGGCACAGAGGCGATGGAGCACATTGCCTCTGTGAGCGTTATAATATTTGGCGTAGGGGGCGTAGGCTCATGGTGTGCAGAGAGTCTCGTGCGCTCGGGAGTGAGACATCTTACCATTGTTGATTCCGACACGGTATGTATCACAAACGTCAATCGCCAGCTCATGGCCACCACCTCAACCGTAGGTCAAGTCAAGGTAGACGTCATGAAGCGAAGACTCTTGGACATCAATCCCGAGGCAGAGATAGAAGCTATATGCGGAGTCTATAGCGAAGAGACCGCCGACCAGTATGATCTGGACAGCTACGACTACGTCATCGACGCCATCGACTCCTTGCGAGATAAAGCTTGCCTCATACTCCGCGCCACACAGTCAACAGCCACCTTCTTCTCCTCTATGGGAGCAGCACTGAAGATGGATCCGACAAAGATTGATGTGGCTGAGTTCTGGAAGGTGAAGGGATGCCCTCTTGCAGCAGCCTTGAGGCGCAAGTTCAAGCATGCAAAGACGTTCCCCTCTCGCAAGTTCCGATGTGTCTATAGCGAGGAACTTCTCTCCAACCAAGGAGACGAGACGGCTACCGCAGAGTGTGCCACCAATGGAGCCGATGCCGCTTATCATGCTGGCAGCACCATAAAGGCGAGGGTGAACGGCACTATAGCCCACACCACAGCCATATTCGGCTTCATGCTCGCCGGACTGGCTCTTCAGGATATGGTGTCCGCGTCGGATGAGCGATGATGCTACTTCGCCTCGCAGGACTTATCCATAGTACAACTCGATGAATGCCTTCACTGTGATGGTGTTCATCGAGTTGTTTTTTGTCCTTTGTCCCTCTTCAGCTCAGCGAACGTGCTGAAGACGGCATAGGTGATGACTCCAACGACAATGCCGTCGCTTATGCTGCCAGTGATGGTCATCATCAATATTATGAGCACGGAAGGTATGGCCTCTACAGGATTGCTGAGATTGATATGTCTGATGGCTGAAAACATGTGGAAACTGACTATCAACATGATAGCACCTGTGACCACTCCTGGTATAGCGAGGAAGATAGGGGAGGCAAAGATGGCCAGTATGAAGCAGATGGCAGTAGTGAACGACGTGATGCCTGTGCGTCCTCCCTCAGCCACACCTGCCGCACTCTCTAAATAGCTCGTGCATGTTGTGGTGCCGAAGATGCCGCTGAGAATCGAACTGATGGCATCTACCTGCATGATGTGCGACATGCGTATGACACGTCCATTCGGCCTGCTCATGCTGCTGTTGCCCAACACTCCCAGCGATGTGCCTATGGTGTCAAACATGTCGAGGAACAGGATGGATATGACACACACGAGCATGTCGATAGACACCACATCGCTGCTCCATTCCATCTGGCACAGAAGGGGCAGAGGCGATTCGGGCATTTTTATTACAGAGTCTATATGAGTCAGCCCCATGGGTATGCCAATTATGGTGGCGACGGTAATGGTGATGAAGATTGCACCTCTCACCTTGTTTATTATGAGCATGCCGGCAAGGATGAGACATAAGGCGAAGAGCTGCTTTTCTGGTTCGGTGACGAAACTAGCCAGCGATACTATCGACGTGCTTGAGGTGGCAAGGCCTGCGCTCTTCAGTCCGAGAGAAGCCAAGAAGAATCCCACCCCCACTCCAATGGCGCTGCGCAGCGATATGGGTATACACTCTATGATGAGTGTGCGCCAGCTTGAGAAAGACAGGATTGTGAATATCACGCCTTCAATGAAAATGGCAGTCAGAGCAAAGTGCCATGAGTACCCCATGGTGGTGCATACTGTTCCGCTGATGAAGTACAGCAGTCCCACTCCTGGAGCCACCGCAAGAGGCCTTTTCGCATATACAGCCATGAGCATGGTGCTCAGAGCGCTCACCAAGGCTGTGGCTGTGAACATGGCTCCTGTGGGAAAGGCGTCTTCCGCTCCACCTATGCCTTTGAAGGCGTTGGGTGCTAGCGCCAGGATATAGGCCATGACAACAAACGTACTCAGTCCTGCAAATATCTCTGTCTTGACAGAATGCACCTTGTGTCTGAATCCAAAGACGTTATGTATTCTCCGTATGTTCTTTTTTTCCTTTTTCATTGTTTTGAGGTATTGCGATGTTCAATATCAGACCGAGGATAAAGCTCGCATTCAGAGGAGACAAATATGTGGAGCCTATAGGAATGCCTGCATTGCAGAATGTCTTCAGTATGATATACATGCCTATGATGCCTATGCTGATGCCTATGGTTCGCTTCCTCCATCGTTTCCCTTCCCCTTGTCTCAAGGTGCGCCATCCCACGAGCATCACCATGAGGTACATGATGATGGTAATGGCAGCGATGACGGCAGGTGGTATGATGCCCACAATGATGGTCAGCTTAGGACAGAAGGATAGCACTATCATCATTATGGCCGTCATTCTCAGTATGCGGGCATCACAGATTTTGTTGAGCTCTATCAGTCCTGTCGTTTGAGTGTAAGCCGTGTTGGGGCTGGCTCCGAAGACAGCTGCAAGGATGATGGTGAGTCCGTTGGCGCTTATGGTGCGTCGCAATCCCACAGCGTGCATGTATTCCACTTGAGTGGAGCGAGAGATTGCGATGATGTCTGAGAGGTGCTCCCCTATGGCAATGAACGATAGGGGAATGACTGTCACAACAGTAACTCTCAACATTTCCCAGTCCAGATGTTCCAGAATGCGAAACGCCATGAAGTCATACTTAAAGGGCGATGCCATCCAAGGAAATTGGTCATACATGTCTATAGGTATGTTCCCTCTCAAGGCTGCGGCGATGACGCCAGCTGCAATGCCTATGTTGATGGAAATGATGCGTGACATGCCCCGTAAGAAAAACTGCGCTATGGCTGCGGCTATGATGGCTATACTGCCTGCTATCCAGTCGCTCATGAACGAAAGGGTGGAGGTGGTGAGCATGTCAATGCCCAATATAATGATGATTGGACCTGCCAACGCAGTGGAGAACAGGCGGTTGATCAGATGTCTTGGCAGCAGCCTGACGAGCTGCCCCGCAATCATGTATATCACACCGACAATGAAAGAACCGAAGCACACATAGCACAGGGCTATGTCGTTGGGGATGCCTCTGGCCAGGGCAGTCTGCCTTATGAAAATCAGTCCTGCCAGTACGGTGAAGGAGGTGCTGAGATAGAGTGGCAGTTTGCCGTATGTGAAATAGTGGAACAGCAGTGTGGCCACACCGGAGAAGAACATGGAAGTGTATATGGGCAGTCCGAGGACTATAGGCACAAACAACGTGCCCAAGAAGACGGCCATGAGATGCTGGAATGCCAGTCCGTATCGCACGGCCGCAGGCATATGTTGAGTGTTGTGTATCATGAAGTCTGGTCGGATTGTGAGTAAGCGAATTCTGATTTGCGGTTGTCTGGATAGTAGAAGGCGAAGTCCGTATGCAGTCCTCCCGCTTCAGCAGACTCAAGTTTGAGCACAGACTCCACGTCAGAGAGGCTGTCCAGTTTCTCAAGCTTTGCCGCCACTGTGTCAATATTTTCTACGACCTTTGTCAGATGCTGGCAACTCTCAAGCAGGGCTGCGAGCACCTCCTTGCGCTCATCTTCCTCCATGGGGATGTTGTCATCTGCCAACACCTGTGTGAATCCGTATACCTGTCCGAGAGGAGTGCGTATCTCGTGAGCGAGATTCTTTGTATATATGCTCTTCATCTGCGACTGCAGTTCAGCATAGTCTCTTGAGTCGGCCGCCTCCTTGTGCGCTCTTTGCAGCGCACGGTTCTTGCGCTCGAGCATCATCACGTGCTTGCGGTGATGCTCCTTCATGCCCCACATGAAGAATATCATCATCACGCAGATGACCACGCATAGCGAGAGAAAATTGACCTTCGACCTCACTTGCAGCAGATTTATTTCTGCTTGCAGTTCGGCCGCAGTAGCACCCGAGGCGTTGATGGCTGCTATGCCCATGCCAAAGAGACAAAGGCCTGCTTTCTTAAGATTGTTGATTACGCTTGCTTTCATGTCGTTGTACTTCTTTTGTTGTGGCGGTTACCGAAATGAATCAAGTCACTTACTATTTTCTGTGGGTTTGAAAACAAAACAGCCCGTCTGTAATGGAAAATGTATATTACCTTAACATAATGTTTGCAGTTAGCTAAGACTGATTTCGCTACAAATTTACATAAAAATCCCAAAAGCCAATGACAAAAGTCGGGAAAAATGCATTTTGGTTCTGAATTTTGTATAGCCAATGGCAAATTTGTCCTGAAGGTTCATATTTTTGGACAAATAACTAAAACTCTCGTAATAAATTTAATACTCAACACAAAATTTAATTCATGTAAAAATAATAGTCATTTTACACACCTACTTATGCCAAAGGCCTATCATAAGTTGTGACCAGAGCCTATCATAAGTTGTGCCTCGAAACACGTTAAGAAATGGGATAAGGGGTGTTCTATAAATTAGCTTGAGGCGATTTTGAGGCTATCATGCAGCAG
>JAEDNQ010000217.1 GCA_016302435.1 Bacteroidaceae bacterium
GGCGGCTACAACAATCAGCGCGGCGGCTACAACAATCAGCGCGGCGGCTACAACAACCAGCGCGGAGGCTACAACAATCAGCGCGGCGGCTACAACCCCAACGCCAAGTACAGCATGAAGAAGCAGATTGAGTACAAGGAGTATCTGGAGGATCCAAATGCACCAATACGTCTCAATAAGTTCCTTGCTAACGCTGGCGTATGCTCACGCCGTGAGGCTGACCAGTTTATCCAAGCTGGTGTGGTCACAGTCAACGGCAATGTGGTCACAGAGCTCGGCACAAAGGTGCAGCGCACTGACGAGGTGCACTTCCACGACCAGCTTGTGTCGCTTGAGAAGAAGGTGTATGTCATCCTCAACAAGCCAAAGGACTATGTCACAACGTCCGACGACCCTCAGCAGCGCAAGACTGTCATGGAGCTCGTGAAGAACTGCTGCCGCGAGCGCATCTATCCTGTAGGTCGTCTCGACCGCAACACAACAGGTGTGCTCCTCTTCACCAATGACGGCGACCTCGCTTCCAAGCTCACACACCCAAAGTTCCTCAAGAAGAAGATATATCACGTATACCTCGACAAGAACTGCACAGCTGCCGACATGAAGCAGATAGCAGAGGGCATCACTCTCGACGATGGAGACATCAAGGCCGACGCCATCAGCTACGCCTCTGAGACAGACCGCAAACAGGTGGGCATAGAGATTCACTCAGGCAAGAACCGCATCGTGCGCCGCATCTTCGAAAGCCTTGGCTACAAGGTGTGCAAGCTCGACCGCGTCATGTTTGCCGGACTCACCAAGAAGGGCATCAAGAGAGGCGACTGGCGCTTCCTCACTGAGAAGGAAGTGGCTATGCTACACATGGGCAGCTTCGAATAGCAGTGGACTCTCGAGCGGGCTACTCGCAATGAGACAATATATGGACAGCAATCGCAGCTCTTATTGATCAGACTGCGATTGCTTAGTCTATTTTATGACGCACGCACGAGGCAGTGGGACTCTTCTTTTTTCGTTCCTCCTCAGTCGGCTTCTTTTTTTGACGCTCGCACGAGACGACACACACGCCCACTTGCAAGAGAATAATCATACATATAAGAAAATAAAATAGACTGCAAACACAATGAAAAGAACAAAGATAGTTGACCTTCTCCAGCGCACAGACTACGGAGCAGAGGTCACAGTCATGGGATGGGTGCGCACAAAGCGCGGCAGCAAGGCTGTCAACTTCATCGCCCTCAACGACGGTTCGACAATCAAGAACGTGCAGGTTGTGGCCGACGTGGAGAAGTTCGACGCCGACATGATGAAGCTCATCACCACAGGCGCTTGCCTCTCCGTCACAGGCACCATGGTAGAGTCCATCGGCTCTGGACAGGCTGTAGAGGTTCAGGCAACAAACATCAAGGTCTTTGGCGAGTGTCCTGCCGACTTCCCTATGCAGAAGAAAGGACAGACATTTGAATACATGCGCCAGCATGCCCACATGCGCCTGCGCACCAACACCTTCGGAGCTGTCATGCGCATTCGCCACAACATGGCCATGGCCATCCACACCTACTTCCACCAGCATGGCTATTTCTATTTCCACACTCCTATCATCACAGCCTCAGACTGCGAGGGAGCAGGACAGATGTTCCAGGTGACAACAAAGAACCTCTATGACCTCAAGAAGGACGAGAATGGTTCCATCATCTACGACGACGACTTCTTCGGCAAGCAGACTTCGCTCACCGTGTCTGGACAGCTCGAGGGAGAGCTCGGTGCCACTGCACTCGGACAGATATACACCTTCGGACCAACCTTCCGTGCCGAAAACTCCAACACCCCACGCCACTTGGCAGAGTTCTGGATGATAGAGCCCGAAGTGGCATTCATCGACCTCGACGACCTCATGACTCTCGAAGAGGACTTCATCAAGTTCTGTGTCAAGTGGGCTCTCGACAACTGCAAGGACGACCTCGAGTTCCTCAACAAGATGATTGACAAGGGACTCATCGAACGACTCGAAGGTGTGCTCAAGGAGGAGTTTGTTCGCCTGCCATACACCAAGGGCATCGAGATTCTCCAGCAAGCCATCAAGGACGGCAAGAAGTTCGAGTTCCCATGCAACTGGGGCGACGACCTTGCCTCTGAGCATGAGCGCTTCCTCGTAGAAGAATATTTCAAGCGTCCAGTCATCATGACCAACTACCCAAAGAAGATCAAGGCCTTCTACATGAAGATAGACGAGCAGAAGCCAGTCTTCAACGGTCAGGAGATGGAGGAGACAGTTCAAGGCACAGACGTCCTCTTCCCTCAGATAGGCGAAATCATCGGCGGATCTGTTCGTGAGGAAGACTACGGCAAACTCATCAACGAGATAGAGGAGCGCAACATCCCTATGAAGGACATGTGGTGGTATCTCGACACTCGAAAGTTCGGTTCATGCCCCCACGGCGGCTTCGGCCTTGGCTTCGAGCGTCTCATCCTCTTCGTCACAGGTATGCAGAACATCCGCGATGTCATCCCATTCCCTCGCACACCAAAGACTGCCGAGTTCTAAAGAAACTCACA
>JAEDNQ010000218.1 GCA_016302435.1 Bacteroidaceae bacterium
AAAAGAAAGTGGGCATTGCTGATGGGCAATGTCCACTTTCTGTTTTTTTGACGGTTTGTATGTTGGTTTGCCGTGGATGAGCATTAGAAGAAGGATGCTCACCTGAAGTGGGTCGTTGAGCTCGAAGGGGAACACAACTTCATCGATGCTACTGTGAGGGGGCTTACTTTATGTTGGCTCTTATCTTTGTGAGGTATTTTTGCATGTGTTCCTCGTCACGGTTGTCGATGATGTCTATGATTTCCTTCATTTCTGTGCGTATCTGCTCCACTTGGTCCTTGGTGTAGGGGTTGAAGAGTATCTCGCGCAACAGAGTGTCATCTTCGGAGAGTACGCCTTGCGCTATCTTCATGTGGCGCTTGAAGGTGGTGCCTGGTGCGTCTTGATGTTTCATGACGGCAGCAAAGGCGAAGGTGGAGATGAATGGGATGGAGAGGGAGTAGGCTACGGTCTTGTCGTGTTCTTCGAAGGTGTATTCGCAGATGTTGAGTTCGAGTCTGTTGTATAGTTCCTTGAAGAAGCAGCGTCCCATGAAGTCGCCTTCGTTGATGATGATGGCATTCTCTGTGGAAAGTTTGCCGAGGTTGGCGAAGGTGGGGCCGAACATGGGGTGTGTGCTGACGTAGCGCATGCCGCACTGCTCGTAGAACTCCTTGAAGCCTGTCTTGACCGAGCTGATGTCGGAGAGGATGCAGGTGGCAGGGAGGTATGGTATGACCTGTTTGAAGACGCTGAGCGTGTACTTGAGGCTGACGGCATTGATGACGAGTTCGGGCTCGAAGTCCTTTATCTCATCGAGTGTGGTGAAGCGCTCTGTGTTGTACATGAAGCGTAGTCGTTTGGGATCTATGTCGTAGACGGCCACTTCGTGGTCGAAGGATAGCAGGTCGGTAAAGAAGGACCCCATCTTGCCTGCTCCTAATATGAGTATTTTCATCTCTTTGTTCTTGTCTGTGGAGGTGTTTGGTTTATGCCTCGTTGATGATTTTCATCTGCTGGTTGACAGACTCTTCGTGGATGGACTCAAAGATTTTCTTGACGCACTCTGGGTCGATGCCGAGGAGTGAGGCTTGTGCGCCACGCTTGTCAAGAATCTCGCTGTAGCGTGCGGTCTGGAGGATGGTCATGCTGTGCTCTTTCTTGTATTGTCCGATTTCGCGGCTTATGCGCATGCGCTTGCTGAGGATGTCGATGAGGCTGTTGTCTATCTCGTCTATTTGCTTGCGGAGAGCTGTGATGTTTTCTGTTGTCTGTGTCTCTTGGCGGATGACGAGTATGGAGAGGATGAAGTCGAGGATGTCGGGTGTGACCTGCTGGCTGGCGTCGCTCCATGCCTTCTCAGGGTTGCAGTGGCTCTCGACGATGAGTCCGTCCATGCCGAGGTCCATGGCCTGCTGGCAGAGGGGGGCGATGAGGTCGCGTCGTCCGCCGATGTGGCTGGGGTCGTTGACGATAGGTAAGCCTGGGATGCGACGGCTGAGCTCAATGGGAATCTGCCACATGGGTAGGTTGCGGTATATCTTCTTGTCGTAGCTGGAGAATCCGCGGTGGATGGCTCCGAGGCGCTTGATGCCGGCTCCGTTGATGCGCTCGAGGGCTCCTATCCAGAGTTCGAGGTCGGGATTGACGGGGTTTTTGATCAGTACGGGCACGTCAATGCCCTTGAGGCTGTCGGCGATGGCCTGTACGGCGAAGGGGTTTGCTGTGGTGCGTGCTCCTATCCACAGGATGTCGATGCCGTATTTGAGGGCGAGCTCAACATGCTCGGGGGTGGCAACTTCTGTGGCTGTGAGCATGCCTGTTTCTTTCTTGACTTGCTCCATCCATGGGAGTGCTACCTCACCGTTGCCTTCGAAGCCTCCTGGCTTGGTGCGTGGCTTCCAGATGCCTGCACGGAACATGTGGCAGCCTTTGGATGCCAGCTGAAGGGCTGTGGTCATGACTTGTTCTTCTGTCTCTGCTGAGCAGGGACCTGCGATGACGAAGGGACGCTCGTTGTCGCTTGGGAGGGAAAGTGGGGAAAGTTCGAGTTCCATATTGTTGTGTGTTTTATTGTTTGTTTGTTTGTTTGTTTTTGTGGGGGCGGGCTTGGGAAGCCCTTGGACTTGACGGAGCAGGAGGGGGGAGCTCACGGGGGTGCTGTTTAGAGAGATTGCTTGATGCGGTGGAGGGCTTCTTTCATCTTTTCGTCTTTAGCGCAGAGGCTGATGCGTAGGTATCGCTTGCCGTTGCTGCCGAAGATGAAGCCGGGGGTGATGAAGACGCGGGCCTCGTGTAGTACCTTTTCGGTGAGCTGCTCCACGTCATCGTATGTGTCGGGTATGCGGCCCCAGAGGAACATGCCTTGCTGTGTGGGGTCGAAGGTGCAGCCGAGAGTGGTCATTATGTCTTCTGCTATCTTGCGTCGTGAGGCGTAAGTGTCGATGTTGGCTTGTGTGTGCCATGCCTCGCTGTTGGAGTATGCTTGTGCGGCTGCAAGCTGCAGGGGACGGAAGGTGCCGGAGT
>JAEDNQ010000045.1 GCA_016302435.1 Bacteroidaceae bacterium
GATGTTGCGTACTGGGCAATCTGGGAAGAGCATATCTCTCATCATAAGTAGGTGTGCAAAACCTTTCTAAAGCATAGGCAACTTTATGGCAAAACCTTTCTAAAGCATAGGCAACTTTATAGCAAAAATCAATACAATCATTATAAAAATCATGTTGCACACCTACTTAATTACTATGGCACGACCATACGACACTATACCACCAAGTCGTTTTTATGTGTTACCTTTTGTGCATGTGCCCTGACAAGCATCACATTGCCAAGCGTGATGACACCAACGCGCCCAATAAACATCAGCACTATCAATACCAATTTGCTGCCGACACTTACCGTAGACAACAGACCCGAGGACAGTCCTGCTGTGGCCAGAGCAGATGTTGACTCAAACACGATGGAAAGAAAGTCCGCACCTCCTCCCTCAAAGATGATCATCAGATATATGCCAACAAAAAGTATAGAGGTGTAGAAGACGGCTGTGGTAAGAGCGGCATCCACACGGTATGCAGGCACTTTGTTGCCGACCAAGGATATATCTTTCCTTAGTCCGAGCTTGTTTTTTGTATAGGCAAACAGGGTTGAAAGAGTTGTAGACTTCAATCCGCCGCCCGTGCCAGAGGGGGAAGCTCCGACGTACATGGAGAAAGACAGCACTACCAAAGATATGGCACAGGCAGAACTCATGTCAATGGTGTTGAAGCCCACGGTGGTGATGGCAGACATGGAGTGAAACCATGAGGCAAGCAGACGGTCGGAGAGGCACATCGTCTGAAGAGACGGTTCGAAGAAGAACAGGTGGACAGTACTCCAAAGTGTCATGGCTGTGGTGATGACAGCTATGACCTTGGTGGTAAATGATATTTTGTAGCCCGTGACTCGTATTTTCCTCAGCAAGTCAGTCATCATGATGAACCCCATGGCTCCCATATAGCTCAGCACGGATATGACAATATTAACATACCAGTCAGTTTGGAACCTCACCAGATTGTCACCATAGATGCTGAAACCTGCTGTGCAGAAAGCCGATACAGAATGGAAGACAGCAGACCATAAGGGGCTATCAACATGGTTGAGGAGGAAATAGGGATAGAGCAGCACTATGCCCAGCAGCTCAAAAGCCAGGGCAAAGTTGACTATGTTTCCCAGCATCCCGTCAGAATTCATCCTGTCGGGGAAAGAGAACTGTGCGTGAAACATCTTCGCTTCTGTACTGCCGAGATGTCGAGTGAGGCGAAACATGACGTATGAGGTGAAAGTCATATATCCAAGTCCCCCGAACTGGATAAGAAGCAGAATGACCATCTGTCCCCAGAAAGTGTAGTCAGCAGACACATCCACAGTGGAAAGTCCCGTCGTCGACAGGGCAGAAACGGCAGAAAAGAGATTGTCGACTATGGAAATGCCCTCTTTGCAGCAAAAAGGGAGTGAAAGCATCAGAGTGCCGAGTACAGAATATGCGAAATATCCAAATATCAGTTGCCGCTGAGGATATTCAGATTTATATCCCAATGAGAAAAGTGTCTCAATATTAAATCTTTTCATGACTATACAATCATTGATGTTGTGTTCAACAAATTGCTCCCTCACTGAGGCATTGCGCGCAAGGGAGTCTGTCTCACGGCAAAAATACGGAAATAGTCACTTGACTGTTCATCCAGTGACGGTACAAAAGCAGAAAGTGAACGATTTCTTGACATTTGTCAAATATTTGTGCATCATATACTCCATGACTGCAGTCATCTTATGTGCACAAAATGGAAAGTTTTCACATGGTCAAACTGCACAAAGGGGAAAGTTTTTGCATGGTCAAACTGCACAAAGGGGAAAGAGGGCATAATTGGGAATGTTCCTAATGGCAAGCCCTACAGGGGCGAATCTTAGGGTAGGGTGAAAGCCCTACCTTTTAAATTGCGATTCGCGTGCCATCATGTACATCTTGCATGGGACATTGCGAACAATCTGCATGGGACATTGCGAACAATCTGGATGGGACATTGCGAACAATCCGCATGGGACAGTGCGAACGATACGCATGTGGATTGTTGGCAATATCCATCTCTGTATATCCATTGAATGATGGCACGCAATCCTGAATCAATTGTTTCCTTCTTTATTGAACGTTCATAAAAATGCGGTTTTTGCATATTTGAACGTTCATAACAATGCAAATGCTTTCATATTCACTTTTCACCCTATCAGCCACTTGCTTGCTGGCAATCGGGAGAGGAGCCATGAGGTGAGGAAGCAGCAGACGTAGGTGAGGAGGGCAATGAATGGTATGGCGAGCCAGACGGGAATGAGAGGATGGGCAGGGTCGCCATTGACAAAGATGGGGGCAATGTTGGAAAGGAAAAGGAGATGCATAAGGTACATGCCGAAGGATAGACGGGAGGAGAGGGCAACAAAACGAGGGGGGCGGACACTCTCTATGCAGGTGAAAAGGAGGAAGGCTCCGAAGGTGGCACAGAGGACATTGGGCGTGCAGAACTCCCATGACCATTCGAGCATGGGCGTCTCAATGACCTTCCCTGGCACTCCTGCATACCAGAATGACCATCCTGTGAATGCGGCACCCACAAGGAAACATATGAGACCTACACAGGCACGCTTGCCACGTGACCAATGGAGATGACAACGGATGTAATGCGCCAAGACAAGATAGCCGAGATAGCCCGAACAGTAGTACAGCATGCCGAAATAGGGATTCCAGAAGCAGGTGCCCCAAAGGTCGGGAGAGACATAGCGAGTGAGCCATGGCACAAAGGTGGACACCACGAAGAGAAGGAGGAACAGACGTTCGTCGGATGCTGTCGAACGCTCCAACCATGGTGACACTACTGGTATTATGAGGTAGAGAGATATGAGCGGATACATGAACCACAGATGTCCTGCCATGGACGGGAACTGGAATGGAAGAAGACGGAAGTCCGCCAAGGACTGCTCCATTGTCATCTGCCCCCAGAGGAGAGGCAGGAAGGTGTAGACAAGCATGAAGAATATCATCGGCGGCAGAATGCGCTTCATGCGGCGAGCGTAGAACTGACGCATGGTAACTCCCTTGCCTACGGGCACAAGGAGGAAGGCACTGACAACCATAAACAAAGGAACACACGTGCGAGCTACGCCTCCATCGTAGAAAGCTACCCAAAAACGATTGGATTCATTGATAAGCATTGAGACATTGCCTGCAAGACCAGATGTGTCGGCGGCATAGAAACTCTCACTGGCATGTACGAGCATGACAAGGAAACAGGCCGTCATGCGTATGTAGTCAATAAATGGTATTCGATTGGTGGTTGGCATGATGAGACAAATGTGAAGATTATTATCCGATTTAGAAATTCCCCAAGTAGGAATGGATGGTTTATTATTCGTCGACGGTTTGTCTACCTCACCTTGAGGAGGTCACCAACTACAGGCACATAGGAGTCGTCCTTGTAGTTCATCTTGTACAGACTCTCAATGCGTATGCCGTAGAGCTGGCTGATGGAATAGAGCGATTCGCCAGACTTTATCTTGTGCCAATAGCCCTTGTACTCTTTGGCGGCCTTCTTGGCCTTCTTTTCGAGGAAGATGTTCATGCCTGGCTCGGGAGCGACATCCTTGCTTGTCTCGTTGTAGCGCACAAGGCTTCGACGAGAGACTTTTGTCTCCTTGGCAAGCGACTCCCATGTGTCGCCTGGACGAGCCACGAGGCAACGGAGACCATTGACTGTGATGATGTCGTGTGGGATAATTACTGGTTCTTGCTTCTTTTGGGGTTTATATTTAGAGTACTTGCCCTTGTCGAGCTGATGGAGTTCGTATGTCTCGATGATGGTTATGAGACGGTCGGCATAGGTGGGCAAGGTGGCATATCCACATGCTTTCAGACCACGAGCCCATGCCTTGTAGTCATCCTGACGCAAGGAGAAGAGGCGAGAATAGCGTGGCTGCTTGAGGAAGAGCGAATGGTCCTCGTAGCTCTCCTTGACGTTGCGGTACTTGCGGAATTTTTCGTTCTTGCGGTCGTCGTCCCGACGGACGTAGGGACCTGTCCATCCTCCACTCACCTTTATGCCAAAATGGTTGTTGGCATTTGTGGCAAGATAGCTTCTGCCTGCACCACTCTCTAAAAGAGCCTGCGCCATAGTGATGCTGGCAGGTATCTTGTGCTGACGCATCTGCTCTACTGCCATGTCGCTATAGGTGTCGATGTATTCTTGGTAGACACTGTTGCGCTGAGCATGAAGAATGGACGAGATGAAAGTGGCAAGTGCCAATAGGATGTACTTGGGTCTTATCATGATTGAAGGATGGAGGTATGGAGATTATGGAGGCTTTAGAAACTATAAAAACTAAAAAGCAATAAAAGCTATTAAGCAATAAAAGCTATTAAGCAATAAAAGCTATTAAGCTAAAAAGCAATAAAAGCTATAAAGCTATAAAGCAATAAAAGCTATAAAGCAATAAAAGCCATAAAGCCGATTGAAGCTAAAGAGGCGACCTTCCTAATCAGAAAGCCGCCTCTGATAATGAATGTTTATTATGAGAGAGAACCAGCTATGAGGATGAGGACGAGGAGTCCGAGGATGGCGTAGAGCTCAGGGAACACGGCGAGCACCATTGTTGTACCGAAGGCATTGTGACCACCACCGATGGCAGATATGCCGTTGGCGCAAACCTTTGCCTGACGGATGGCAGAGAAGAGGGCCACTGCACCGAGAGCGAGACCTGCACCGAGGATGGCGCATGCTGTTGGCATAGTCACGTCAGCAGTGATGAGCGGGTTGAGGATGAAGAATCCTACGAATCCGTACAGACCCTGTGAAGATGGGAGGGCTGCAAGACCGAGATAAGAACCGCTTGCTGATGGATTCTTCTTGAATGCGCCAATGGCAGCGTTACCGCAGATTGTTACGCCATAGGCTGAACCGATACCGGAAAGGCCTACTGCAAGAGCCAGTCCGATGTAAGCTAAAAGTACTGGAGACATAATGTTGTTTGTTTTTTGTACAGTCACACCTCTGCCACCCATGAGGAGGGCTTAATAGGGCAAGGAGGGAACTGGAGTTAATAATAATTTGATTTTTGTTATGTTACGTTGTTATATTCGAAGCGTCTGTATAACTTCCGCTAAAAGTCATATATCCCTTGTTCGAAGCGTCTGTAGAACTTCCTCGAGAAGTCATATATCCCTTGTTCGAAGCGTCTGTAGAAATTCCTCGAGAAGTCATGCACACTCCTATTCTTTAGTTCGAGCCGTCTTCTGCACTCACGCGGAAAGGCTTGTACTCCCTGCCTCCTCCTGTGAAGTCAGCATTCTTGAAGTACTCGACGAAGGTGAGTCGCATGGGGTGGACGAAAGATGAGATCATGCAGAGAGCGAAGTTGATGCCATGTCCGAGGAGCAGGATGATACCCATCACGAGTTCGTGCGCTACGGGGAAATTAGGGCTCATCTCCACAGCCAGCGTGTTGAACACGCCTCCGAGCACACCACCTGTCAAGCCGAGGGCGAAGAGGCGGATGTAGGAGAGGAGGTCGCCAAGCAGACCTGTCGACATGCCGTATGTTGACCACACGCCTCCTCCGATGTTTGAGCCTACGGCTATTGCCTTGCCAAGGGCTCCCTGCTTCTTGTAGGCAGCAGGATTGTTGAGGAAGAAGATGCCGAAGACAGAGATGGCGAGGATGGCGTAGAGCACCATCTGGACAAAGACTGAGAAGGTGACGCCTATGAAGGGGAGTCCAAAGAGTATGACGGCCGTGAGGAGAGCCACTACCCAAGAGAACTTGCCCACGCCATAGATGAATCCGTAGTTCTTCACGGCCTTCACGCCTGCCATGGTCATGCCGAGGAGCACCTGAATGAGACCGATGATGATGGAGATGACCATCATGGGCGAGTAGCCGAAGAAGCTGTCTTTCTTGCTGTCGTTGAGGAAATAGGGCTGGATAGGCTTGATGAAGTCCCAGTCGACCGTGGAGAGGTCTATGCCGAAGAACGAGCCTGTGACGAAACCGCAGATGACTGTCATGCCACCAAGACACACACCTAACTTGCCGTAAGACGCCATTTCCTTCTTGCAGAAGATGATGGCTAAGCTGGCAGCCACGATGATGAGTCCGTAGCCCATGTCGCCCATGCAGAGTCCGAAGAAGAGCATGAAGAAGGGCGCAAACATGACGAGAGGGTCGATGTCGTGGTAGTTTGGCAGAGAGTACATGCGCAGGATTGGCTCGAAGAGCGTGTCGAACTTGGAGTTCTTTATCTTGATGGGCACTTCGTCGTCAAACAATGGGTCAGAGAGTTCGTAGCAGATGTTAGCTTTCTCAAGATAGTCAATGACAGCGTCCTCCTTCTCTTCGAGAGTCCATCCGACCATGATCTTCACGTTTCCCTCGGCTATGTCCTCATGGCTGAGGTGAACCTGCGAGAGCTGAATGTCGTCGTTGCAGACGGCGAGGGCAGCCTCGACAGAAGGACGGTAAGTGACACAGTAGTCGTAGAGTTCGTTGTGGAGAGTGAGCAGACGCTCTCTGTTGGCTTTTGCGCTTTCCCTGTACTCGCTGAGTGTCTTTTCTGGGAGGAAGAGCTTCTCAGCAGGAATGTCTGGTTCGGAGTCCTCATTAGAGAAGACAACGAAGTAAGACTTCTTCTTGTAGTCGTCGAGCGGCACGAGATAGTACTTCTCAGCCCACTCAGCCTTTATTTTGCCAAGCCCTACGGCATAGAAATAAGCCTTCCATCCCTCGGCCTCGAGAGTGCGAATATTGTCCCAGGAGAAGTTGCCAAAAGGCCTTAAACTCTTGACCGCCTCAATGTCCTCGTCGATAGCATGCATGATGCGGTTCTCCTCCTTGTAGAAGTCATCCACCCTTTCTACAGCCTCAAAACCTTTGGCTGCATCGGCAGGAGCAGGCTCCGTGAGGTTAGCGTCCCACTTTTGCCCCTTGGCGTATGATGCTATGGCGAAGTCCATCTTCTTGAGACATTCCTTCACGCGCTCCGAACGGTTGAGGGCAGCCTGCAGCTCACTGCTTGTAGCCCCCTTCTGGAGTTCTTCCACGTGTACGACTCCGAGCGAGCGGATGTCGCTTATGAACTTGTCATATTCCTTGCCAGTGACGAGGAATGTGAGTTTTTTCATTTTCTGAATCATACGGCTTCCACTTCCTCCTTTCTTGCTCGAGCCTCCTGCAGAGACTTGAGAATCTTCTGTGAAGACTTAGAGAGGTTCTCCTCGTCCTCCATGAATCGCTTTATCTTTCTCACAGCCTCCTGATAGCCCGGAATCTGGACTTTCTCAAAGAGGTTGACCTTCTGAGTGGTCTTGCGTCGTGCATGGTCGAGAAGGTCGAGCTTAGCAAGGACGAACTCGCGCTCCACAGCCGTCTTGGCGAGTCCCTGCAGGAGGTTGATGCCGTCGAAGTACCACTTAGGAGCAGAGAAGAGTCCGAAGGGCTTCACTTCGAGTTCGATATTGACGAGGATGGGGACAGTGACTCCCGCTATCTTCTTCGTGTCAATCTTCACATCCTTCAGGCTGACGAGCGACGTGTCAAACTCGCCCCAGAGGGCATACATCGACTCGTAGCCGCCAATCTGCTTCTGCAGTTTCTCTTCCAAGGCCTCTGCCTCTTCCTTGCTCAGCTTCACCTCAAGTCGCAGGGCTGTCTCCTTGTTCTTGATGATGGGGAGAGTGCGCTGGCGCATCTTGAGGTTCTTCTCAAGTTGCTGAAGCGATGTCTTGTTATATTGAAACTTTATAGCCATAAAATAGCTTTGTTAAAGATGTCTGTATGATGTCTGCGTGATGTGTGTGTGGTGCAGCAACGATACCTGCGGGAGATACGCTCTCCCCTTGCTCACCGTCTGCTTAATGCCAGTATACATCAGTAAATTCTTTCTTGATATTGACCTCCTCTATCTTGAAGTATTTCTTGAAGAGAGACCACGTAACATCAAGCATTTCAGTCGTGTCGAGGTTGACATCGATGGCGAGAAGCTTGTCAGCATACTCCTTGGCGAAGTCGAGACAGCGGTTGTCGTAGTCGGTGAGGTCGAATCCGTTCTCGAGCTTTGTCTTGGCGTTGGCAGCGTCGGAGTAGAGGCGGATGGCAGCATTCATGACCTGAGAGTGGTCCTTGCGTGTCTTCTTTCCGCTGACGAGCTGCTTGAGACGTGAGAGCGAGCGGAATGGGTCGACGATGACCTTACCGATGTCGGAGTCGCGGCGGAGGTAGAGCTGACCCTCGGTGATGTAACCTGTGTTGTCGGGCACGGCATGAGTGATGTCGCCACCAGAGAGAGTAGTGACGGCGATGATGGTGATGGAGCCGCCACCCGCGCTCTCAGGGAACTGTACGGCCTTCTCGTATATCTTTGCGAGGTCGGAGTAGAGCGAGCCTGGCATGGAGTCCTTAGAAGGAATCTGGTCCATACGGTTGCTGACGATAGAGAGAGAGTCAGCGTAAGAAGTCATGTCGGTAAGGAGCACGAGGACTGTCTCATGCTTCTCCACGGCAAAGTACTCGGCAGCCGTTAGAGCCATGTCGGGCACGAGCAGACGCTCCACGGCAGGGTCCTCAGTAGTGTTCATGAAGGCTATGATGCGGTCGAGCGCGCCAGCGTTGGAGAAGGTGTTCTTGAAGAAGTAGTAGTCGTCGTTGGTCATACCCATGCCTCCGAGGATGATCTTGTCCACCTTGGCTCGTAGAGCCACCATGGCCATGACCTCGTTGAAGGGCTGGTCGGGGTCGGCGAAGAACGGAATCTTCTGTCCGGAGACGAGCGTGTTGTTGAGGTCGATACCTGCTATACCTGTAGCTATGAGCTCAGAGGGCTGCTTGCGCCTAACAGGGTTGACGGAAGGTCCGCCAATCTCCACCTCCTTGCCCTCGATGGCTGGTCCGCCGTCGATAGGGTTGCCGTAGGCATTGAAGAATCGGCCTGCGAGCTGGTCGCTGACCTTGAGTGAAGGTGACTTGCCGAGGAAGACGACCTCTGCGTTGGTAGGGATGCCTCCCGTACCCTCGAAGACCTGGAGCGTAACGTCGTCGCCTGCAATTTTCACCACCTGTGCGAGCTTGCCGTTGATAGTGGCGAGTTCGTCATATCCCACTCCTCTCGCCTTGAGAGAAACGGTGGCCTTGGTGATTTGGCCTATCTTTGTATATACTTTCTGAAAAGCTGTTGCCATTGTTTTGCGGTATATCTAATAGTGTTGTATATCTATATGTATATGTGTGGGGGAGCTTTCGCCTTGGGGCATGCATGGGAGCTTTCGCCTTGAAAGGGGAGAGGGGGAATATCCTCTTATTGGAGCAATGCTCTCACCTACCCTACCCTCACATCTGGTTATTAGATATTTATCATCTGCTTAACTTGTGAAACGAATCCCTCATACTGCTCACTCTTGTAGACAGAGTAGTTCATCTGCTTGCAGACGTTGATGAGTTTGCGGAAGAAGTCCACACACTGGAGGAAGTCGTCGAAGTGGAAGTCCTTCTCGCATATTTCGGTGACGAGGTTGAGTATCTCCTCCTGTCGCTCGAGCGATGTGACGGCATCGACCTCATCGAAGGCATCCTGCTGCAGGATGACGAAGTCGATGATTTCCGACTTCCAGAAGACCACGTGGTAGTCTACAGGCACACCGTCGTCGCCGAGGATGTTGATCTGTTCGGCTATCTCCTTGCCTCTCTGCATGCGTGTCTTGAGGTTGAGCACCTTTGGAATCCACTTGTCGTTGATTTTCTTGGCTATGTAGTCGGCGAACTCAGGATATTCGAGATACTTGGAGTAGGAGTCGATAGGGTTGACGGCAGGATAGCGCTTCTTGTCGGCACGGTCCTGCTCAAGTCCGTAGAAGCATCGTGCCACCTTCTTGGTGTTTTCGGTTACGGGCTCTTTGAGGTTACCACCGGCAGGTGAGACGGTACCGATGAAGGTGATGGAGCCTACCTCTCCGTTGTTGAGGTAGACGTAGCCAGCGCGTCCGTAGAAGTTGGAGATGAGGGCTCCGAGGTCCATAGGGAAGGCGTCGGGTCCTGGCAGTTCCTCCATGCGGTTTGACATCTCGCGGAGAGCCTGTGCCCAACGTGATGTGGAGTCTGCCATGAGGAGCACGCGCAGACCCATGGAGCGGTAGTACTCTGCCATGGTCATGGCTGTGTAGACAGATGCCTCACGGGCTGCCACTGGCATGTTGGACGTGTTGGCTATGATGATGGTGCGCTCCATGAGCTTGCGTCCTGTGTGTGGGTCTTCGAGCTCTGGGAACTCTGTGAAGATTTCCACTACCTCGTTGGCGCGCTCGCCACAGGCAGCTATGATGACGATGTCCGCCTCCGCCTGCTTGGAGATGGCGTGCTGGAGCACAGTCTTACCCGTACCGAAAGGACCAGGGATGAATCCTGTTCCTCCCTCCACGATGGGGTTGAACGTGTCGATGGTGCGCACGCCTGTCTCAAGGAGCTTGAAAGGTCTTGGCTTCTCCTTGTAGTTGGTCATGGCAAACTTGACAGGCCAGCGTTGCACCATGTCGACATTTATCTCTGTGCCGTCAGCCTTCGTGAGGACGGCTATAGTGTCGTGAATCTTGTATGTACCCTTTCGGGCGATGCTCTTGACGACAGCTGTGCCCTCCATCTGGAAGGGAGCCATGATTTTGAGCTTCTGCGAGTTCTCGATGACCTCTCCGAGCCATGCTGAGCCTTCCACCTCGTCGCCCTCCTTGGCTATAGGTGTGAAGTCCCAGAGTCGGTCAGCGTCGAGAGGTTCGGTGTACTGTCCTCTCTTGAGGAATACGCCTTCCATCTTGTCGAGGTCATTCTGCAGACCGTCGTAGTTCTTTGACAGCATGCCTGGACCGAGCTGCACCTCGAGCATGTGGTCGGTAAATTCGGCTGTAGCTCCCACTCTGAGTCCGCGAGTGCTTTCAAACACCTGGACATAGACGTCGCTTCCTACAACCTTGATGACCTCGCTCATGAGCTTGTCTCCTCCTGTCTCAATGTAGCAGATTTCTCCCTGCTTCACTGGGCCGTCTACGGAGAGGGTCACCATGTTGGCGATAACGCCACTTACAGTTCCTTTTGTCATATATGTATCTTATTATATTATTCTTTTTGTCTCGGAGGTCAGGGTGATACCGTTCGCGCGAGTGTGTGCATTCGGAGAGCAGCGGAATCGTCGTCCCTTCACCTCCAGCTGGTCTATTATTTCCTGATAAATTCGTCTGGCACCTTGGCTGAACCTCTGAGGTCGTCGATGATTTGTCTGAAGGCCTGCTGTCCCTGCTCCACGTCGAGTCGGTCCCAGCGCGCGAGCATGTCTATCTTGCAGAGGTAGGCGAAGACGGCATCGATGGAGAAGGAGTCGAAGAATGTCTGCTCGTCGAGCCAGAGCCACTTGAAGGCGTCTATCTTCTTTTCCTTCAAGACGGGGTCATCGCAGTCCACGATGCGCATGAGGTCTGCCACGTAGTCATATTCGAGCGAGAGGTTGAAGTCCTTGGTGTTGTTGTTGAGGATCATCTCTGTCACCTCGTTCTCTCCGTGGATGAAGTCAGCCACGTTCCAGCCGTTCTTGCGTGCGAGCATGGCGGTGAGGATGTTGGTGATGTCGAGGTTGAGCTGGTACCATCTGCGTGCCATGTCGTTAGGGCAGGTCTCTATGGCGTACTTGTAGAACTGGTAGAGTATCTCGTCCTTGGGGAAGTAGCCTGCCTTGTCCTTGTTGTAGGCATAGTTGCGCACAAACTCGCTGAGGAAGGCAGGATAGCGGTGGACGTTGAAGTTCATCTCCGTGGCTGAGGTGTAGAGGTCGACATATTGCTCCATCGTCATGTTGCCTCTCTCTGCCAGCTGGGCCTGCGGATTGGCGAGCAGCTCGGCTATGTTGAGGCAGTCTTTCTGGAGGAAGAAGTAGTAGATGATCTTCTGGTCCTTGTCGCTGAGCACCTCGTCCATGGCTTCTCTCATGTCTTCCATGCTGACCTCGGCTTTGGTGTCTTCGAGGCTGATGTCGGGCAGTCCTGCCATTAAACAATAGTAATTTCCCATTTATGTGTGATGTTGCCTGGGGGGGAAGGGATGACTTGCAGAGGCTGCCTGTGGCTCCCGTGCAGGTCTGCTGGCTTGTTTCCGCCCCCGAGTGTGTTCAAAATCAGAATATCATCTCTACGAGCTGGGGACGGAGGAAGCCCTTGAAGTACTCTTCAAACTCTGCCTCACCGAAGTTCACCTTGTAGGAGCCGTCCTTTGGCTCTACGGTGAAGACAGCCTTCTGCCCGTTGACCTGCTGTATGGTGATGCCACCGTCGAGTAGAGCCTTTGCCTTCTTGGCGAAGAGAGCCTTGAGACTTGCGGCATCTGCTGCTGAGATGACCATGTCTTCTCCTGCGCCCCATTTCTCTGCCATCTTGAGCATGAACTCATTCATGAAGTCCTTGTTGCCCACAGCCTCTGCCACAGCAGCCTTGACAGTGCGGTCGCACACGACGTTGGCTATCTCAACCTTGAGGGCGTTGAGGGCCTGTGCGGCAAACATCCTTATCTCGTTCTTGGTGTTAGCCTCTACGCCTGCCGCATTCTTCTTGGCAGCAGCCTCTATCTCCTCAGCCTTGGCCTGTGCCTCGGCTATGATCTGGGCAGCTTTGTCGTTGGCAGAAGCGATGATTTTCTCGGCTTCGGCTTTTCCTTTTTCTACTCCCTCGGTGAGGAGCTTCTGTGTGAGTTGTTCAATCTTATTGTCCATGGTTATATGTTGGTTTTATGATTCTTTCTGTATGTGAACGAAATATTCAACGACAAATGTACGAATATTTTCTGAGCCGATAAAAAGAATATAGTGATTATTTGATGTTATCAGCCAAAAAAGAGCTCAGATAATAACTTTTTGACCACTGTCGGGTACAAGGGACGTGATATTTTTGTAAATTTGCAGCCTTGTGGCTGTAGAGGCCTTAGAAGATGTAGAGGCCTTAGAAGATGTAGAGGCCATAGAAGATGTAGAGGTTATAGAGCCACCCAGTATTATAATCAGTTATGCAGAATTATGAAGACAGCAAATATTATCATCATCACCATGTCCTTCCTTTCCATGAGTCTTTCTGCCCAGGAGACAGGAAGCGACATGCAGCTGCTCCGCTCGTGGGAGGCAGCGTCGGTAGTCAGCGAGGAGTCTGTAGAGCGATTTTCTCTCGACTCATGTTTCATGTCCATGCCAGTTCCTCCGGAAGTGCAGTCGCGCATGAGGGGGAAGTCGTACAAGGAGGGGTGTGAGGTGCCCATGGAGTCCTTGCGCTATCTCCGTCTGCTCCACCGCAACAGGGAGGGCAAGGTGCAGTTGGGCGAGATGGTATGCAACAAGAGCATTGCCGCCCGTTTGGTGAGCATCTTCAGGTCGTTATATCTGCAGGGGTACAGGATAGAGCGCATGGTGCTGATAGACGAGTATGGTGCTGACGACACGAGGAGCATGACGGCAAACAACACCTCGTGTTTCAACTACCGCAAGGTGGCTGGTTCTCAAAAGCTTTCGAAGCATGCCCAAGGCCTGGCTGTGGACATCAACCCTCTCTACAACCCCTGTCTGCATGTGCGCACAGGCAAGGTGGAGCCCCCAGCAGGTGCGCCCTACTCCACTTCGCGCTCAGCCTCGCGCCCTACGCCCGTGCCGATGATAATGGCAGGCGACCTGTGCCACCGCCTGTTCATCGAACATGGTTTCGTGTGGGGAGGGGCATGGCGAAGCATAAAGGATTACCAGCACTTCGAGAGGTGAACGGGAGGGAGCGAGGGTTAAAGGGGGTGATTTTGTGCGATGTGCGGATAGCATCGATTTAACATTTAACAATTTAACATTGGTGGGTTTTGTAGATGGATGAAAGTCAATGAGATAGGGGACTATGGGAAAAGGCTGCCATTTTTTATCTCTAACCAAAATCCCCGAAGTCCTTGAAGCGAACCACGAGGGATAGGTACATCGACCCGAAAGAGTGAACCGACGGACCTGTCACCATGCCCCCTTATATGATATTGACAGATAGGGGCTAAATGCCACTCAGTTCGGCAGCTGTCAATCCCGTAGCTTTCATCACATCAGAGGTTGATAGTCCCATCTGTTTGAGGTTACGCGCAATGAGCAGTGCACCTTCCGCACGACCTTCCGCACGCCCCCTCTGCTCTCCTATGGCAATGCCCCTC
>JAEDNQ010000046.1 GCA_016302435.1 Bacteroidaceae bacterium
AATAATCTAATCAAAATCAACAAAATCAAATGGCAAATCCAATTAGCGTATTGAATCATGCAGCCGACAACATCCGCATCCTGGCTGCATCAGCTGTAGAAAAAGCAAAATCAGGCCACCCAGGTGGTGCGATGGGCGGAGCCGACTTCATCAACGTTCTCTACTCAGAATATCTGAAGTACGACCCAAAGAACCCTGAATGGGTTGGTCGCGACCGCTTCTACCTCGACCCAGGCCACATGGCCCCAATGCTCTACTCACAGCTCGCCCTCATCGGCAAGATCACTCTTGAAGAACTCGCTCAGCTCCGCCAGTGGGGCTCACCTACTACTGGTCACCCAGAGTTCGAGATTGCTCGCGGCATTGAGAACACATCTGGTCCACTCGGACAGGGACACGTCTTCGCTGTCGGTGCAGCCATAGCTGCCAAGTTCCTCGCAGCTCACACAGGCAACCCTACATTCGCCAAGGAAACCATCTACGCATACATCTCTGACGGTGGCATACAGGAAGAGATCTCTCAGGGCGGCGCACGCATTGCAGCAACCCTCGGACTCGACAACCTCATCATGTTCTATGACTCTAATGACATCCAGCTCTCTACTGAGACTAAAGAGGTTATGAACGAAGATACAGGTGCCAAGTACCGTGCCCTCGGATGGGAAGTCATCGAAATCTGCGGCAACGATGCAGCACAGATCCGTGCAGCCATCGAAGCAGCACAGAAGGTAGAAGGCAAGCCAACACTCATCATCGGCAAGTGCATCATGGGTAAGGGTGCCCTCAAGGCCGACGGTACATCATACGAGGCCAACTGCAAGACACACGGAGCTCCTCTCGGTGGCGACGCATACGTCAACACTATCAAGAACCTCGGTGGCGACCCAGAAAATCCATTCCGGATTTTCGACGACGTTAAGGAGATGTACGCCAACCGCGCCAAGGAACTCGAAGCCATCTGTGCAGAGCGCTATGCAGAAGAAAAGGCATGGGCAGAAGCCAACCCAGAGAAGGCAGCAGCACAGGCAGAGTGGTTCAGCGGCAAAGCACCAAAGATTGACTGGAGCAAGTGTGTGCAGAAGGACAACGACGCCACACGCAACGCCTCTGCAGCATGTCTCTCTGTACTCGCCGAGCAGGTGCCAAACATGATTTGCGCATCAGCCGACCTCTCCAACTCAGACAAGACTGACGGCTTCCTCAAAAAAACAAAAGCCCTCACTGCTGGCGACTTTACAGGCGCATTCTTCCAGGCAGGTGTGGCAGAGCTCACTATGGCATGCTGCTGCATCGGTATGGCACTCCACGGAGGCGTCATCCCAGCCTGCGGCACATTCTTCGTATTCTCTGACTACATGAAGCCAGCCGTGCGCATGGCAGCTCTCATGGAGCTCCCAGTGAAGTTCATCTGGACACACGATGCCTTCCGCGTAGGCGAAGACGGACCTACACACGAGCCAGTAGAGCAGGAGGCACAGATTCGTCTCATGGAGAAGCTGAAGAACCACTCAGGCAAGCCATCAGTCCTCGTGCTCCGTCCAGCCGACGCACAGGAGACAACAGCTGCTTGGGCTCTCGCTATGGACAACATGGCCACTCCTTCAGCCCTCATCCTCTCTCGCCAGAACATCAACAACCTCCCAGCAGGCAACGACTACAGCCTTGCAGCCAAGGGTGGCTACATCGTAGCAGGCTCAGACGAAAATCCTGATGTCATCCTCGTGGCTACAGGTTCTGAAGTCTCTACTCTCGTAGCTGGTGCAGAACTCCTCCGCAAGGACGGCAAGAAAGTGCGCATCGTCAGCGTGCCATCAGAAGGACTCTTCCGTCTCCAGTCAAAGGAATATCAGGAGTCTGTCCTCCCACGCGGCGTGAAGAAGTTCGGTCTGACAGCAGGTCTCCCAGTCAACCTCCTCGGTCTCGTTCCAGAGGCAGAAGGCACAATCTGGGGACTCGAGTCATTCGGCTTCTCTGCCCCATACAAGGTGCTCGACGAGAAACTCGGCTACACAGCGGAAAACGTGTACGCTCAGGTCAACAAGCTCTTCTAATCCGCCTTACCCACCCCTTCAACAACGAAAGATTATGAAGTGCGAAACGGTAGGATTAGCCAGCGACCACGCTGCATTTCCCCTCAAGCAGTTTGTCAAGAAGTACCTCGAAGAGAAGGGCATCGCCTATAAGGACTATGGCACCTACACCGAAGACTCCTGCAACTATGCCACCTACGGCCACGCTTTGGCTGAAGGCATAGAATCAGGCGAAGTCTACCCAGGCATAGCCATGTGCGGTTCAGGCGAAGGTATCTCCATGACTCTAAACAAGCATCAAGGCATACGCGCTGGTCTTGTATGGCAACCGGAGATAGCCCACCTCATCCGCGAGCACAACGATGCCAACGTCATCGTCTTCCCCGGCCGATTCATCAGCGAGGAGACATGCCGTCAGTGCCTCGACGAGTTCTTCAACACCGAGTTTGCAGGCGGACGACATCAAGCAAGAGTAGACTCAATGGCATGCAAATGCTGATAACCACATGTCCCTGCCCACACTCACATCGCACGTCCCCACCCCTCGTGTGTGGAAACAGGTGCATGACAGTGTGAACACATGCGGTTGACCTGAGTCAAGCCCTTATACTACCCCATTGCCGTTCGGAAAGCATGTCTCTCCGAACGGCAATTATTAATTTTCCCCATACCCCCCACAATCATGATAGACGAAATACTTACCTTCAACAAGCAGTTTGTAGACTCCAAGAGCTACGAACAGTACATCACAGACAAATACCCCGACAAGAGGCTCGCCGTCCTTTCCTGCATGGACACACGCCTCACCTCCTTGCTTCCAGCCGCCCTCGGCCTCAAAAACGGCGATGCCAAGATAATAAAGAACGCAGGCGGCCTCGTCATCTCCCCCTTCGACTCAGCCATGCGCTCCCTCATAGTAGCCATCTACGAACTGGGAGTACAAGAAATAATGGTAGTAGCCCACTCCCACTGCGGAGCCTGCCACATGAGCTACGACCACTTCCATGAGCAGATGCTCAGCCGCGGCGTCAGCGACAAGACACTCGACACCATACGCAAGTGCGGCATAGACCTCAACCACTGGCTCGAAGGCTTCAAAGACACCCCCGAATCTGTCAAGCGCACAGTCAACACCATCACTACCCACCCACTCGTCCCTTCCGACATCATCGTGAGAGGATTCATCATAGACTCAGAGACAGGAGAACTGGAGGAAGTGAAAGCGTAAAGCACAAGTAGGTGTGCAGATTTATCTCCGCCTACTGCGCATTATCAGCAAGTGACAACAGCTCCTGTAGGAGTCTGCAACATTATTTCTTGAATCTCATTAAACCAAACTCCACTTTAGCAGTCAAACCAAACGACATTACCTAATCTTGAATCAAAAAAAACACAATGAAAAAGACTGTCTTATCATTAGCACTCCTGTGCCTCTCCCTCCTCTCATGGGCACAGCCACAAGGCGTCGGCCAACCATCAGTCCTGCCAGACTACAAAGATGTCAACTACGCAGGCGACGACCTCGAAGCCCACAAGCTCGACATCTACCTTCCTAAGACAAACAAAGACAAGTACAAAGTCATTGTGCTCATCTACGGAAGCGCATGGTTCGCCAACAACATGAAAGGCATGGCATACATGTCCCTTGGCAAGCCCCTCACGGATGCAGGCTTTGCCGTAGTCAGCATCAACCACCGTTCGAGCGGCGACGCTAAATTTCCAGCACAGATCAACGATGTCAAGGGAGCCATCCGCTTCATACGCGCCAATGCCGACAAATACAAGCTCGACACCTCCTTCATCGGCATCACAGGCTTCTCCTCTGGCGGTCACCTCTCCTCCATGGCAGGCGTGACCAACGGCATCAAGAAGCGCACTGTAGGCGGCACAACCATCGACATCGAAGGCACTGTAGGTGGCAACGAGAAGATGAGCAGCAAGGTAGATGCCGTTGTCGACTGGTTTGGCCCAGTAGACATGTCACGCATGGAGAACTGCGAGACAGTCAAAGACGCCAACTCCCCCGAAGCAGCACTCATCGGTGGTAGCCCAGCAGACAACATGGACAAGATAACTCTCTGCAGCCCCTTCTCCTATGTCAGCAAGAAGTGTCCCCCCTTCATGGTTATCCATGGCGATGCCGACAACGTAGTGCCATACTGCCAGAGCGTCTACTTCTCCGAAGAACTCAAGAGCAAAGGCAAACTCGAGGAGTTCATCACCGTTCCAGGAGGTCAGCACGGCCCAGTCACATTCAACGAAGAAACCTTCAAGAAGATGACAGACTTCTTCATCAAAGAAGCCAAATAATCCTCTTTGCATCCAGTTCTACTGACAACGGAGCAATCTTCTGCCCCACCTCTACTCATCCATATCCACCAATGGCCATTGACCTTCACATGCTGAAAGTCAATGGCCATTGTGCTAATTGACATATGCCTATAAAGCAAGGCGTGGTGCTAATTGACATATGTCATTAAATCAAGGCATGGTGCGGAGCAGCATTCGACTACACGCCAGTGACGCTATGCCTTAAACCTCTCTCCCCACAACATCTGCATGCGCTCGCCAAGTTTCTTCTCGGCAAGATTGTCCTGCACATGCCAGAAGCGGGCGTCGGTGGCTCCATCGGGCAAGAACTGCTGCTCCACAAAGTTCCCCTTGTAGTCATGAGCATATTTATATTCCTTGCCATATCCGAGCTGCGACATGAGTTTTGTGGGAGCATTACGAAGATGTAGCGGCACTGGCAGGTTGCCTGTCTCACGCACGAAGGAGAGAGCATCATTGATGGCCATATAGGCAGAATTGCTCTTGGGCGATGTCGCCAGATAGACAGTTGCTTCTGCAAGGGGGATGCGCCCTTCTGGCATGCCCAATTTTGTGACAGCATCAAAAGCAGCATTGGCAAGCAGCAAAGCGTTAGGATTGGCCAGTCCCACATCTTCGCTGGCAGAGATGACCAGTCGGCGAGCTATGAAGACAGGGTCTTCGCCACCCTCAATCATGCGAGCGAGGTAGTAGACGGCAGCGTCGGGATCGCTTCCACGTATGCTCTTGATGAAGGCAGAGATGAGATCATAGTGCATCTCTCCGTCCTTGTCGTAGGCGAGAGGGTTTTGCTGCAGAGTCTCAGTCACTATGTCATCGCTGATGATATCAGAAGTCTCAGTGACAAGTTCCAGGATATTGAGGAACTTTCGCGCATCCCCTCCACTGTAGCGCATAAGGGCCTTTGTCTCCTTCACCTCTATGGAGCGTTCCTTGAGAAAGACATCTGTTGTGAGAGCATGGTGAAGCAGCCCCATAAGGTCATCCACCTCAAGGCTCTTGAGAACATAGACCTGACAACGGCTGAGGAGAGGACGGATGACCTCGAAAGACGGATTCTCAGTAGTGGCTCCAATGAGCGTCACGATACCCTGTTCGACTGCACCAAGAAGGCTGTCCTGCTGAGACTTGGAGAATCGGTGTATCTCGTCGATAAAGAGTATGGGCGACACACCTCCTCTCACACTGGAGAAGAAGCCACCCTTTCTGGCACGCTCAATGACGTCTCTCACATCCTTCACACCGGAAGTGACGGCACTCAACGTGTAGAAAGGCACATCGAGCACGTGGGCAATGATATTCGCCAGAGTGGTCTTCCCTACCCCTGGAGGTCCCCACAGTATGAACGACGATATTCGCTTCTGCTCTATCATGCGTCGGATGACAGCACCCTCGCCAACGAGATGCTGCTGCCCTATGTATTCGTCCAGTGTCTGCGGACGCAATCTTTCTGCCAATGGTTTCATGTGTATGTATATATATATTAAATGTGTAATTCTGCAAGTGGCCTTTGGCACCTATTCACCCCTCCCACTGCACAGAACGCAAAACTTGCAAAATGTGAAGCAAATGTAAGCTGCATGGTAGCTATTTGTTACAAAGAGGCTCATTATTGAGCTAATTGGGCACAAAGATACAACTTTTTCTGATACAAATTTTGTCACCAGGAATATAAAGAGTACATTTGCATGAAAAATAGAGCGGCAAGAGCCCTTTACGTACACTTTCAGCGCTAAAATAACACAAAAGGAATAACAAAATAATCATACATACAATAAAAAAAGAAATGGAAAGAGACAATCTCATCTTCTCCCTCATTGAGAAAGAGCACCAGCGTCAGCTCAAAGGCATTGAGCTCATCGCGTCGGAAAACTTCGTAAGCGAACAAGTAATGGAAGCCATGGGCAGCTACTGCACAAACAAGTATGCAGAAGGCTACCCTGGACACAGATACTATGGAGGTTGCCAAGTAGTTGATGAAATAGAGCAGCTTGCCATCGACAGAGCATGCGAACTCTTCGGTGCAGAATTTGCCAACGTGCAGCCACACTCAGGCGCACAGGCCAATGCAGCCGTTCTCCTCGCTGTCCTCAAGCCAGGAGATGTCTTCATGGGTCTTAATCTCGACCACGGCGGTCACCTCTCACACGGTTCGCTGGTCAACACATCAGGTATACTCTACAAGCCAGTGGGCTACAACCTCAACAAAGAGACGGGTCGAGTTGACTACGACGAGATGGAGGCTCTCGCCAAGGAGCACAAGCCAAAGCTCATCATCGGCGGTGGCTCAGCTTACAGCCGCGAGTGGGACTATGCCCGCATGCGCAAGATAGCTGACGAGGTAGGCGCTCTCCTCATGATAGACATGGCTCACCCTGCAGGCCTCATAGCAGCAGGACTGCTCGAAAACCCCGTCAAGTATGCCCACATTGTGACCACCACTACCCACAAGACTCTCCGCGGTCCACGTGGCGGACTCATCCTCCTCGGCAAGGACTTCGACAACCCATGGGGCTACAAGACACCAAAGGGAGTAGTCAAGAAGATGTCACAGCTCATCAACTCAGCCGTCTTCCCAGGACAGCAGGGCGGTCCGCTCGAGCACGTCATAGCAGCCAAGGCTGTAGCCTTTGGCGAAGCCCTCAAGCCAGAGTTTAAGGAATATGCCCTTCAGGTGAAGAAGAACGCAGCCGTTCTGGCCGACGAACTCACCAAGCGCGGATTCTGCATCGTCAGCGGTGGAACAGACAACCACTCTATGCTCGTCGACCTCCGCACAAAATACCCCGACCTTACAGGTAAGGTAGCAGAAAACGCTCTCGTGGCAGCCGACATCACAATCAATAAGAACATGGTGCCATTTGACACACGTTCAGCCTTCCAGACATCAGGATTCCGCCTCGGCACACCTGCCATCACCACTCGCGGAGCCAAGGAAGACCTCATGGTGCAGATAGCAGCATGGATAGAGGAAGTGCTCAATGCTCCAGAAGATGAGGCTGTCATTGCCAAGGTGAGAGGTGAGGTCAACGAGACCATGAAGAACTACCCCCTCTTCGCTTGGTAATCTCTCTGCCCACAGCAGGACGGCTTACACATGCCGCCAACATCCATACCTCAGAAGGCAGTTTTTCTGCAAAGGATGACAACCCGCCGAAGAACCTGCCTCAACCTTAACTCGACAAGACAAAATGAGCAAAACCCCGCTATTAGGCATGAACATACAAGAGTTGCAGGACGTGTGCCTGCAACTCTCTCTGCCAAAATTCACCGCCAAGCAGATGGCCCAGTGGATATACGGCAGACACATACATGAAATAAGCGAAATGACCAACATCTCGAAGGCAAACAGAGAGATGTTGGATTCGTTGTTTTGTGTGGGGTGTGCCGAACCGACCGACATTCAGCGGAGCAAAGACGGCACAATGAAGTTCCTCTTCCCCACCCTCGACGGACATGCCGTGGAGACAGTCTACATCCCCGACGGCGACAGAGCCACACTCTGCGTCAGCTGTCAGGTGGGCTGCAAGATGAACTGCCTCTTCTGCCAAACAGGCAAACAGGGATGGCAAGGAGACCTCACAGCCACTGACATCCTCAACCAGATATATTCCGTCGACCGTCTTTTGGCCTCCGAACGACTGACCCCACTCAGCAACATTGTCTACATGGGACAGGGAGAACCACTCGACAATCTTGACAACGTGCTCAAGTCCACCCAGATTCTTACAGCCGACTACGGATGGGCATGGAGTCCAAGACGCATCACCATCTCCACCGTAGGACTCCGCAAAAACATGAAGCGGCTGCTCGACGAGAGCGAATGCCACGTGGCAGTATCGCTCCATAGCCCCATCCACGAACAGAGGCAGGCACTCATGCCTGCCGAGCGACAGTTTGCCATAAGCGACATCATCCAGCTCCTCAAGCAGTATGACTGGAGCCACCAGCGACGCATCACCTTTGAGTACACCATGTTCGCAGGCACCAACGACACACCTCTCCACGCACGCCAGCTGACCCATCTGCTCAACGGCCTCGACTGCAGAGTCAACCTCATCCGATGGCACAAGATACCCGACGTGCCACTCAAGGAGATTGACATCAACACCATGGAGAACTTCCGCGACTACCTCAACAACCACGGTATCACTACCACCATCAGAGCCTCCAGAGGCCAAGACATCTGGGCAGCATGCGGACTTCTCTCCTCCAACCGTCAGAACCCTCAGCCATAAACTGACACTCAACAAAATACACACCAACTACTGAATAATCACTTCAAGATACTCACATGAACATACGCACCATATCAACCATCCTCCTTTCAGCCTTCCTCCTTAGCGCATGCGACGGAACAAGCGAAGCACCACGACGCAAGAAGCGAAGCGCCAACATCTTCACCCCTGCCTCATCGGGCAACCCCTACGAAGTCATGGTGGTGGCAGAAGACAGCGTATGGAGCGGCTATGCAGGCAGGGCTCTGCAGACCATCCTCGACAGTCCCCTCCGAGGACTTCCACAGGACGAGCAGCAGTTTCACAAGAGCCACGTGGAGCCCAAACACTATGACCGCATCACCAATAAGTTCCGCAACATCTTCGTCATTGAGCTCAGCGACCACTACACACAGGCCAAGATGACATACGAGAAAGACGTCCACTCCACCCCACAGGTCATCATCACGCTCCATGCGCCCAACCAAGTGGAAGCATCCGTCTACATAACCGAACACACACGCGACATCGAGTCGCTCATCACCAGCGAAGAGATAAACCGACAGGCCAACGACCTATACTTCACCCACAACATCAAGTTTGCAAAAAAAGTCAAGGAGATGTTCGACTGCAACTTCTACATCCCAGCCGACCTTAAGAAGATGAAAGTAGGAGAAGACTTCATCTGGGCAAGCGACGACGGTCTTTCAAGCATACAGAACATCTGCATCTACTCCCTTCCCTACGTAAGCGAGAAGATGTTCACCAAACGTCCATACATGGCTCTCAGAGACACCGTCATGAAGAAGAACATCCCCGGAGCAAAGCCACACATGTGGATGCAGACCAACCACGACTTCGTGTGGACAAAGAACATAAGCGTCAACGGACAGTACGCCATGGAAGCCAGAGGACTCTGGGAGATGAAAGGCGACGCCATGGGCGGACCGTTTGTAAGCCACTCAAGGATAGACAAGAAGAACGGACGCGTCATCGTAGTCGAAGGATTCGTCTACGCCCCCGAGAAGATGAAGCGCACCATGATACGTCGACTTGAGGCAGCCCTCTACACCCTTGAGACACCTGCCGATGACGACGAGAAGAAGAAGAGCCACTGAGCCTCCTCCATCGATAAAGGTAATTCAAAAAAGAATTCTAATTAATAGAACCCACCTAAATAGACTTCAAGAACTTATCATGACATCCACCTCTATCAATACATCACACCCAAAACAATAAAACAACTAAACACATGGAAAAAATACGCATAGGTATCACCCACGGTGACATCAACGGCATCGGATACGAAATAATACTCAAAACCTTCCTCATCGAAGGAATGGCCTCACTCTGCACAGCCATCGTCTACGGTTCACCCAAGGCAGCCTCCTACCACAAGAAGGCCATCGGCAACCAGACCAACTTCCAACTCATCGAGTCAGCCGACATGGCCCGAGAAGGAGTGCTCAACATGATCAACTGCTTCGGCGAAGAAGAACTCAAGATAGAGTTTGGCCAGCCAAGCCAGGAGTCGGGCAAAGCAGCCCTCGTAGCTCTCGACCGCGCCCTTGCCGACCTCAAAGACGGCAAGATAGACGCACTCGTCACAGCCCCCGTCCACAATGCCACCATTGAGACAGCCGACGGCACCCCCTTCCCCGGCCAGACCGAATACATAGAGTCACAGGTAGGCGACGGAAAGAAAGCCCTCAAGATGTTCGTCCTCGACCACTTCCGCATAGCCGTCGCAACCGACAAGATGCCACTCGACCAGATACCCTCACACATCACCAAAGAGACCGTAGCCGAGAAGCTCGTGGCACTCCACAACACTCTCAAGCGCGACTTCTTCCTCGACAATCCACGCATAGCCGTCCTCGCCCTCAACCCCTCACAGGGAGAGATAGAGCAAGAAACCATCAAGCCCGTCGTCGATGAACTCTTCAAGATGGGCGTTAGATGTGTCGGACCATACTCAGCAGAAGGATTCTTCGAGGCAGGTCTGCAAGAATACTTCGACGCCACCCTCGCCATGTACTACGACCAGGGAGCCACAGCCTTCAAGGCCATAGCCAAGCAAGACGGCATCATCTACACAGCCAGCCTTCCAGTCCTCCGCACCTCACCTGCAATGGGCGTCTGCTACAGCGAGTCAGGCAAGGGAGAGAAAGACGAAGAAGCACTCCGCCGAGCCATCTACACAGCCATCGACACAGCCCGCAACAGAGCACGCTTCGACCGCGAACGCTCCAATCCACTCAAGAAACAATATTTCGAAAAACGAGACGACTCCGACAAACTCAAACTCGACCAGGTGACCGAAGAGGACGAAGCATAAGGACAGAAAGAACACTGAGGGTGGCCAAACTTCAAGAGCCACCCTCAGCCACCGCCCTACACACACTCCGCCACACATATTCAATACATGAACAACAAAACGCGCAACATCTTTTTCGCCTTCGGCCTCATAGCCGTCATCGTCATGCTCTTCACCTTCAAGGTGTCCTTCACCCAACTCTGGCGTGACATCACCCACGCAGGCTACTGGCTCATAGCCATCCTCCTCCTGTGGGTAGTGCTCTACACGATGAACGCATGGACATGGCGCATCATCATCCGAGGTTCAGGCCCCTGCCGCATTCCCTTCTGGCGACTGCTCAAGATTACCATAACAGGCTTCGCCCTCAACTACGCCACACCAGCAGGCCTCATGGGCGGAGAGCCATACAAGATAATGGAGCTCAAACCCTTCATCGGCACACAGCGGGCCACCTCCAGCGTCCTTCTTTTCGCCATGATGCACATCTTCTCCCACTTCTGGTTCTGGGCCACCAGCATCCTCGTCTATGCCATCCTCGCCCTCACGGGCAACCTTGGCATGAGCATCGGCATGGGCACCATACTCCTCCTCATGCTCCTCTTCTGCTCAGGCGGCATATACCTCTTCAGCCGAGGATACAAGAACGGCATGGTAGTGAGACTCGTCAGCATACTCAGCCATATGCCCGGACTAAAGAGATGGACAGCATCACTCATAGAAAAACATCAAGAAGACCTCCACAACATCGACCAGCAGATAGCAGCCCTCCACAAGCAAAACAAACGCAGCTTCTATGGCAGCTTCGCACTCGAATACATCGGACGCATAATGCAGAGCTTCGAGATATACTTCATGCTCATACTCTTCGACGCAGGCGACGGAGGCGCACTCACATTCGTCTACTCCTTCCTCATCCTCTCCTTCACATCCCTATTCGCCAACCTCCTTTTCTTCATGCCCCTACAGCTCGGCGGACGCGAAGGCGGATTCGCCATGTCAGTAGCGCAGATGGGCATGACAAGCGACATCGGCATGTTCGTCAGTATCATCTGCCGAGTGAGAGAACTCGTCTGGACAGCCATCGGACTTCTCCTCATGAAGGTTGGAAACAAAGTGACAGACACAGAGACACCATCAGATGTTGAGAAAGAAGACTAAGCCCCAAAGACGTGCAGCCCACCTTTCCCCCATCTGAACAGCAATAATAAACTATAAACTGTAAATTGAATATTTATTTCGCATGACCATTCTTGGCATAAGCAGAGGAGCCATATATTCCCCCAACCTGACCAGCAGCGATGCAGCCATCTTCCAGGCAGTAGCCCAACAGCTGCAAGAAAGAGGACACCATGTAGACTGCATAGCAGAAGATGCCATGCTGTCCTACGACCATAGCCACTGCCACCGCATCTTCACCATGGCGCGCGACACCACCACCATCCGCACACTCCAAGCAGAAGCAGCCGACCGCCTGCCCACCACCCTCAACTCCCTCTCAGGCATCATCACCTGCACCTCCAAGGGCACCGTAGCCTCGCTCATGCTCCTCCACGACATACCACAGCCCGACTTCATCTACGGCTACGGACAGACCATCACCAAGTCGTCAAAGCCCAGAGACCAATTCCGCTTCCCCCTATGGGTCAAAAATAGCGTCAGCTCAGCCATTCTCGCAGGCGACACAGTCTACTGCACCAACGAAGCCGAACTCCACGCAGCCCTTCAAGACTTCCAGCGTCGCGACATAGACGAATGGCTCGTCCAAGAACACGTCAAGGGCGACCTCATCAAGTTCTATGGCGTAGAAGGCA
Source organism: Bacteroidaceae bacterium (assembly GCA_016302435.1). GTDB lineage: Bacteria > Bacteroidota > Bacteroidia > Bacteroidales > Bacteroidaceae > Minthosoma. Next base: position 12,710 of record JAEDNQ010000046.1, read on the forward strand.
CAGACTTCTTCTACTGGTACTACGCCAGCCAGGGACACTCCAAGTTCGGCCTCGAAGCCATCAACGGTAAGGAGCAAGGCTTCACCTTCGATGCCAACGCAATCAAAGAAGCCGTCGACTGCTTCGCACACCACATCCATGTCCCCATCTACGGAGGAGATGCCGTCATCGACAGCCACGGCGGCTTCCGTATCATCGACTTCAACGACTTCCCCAGCTTCTCCGTCTGCCGCGAACAGGCAGCAAAGGCAATAGCCCTGCGAATAGAAGCTGGACAATAACCATCCTCCCTCCACAATATGCATCACCAAGAACGTTCATATCGTTCCCCACGTTTCTGACGTTCCCCCGCTCGAAACAGCATACATCACCAAGTAATAGGAAAGAAAAAAAGCAATAGACAAAGATGAAAGAATCCATCGCATCAACCCTCAAGTCCAACGACACCGAAGAGTGGTTAGACACAGTCTGGACACGCCCCATCGGTTATCAGTGGGCACGCCTCTTCGACCATTTTGACATACACCCCAACACCGTCACCATCCTCTCCATGATCATAGGAGCTGCCTCCGCCTTCTTCTTTGTCCACGGCAGCTATGCCACCGAAGGCACACAAGGACTCATCTACAACGTCATAGCCGTTCTCCTCCTCGCATGGGCCAACTTCTACGACAGTGCCGACGGACAGCTCGCACGCATGACAGGCAAGAAGACACAGCTCGGACGCATACTCGACGGAGCAGCAGGCGACATCTGGTTCCTCTTCATCTACCATGCCCTCTTCTTCCGCATGATAGCCCACCACTCCCGCGAGTTCGAATGGATGGGCATAGAAGACACCACCACCGCCACCGTCATCTTCGCCATCATCTTCTACCTCGTCTCATGGTTCTCTGGACTCGTCTGCCACGCGCGCCAGTGCGGCCTTTCCGACTACTACCGACAGATACACCTCTTCTTCGTCAAGGGGAAAGCAGGCAGCGAACTCGACAACTCCAAGCAGCAGCAAGCCCTATACGACAGCACACCATGGAAAGGTAACATCCTCCAGAAACTCTTCCTCCGCTCATACGTCAACTACACCTCTAACCAAGAGAAGCAGACACCACAGTTCCAACGACTTATGGCAGGAATAAAAACACGATACGGAGCCATGGAAAAAATACCTCAGGACTTCAAGGACGAGTTCCGCAACCATAGCCTCCCCATAATGAAATGGGCCAACATACTCACCTTCAACACACGCGCCATCGCCCTCTACATCTTCTGCCTCATCGACCTCCCCTGGGCCTACATCCTCTTCGAGATAGTCGTCATGACAAGCCTCTACTTCTACATGCGCCACACCCATGAGAACTTCTGCCGCAGACTGAAAGAAAAGTACAGTCTTTAAGAAC
>JAEDNQ010000047.1 GCA_016302435.1 Bacteroidaceae bacterium
GATAAGTAGCGAAAGATGAGTTACTGAGCGTGCCTGCTCAACCGCTATCGTGCATCATCGTGCAGTATCGTGCATTATCGCGCAAAATCGCTCACTACTTCCGAAAATCGGCAAAAATAATTGGCTCGTTTTTTGGAAGGTACAGAGAAATGTTATATCTTTGCATCAGATTTCAGAAGGAGATGCCATGGCGATGGCTACGCCTGTACGCCCTGACTGTTCGTGCAAGTGAGAGCAGAGCATCAAGCTTGCCTTGAATGCTATGCCGAGCGCAGCCGAACTTGTCGGAACGAAAAGGGCAACCTGTTCACCTTGGGTTTCTTGTGCGCCCTCTCAGGACCCACACGAAAAAACTGGAGTACCGACCCCCAGAGCACCTCTGTCCACCTTTTCTGACGGTAGCTCCCAAAAAGGATGGAAACCTGCGAAGGGACAAAGACAAAGAGTTTTAAAAGGCTCTCATTGCCACATGGAGACGGCAAAGATAATGCAAATAATCAAAAAGAAGCATTTATTGATACAAAAAATATTAAAAAAAGCATTTTTCTTTGTGCTCATGCAGACAATCAGCAAAATAACAACTAACTTTGCAAAAATATGCGGTCACGGCGACTGCATGTTCCTCATGCGTACAATATTAATAATAACATAACAAACCACAATGAAAAAAATTCTCACTATGGCAGCAGCAGTAGCTGTGACAGCCATGACAATGATCTCATGCGACGGCGCAGGCAGCGCCCAGAAGACAGATGTTGACTCACTCGCTTACGACCTCGGCGTAGCCCAGTCAGAAGGACTCAAGCAGTACATGACCATGCAGCTTGGAGTAGACTCAGCCTACATCGACCAGTTTATCAAGGGTATGAAGGAAGGTGCTCTCAACGAGGCAGACCCAAAGAAGGACGCTTACATGAAGGGTCTCGAAGTGGGCAAGCAAGTGCAGCAGATGAGCAAGGGCCTCTGCCAGCAGGTATACCCCAACGACTCCACTAAGAGCATCAGCCCAAGCCACCTTCTCGACGGTCTCGTAGCAGGCCTCAAGGGCCAGGCAGGCATCACATCTGAAGAAGCCTACAAGCGCTTCGAGGAGCGAATGGAGCCAATTCAGGAAGCATACATGCTTGAAAAGTATGGCGACAACAAGGCAGCGGGAGAGAAGTACCTCGCTGAGAACAAGAAGAAGGATGGTGTGACAACAACAGCCAGCGGCCTCCAGTACAAGGTGCTTGTGGCAGGCGACGGAGCTCTTCCAACCGACACTACCACACTCAAGGTCAACTATGAGGGCAAGCTCATCGACGGCACTGTCTTCGATTCAAGCTACCAGCGCAACCAGCCTCTGACCGTCAACATGGGACACCCAACAGTCATCGAAGGATGGATAGAGGTGCTCAAGCTCATGCCAGCCGGCTCAAAGTGGGAAGTGACAATACCACAGGAACTCGCTTATGGCACACGCGATCAGGGTGTCATCAAGCCATTCTCTACTCTCATCTTCACTATCGAAGTGCTCAAGTAAGCCAACGCTACAGAATAGTGCACACGATAGCTGACAAGGTATTATTCTATTCAGAATCATGAAGAAAACATTCACAATGACAATAGCAGCGTTTGCCATGGCAAGCGCTGCTTTCGCACAGGCTGACTTCAAACCAGCCGACGGTGCTCGCACTGTAGCCGCCGAGAACGTAGTAGACTCTGTCAAGATGGCCAAAGAGGCTGCCAAACTTGAGAAAGCTGCCGCAAAGGCAAAGAAAGCAGAGGCAGCAGCCCAACTCAAAGCCTTCAAGGCAAAGCAGAAAGCAGACCTCGCCGCCTTCGTAGAGGCACAGAAGAAGGGCACACCAGCCACTTTAGAGGTAGAGCCACCGACCCTCGCCAACGCAGGTGACTCCCTTGGCTTCCTCTTCGGCATCTCCCAGTCCAACGGACTCGAACAGTATGCCAAGGCGCAGCTCGGCGTCGATGCCGACCAGCTGTCAAAGTTTGCCGAGGGCATCATGCAGTCAGCTGGAGCCGACCCCGAGGACAAGGATGCCAACGCATTCTCCCAGGGACTGCAGATAGGCAACCGCGTAACTCAGATGACTAAGCAGTTCTCTGGCGACTACTACTCAGCCGACCCCGACAAGTCCATCAGCCCCGTCATCGTGGCAAAGGGACTCGTCATGGGACTTCTGCGCCAGGGCGACATCACCCCCGACAGCGCCATGTCAGTAGTGCAGACAGCCATGCCTGCACGCCAGGCAGCCAACAATGAGAAGCTCTACGGAGCCAACCGTGAGGCAGGAGAGAAGTTCCTCGCCGAAAACAAGACCAAGGAGGGCGTGGTGACACTCCCCAGCGGACTACAGTACAAGGTCATCACCATGGGCGAAGGCGACAAGCCTGCAGCCACCGACAAGGTCAACGTCGACTATGAAGGCCGACTCATCGATGGCACCGTCTTCGACTCAAGCTACAAGCGCGGCAAGGCCACATCCTTCAATCTCAACCAGGTCATAGCCGGATGGACAGAAGTCATGCAGCTCATGCCAGTAGGCTCAAAGTGGGAAGTATACATCCCCTATGACCTCGCTTACGGCGACCGCCAGACAGGCAAGGAAATCAAGCCCTACTCAACCCTCATCTTCACTATTGAGCTCCACGCCATAGAGAAGTAATCCCAGCCACGCCCCCACAGAGATAAAAACGCTCCCTTCCCACACACTCATCCGGAACTCGCATACTCTTTCGGGGCATACACTAACCATTCGAAACAGCAACACGCTCATTCAGACAAATGAAACAATACAAACTCATCAACAATGCGACAGGATGGCTCATGTTCGCCATAGCGGCATACACCTACTGCTCGACCATAGAACCCACGGCAAGCTTCTGGGACTGCCCTGAGTTCATCACCACCGCATCCAAGCTGGAGGTGGGACACCCGCCAGGCGCACCCTTCTTCATGCTCTTCGGCAACTTCTTCTCCCACTTTGCCTCAGATGCCTCACAGATAGCCAAGATGATCAACATCATGAATGCGCTGCTCAGCGCAGGATGTATCCTCTTCCTCTTCTGGAGCATCACACACTTGGCAAAGAACCTCTTCGTCAGCGGCAAAGAAGCCCCCACAGCAGGACAGACACTCGCCATCATAGGCAGCGGCATAGCTGGCGCACTCATCTACACCTGGTCAGACACCTTCTGGTTCTCAGCCGTCGAGGGTGAGGTATACGCCTTCTCCAGCTTCTTCACCGCCCTCGTCTTCTGGCTCATCCTCAAGTGGGAAGACAATGCCGACACACCCCACTCCGACAAGTGGCTCGTCTTCATAGCCTACCTCGTGGGACTCTCCATCGGAGTCCACCTGCTCAACCTGCTCTGCATCCCCGCCATCGTCCTCGTTTACTACTACAAGCGATGCGCCAACCCCACAGGCAAGGGCTCCATGCTCGTGCTCGGAGTCTCAGTCATCATTGTGGCAGCAGTGCTCTATGGCATAGTGCCAGGCATCGTCAAGGTAGGAGGATGGTTTGAGCTCCTCTTCGTCAACGAGCTGGGCTGCTCCTACAACACAGGCCTGTACATCTACCTCACCCTCCTTGCCGCCTCCCTCATCTGGGCACTCTACGAGACAGTCAGCATGAGACACCGCAAGCGCATGTACATATCCTTCATCGTCTGCACAGCCGTCCTCGGCATCCCCTTCTATGGCCATGGAGCATCGTCTGTCATCGTGGGCATCATCGTCCTCGCCATCCTGGCAGCCCTCGTCTTCCTCAGGAAGGCAAGCCCACGCCTGCTAAACACCGCCATCCTCTGCATGACCATGATGGTAGTCGGCTACAGCTCCTACGCCGTCATCGTCATCCGCTCCACAGCCAACCCGCCTATGGACCAGAACTCACCAGAGGACGTCTTCACCCTCGGCGAATATCTCGGACGCGAGCAGTATGGCGACCGCCCACTCCTCTACGGTCCCACCTTTGCCTCACAGGGCGTCATCAAGGATAATGGCGACGGCTACTACACCTACGATACAGAGAAGGGAGCACCCGTCTATCAGCGCAAGGACAAGAAAGACGAGAGCGAAGCCGACGAATACGTCAAGATAAGAGAGAAGTTCACCATCAAGTACCCAAGCGACCAGTGCATGCTCTTCCCGCGCATCTACAGCGAGGACCATGCCGCCCACTATGAGTCCTGGCTTGGCAATGTACACTACCACGACGTCAAGTACGACATCGCCGGACGCGACTCACGCATCGTGCAGATACCAAGCCAGCTCGACAACATCCGCTTCTTCCTCTCCTATCAGATGAACTTCATGTACTGGCGCTACTTCCTCTGGAACTTCGCCGGACGACAGAACGACATCCAGGGCAACGGCGAGCTCGAACACGGCAACTGGCTCTCAGGCATACCCCTCATCGACAACATCCGCCTCGGCGACCAGAGCAAGCTGCCCACCGAGCTCAAGGAAAACAAGGGACACAACGTCTTCTACTGCCTGCCCCTCCTCCTTGGTCTGCTTGGCTTCTTCTGGCAAGCCTTCCGCAGCAAGAAGGGCATACAGCAGTTCTGGGTAGTCTTCTTCCTCTTCTTCATGACAGGCTTGGCCATCGTCATCTACCTCAACCAGACACCCGTGCAACCACGTGAGCGCGACTATGCCTACGCAGGCAGCTTCTACGCCTTCGCCATCTGGTGCGGACTCGGCATAGCAGCCATCTACGACCTCCTCTCCAACGCGCTCAGCACCAAGCTCAACGCTCGCACAGCAGCCCTCGTCGCCGGAGTGGCAGGACTCATACCAGCCGTAGCAGTGCCACTGCAGATGGTCAGCCAGACATGGGACGACCACGACCGCAGCAACCGCTACGTGTGCCGCGACTTCGGACTCAACTACTTGGAGACAGTGCCACACGACGGCATCATCTTCACCAACGGAGACAACGACACCTTCCCCCTTTGGTACAACGAAGACACCGAGGGCAAGCGCACCGACGTGCGCGTCTGCAACCTCTCCTACCTCCAGACAGACTGGTACATCGACCAGATGAAGCGACCAGCCTTCTCAGGCGAAGGACAGTCAAGCCCCCTCCCCATCTCGTGGAAGCGATACCAGTATACGGCAGGCAAGAACGAGATGATAGACGTCAACCCCGAACTCGGACAGGGCATACACCTCAGCGATGTCATCGACGGCGTCTATGAGAAAGACTCCCTCCTGGCCGAACGCTTCTGGGGCAAAGACCCCTATGAGCTCACCAACGCCATCGACAAGTTCGTCCTCCAAAACTACGAAGGACTCTCCGACGAGGAGCTCGAGCTCGTCAAGGACCTCCCCGTGGCCCTGCCCAACGATGTGCTCCACGTCACCGTCGACAAAGAAGCCGTGCGCCGCTCAGGCATGATGATAGTAGGCGACAGCATACCCGACCAGATGGAGATAGACCTCAGCAATCAGGGACGCCTCAGCAAGAGCTTCGTCATGATGCTCGAGATGATAGGACGTGCCAACTTCTCACGTCCCATCTACATGTCCACCACCGTCGGCTCAAGCAACTACGGCAGCCTCTACAAACACTTCATCCAGGAAGGCATAGCTTGGCGCATCTCACCGTTCAACATCGAATCAAACTATCCGCTCAGCACCGTCTGCGACACCGAGAAGATGTATGACAACATGATGAACAAGTACTCATACGGCAACCTCAAGCACCCCGGCCTCTACATCGACGAGACAACCATGCGCATGTGCTACACACACCGACGCTGGTTTGCCAACCTCATCACCAACCTCGTAAAGGAAGGCAAGATGGACAAGGCTCTCAAAGCCCTCGACAAGTGCGAGACCGAGATACCAGCCTACAACGTGCCCCACAGCTCCGGCAGCTCGTCCGTCGACATAGCAGAGGCCTACATCGCCTGCGGCAAACCCGAGAAGGCTGAGCCCATACTCGACTACATAGCCAAGACAGAGCGCGAGTACCTCACCTACTACCTCACACTGAGCAATTCCTACTTTGCAGGCGCTCAGCGCTACTGCCGCGACAGCCTCTACGGCTTTGCCTCCGTCCAGGCCACATACGGCAAGTTGGCAGACAGCGACTTCCCCAACAAGAAGAAGTACGCTGCCAAGGCCCAGCAGCTCGAAAAGGAACTGCAGTCACTCTACAGTGCCGTCATGTCCAAGTGCGACAACGCCGGCATAGAAATGTAAAAAAAAACATACCCCTCCTGCCCCACACTCCCCCCTCCCAGTGTGGGCAGAGGGGTTTTTATTCCTTTTATAAAAGGTGGGGGCTATTAATTTCCACCTTAAACAAAATCAAGGCACAACGGCCGGCCCCCATCCGCCGACCGCACTCAGAGAAATCCAATGATTATAGAACAACCCAGCAAATGGCTCCGATGGCTCTACCCCAGCGCTATATGGCGCATGAACCCCGATGAGAAAGCCGTCTACCTCACCTTCGACGATGGACCCATACCCGAGTCCACCCCATGGATAGTGGAGACCCTCGACCGCTACGGTGTCAAGGCCACCTTCTTCATGGTGGGAGACAACGTGAGGAAATATCCCGAACTATACCAGCTCCTGAAAGACCACGGCCATCGACTGGGCAATCACACACACAACCACATCGGAGGCATCACCGTACCCAGCTCACGCTACCTGCGCAATGCCAACGAAGCAGACAAATACATACACTCCAACCTCTTCCGCCCTCCAAGAGGATGGATGCGCAATCAGCAGTACATACGCATCCGCCGCCACTACACCATCATCATGTGGGACCTCGTCACCAGAGACTACTCCACCCATCTCAGCGCTGACGATGTCTTCGAAAACGTCAAACGCTTCGCGCGCAACGGCTCCATCATCACCTTCCACGACTCACTCCGCAGCATCGACAAGCTCCGCACCGCCCTACCGCGATGCATCGAGTGGCTGCAGGAGCAAGGCTACGAGTTCAAGGTCTTCGACGAGAAGCTGCAACACTCACGAAAGATGAAGTGACCCTCCCGAGAGAGACACACACAACCTGAATATATAAGAATCCACCATAATCCTTCATTCGGTGGAGATAGAAATATTACTCCCAAAGTCTAATCAATTATCCACAAATCAACTACTAAAATGAAACTCCTCCTCTTACTAACATTGATCTTCCTCACCTTCACCACAGGCAGAGCACAGAAGATAGAAATGCCACAGTTCTTCGCCGACGGCATGGTACTGCAGAGAGAAGCCAGAGTGCCCGTATGGGGCAAAGGACAACCAGGACAGCACATCGACATCCGCATCGTCAAGAACAATCAAGAGAAAGCCACTGTCATAGCCAAAACCAAGGCAAAGATAGCCACCGACGGCACGTGGAAGGCATACCTGCCAAAGATGAAGGCAGGCGGCCCATACACCATGATTCTCACCGTGACACCGTCGGGCATCAAGAAAGACAACAATGCCCCAGCAGCCAAGATCATCGACAACATACTCGTCGGCGACGTCTTCCTCTGCTCCGGACAGAGCAACATGGAACTGCCCATACGCCGCTGCATGGACGCCGTGGCAGACGAAGTGCGCGATTACTCCAACGACAACATACGCTACCTCAAGTTCCCCCACCAGTTCAACTACGTGAGCCCCAACGACGATGTCCGCATCCTTCCCTGGCAAAACATCACACCCTCCAACTGTGCAGAGGTCAGCGGCATTTGCTACTTCATGGCGCGCGAACTGCAGGCACGCTACAATGTGCCCATCGGCATCATCAACTCAGCCGTAGGCGGCACTCAGGTGCAGGCATGGATGCCACGAGACATCCTCGCCGCCTTCGACGGCTATGACAAAGAACTCCAGAAGCGCAAGTACCATCAGGAGGACTGGGTCGACTCCGTGCGCAGAGCTGAGACAACAGCCGGCATGGAGTGGGAAAACAAGATGAACGCCACCGACACCGTCCTTCAGCGATGGAACAAGCCTGGCTACAGCTTCGCCTCATGGAAGACCGTCAACATGTTCACCAACTGGAGCGAAGGCAAGAACGGCTCATTCTGGTTCCGCACCTCCGTCAACATACCCAAACACCTCGCAGGCAAGAAAGCCATCCTACGCTTCGGAGCCATGAAAGATGCCGACACCATCTTTGTCAACGGACACTATGTCGGCAATACCACCTATGAATATCCTCCGCGTGTCTACAACGTCAAAGAAAACATCCTCCGCGAGGGCGACAACGAAATCATCGTCCACCTCATGTCGCAGAGCGGCATGGCCAACTTCACCAAGGGCAAGCTCTACCAGCTTGAGATAGGCGAACTCGTCTTCCCCATCAAGCCAGAGATACAGATGGCTGTCGGATGCACCATGCCGCAAAAACCTGCCAGCACATACTTCGTCGACACACCTACAGGACTTTACAATGCCATGATAGCCCCCCTCCAGGACTTCCCCGTCAAGGGCATGCTCTGGTATCAGGGCGAAAGCAACCAAGGCGCACCCCAAACCTATGCCAGCATGCTCCAAGCCATGGTAGAAGCATGGCGCACACAGTTCCGCAGCCAGTTCCCCGTCGTCATCATGCAGCTTCCTGGCTACATGGCGAAGCACGACAAGCCCATCGAGTCAGGATGGACACGCATACGCCACCAGCAGTATCTCGCCTCACAAAACATCAGCCGAGCAGCCCTCGCGCCCACACTCGACACAGGCGAATACAACGACATACACCCACAAGACAAGAAGACTGCAGGGCACAGAGCAGCTGACCAGATGAGCCGATTGGCCTATGGCGACAAGTCCTCACAGACCGAAGTGCCCACACCACTCTCTGCCCGCATCGTAGACGGCAAAGCCATCATCACCTTCGCAGGCACAGCAGGCGAGCTCAAGGTCAAGGGCGACAAGCTCCACGACTTCGCCGTCCTCGTCAATGGCAAATACCAGTGGGCAGAAGCCAACATCACTGGCCCTGCCACCATAGCCGTCTCTCTCCCGCCTGCCACCACAGCCACCACAGTGCGCTACTGCTGGGACGACTACCCACAGCCTTCCCTCTACAACGCCGCAGGCACACCAGCCCCACAATTTGAAATAGAAGTGGGCGCTAAGCAGAAATAATACAGGTTCCACATACAAAATGTCAAGAGCCTTTACCAAAAAACATAACGATGAAACGATTCATAATCACATCATTCCTCACAGCCTCCTCCCTCCTCGCCTCTTTCGCCCAGGGAGGAGAGCAGACACCACAGGCAAAGCCCCTCTTCAGCCGCACACTCTCAGAGTGCGTCACCACACCAAAGTTCGGCGGTTACTTCATAGGCAAATATGGCTACAGCGACCAAGACGGCAAGCACGGAGGTGATGGCTTCAGCCAGAGGCTTATCCGCCTCTATGTCGACGGCACAATGTTCGGCGACTTCAAATATCGCATCCAGGCACAGGTCAACAACTCCAGCTTCCACATGAAAGACTACTTCATCGAATGGACACGCTGGAAGGAACTGTCAGTAAAGGTAGGACAGTACAAGCGAGCCTTCCTCTTCGAGAATCCCTACAACCCCTTCAATGTGGGAGCAGGCGACTATGCCCAGATTACCCGCTCCCTCGCTGGCATAGGCGAGAAGGAAAACGGAGTGGCAAACGGCGGACGCGACCAGGGCATACAGCTGCAGGGCGACCTCCTGCCTGCCAAGAGCGACGGCCACCGCTACATCCACTACCAGTTGCAGATGATGAACGGCCAAGGCATCAACTCCTCCGATGCTAATGCCCGCAAGGACTTCCTCGGCACCATACAGTTCCAGCCCATCAAAGACCTCTACATCGGACTCTTTGGCTGGACAGGCGACTACGTCGGCACCGTGAGCACAGTGGGCGGCGGACAGACCAAAGCTACTGTCGACCGCAACCGATGGGCAGCGGCACTGAAGTACGAGCACAACGACTGGACGGTCAGAGCCGAATACGCCCATTCGCAGGGATACCGCCTCAGCGACTACAATCCCACTACCGCCTCTTTCACCGGCACAGGCAAGGCCGACGGATGGTATGCTATGGTCGGTGTGCCATGCAACGACTGGCTGAAGCTCTATGCCAAATACGATGCCTACCGCAATCAAGCCACATGGGAGTCCAACCGCACCATGTACAGCATCATCCCCAACATTCAGCTCCACAAAAATCTCATCATGCAGCTCCAGTACAACTATGTCCACGACCGTACATCCTCCGACAAGGACTACAACGAGGTGTGGGCAGAGATATATGTACGCTTCTGATGCTGGGGTACTTTCTCGCTGACATAGTGTAGTCAGAAGCGACTCTTAGGATAGAGCCTAAGAACGATTCTGTGCACTTGTTATTTGGTTGTCACTCGTTTTTCATCTATTTTATTTCTACCAAGATACGTAAAATATTGTATACTAAAGGTCAAAACACATATTTTCCCATATTTGAAACATGATTTCGCATGGAATACACGGAAAATAGATATATTTGCAGCTGAAATCTTTAATCTTTTAACCAAATTAGTATGAAAACAATTAGAAAGATGCTGTGCTTTGTTGCAGCGATGATGGTAGCTGTGCTGAGTGGCTCTGCTGCCGAATGGGAAAAACCTATCCCAAAGAACTGCTCTCTGGAGAGTGGTCAGAGTTATTATTTCTATAATGTGACAGCGAATCGGTTTGTTTCTACCGTTGGCATGAAACTCTCGCTTGCTGAAAGCGGTTCGCCAATCGTCATGAAACAAATGAGCAATGGCGACTGGAAGATGCAGGGCGCAGACGGCTATTTTTATTCCGACGTGGATTATGTAGGATGTAATGGAGAAGAAGGGGATACAAACACAGATTGGTATGTGGAACAGCAGACCAGTGGAGTGTGCTATTTCCGTCCTTCAAAGAACGACCCTGAATATTCATGGAGTGAGTTTCCCAATATGTGGACTGGAATATCAAATGCAAATGGGGTTATTACCCCTTTGCTCAATGCAGAAGACGGTTCGCTCGGATGGTACTTTGTAGATGAGAAGGAGTATGACAATTTCTATGCCAAGTGGACGCTCAGTTGTATTATGGAAGAGATGCAAGGTTACGGCTACGATGTGAAGGACCTCCTCGCTGTGTACAATACAGCAACAGAGAAGGCTGACTTCGAGGCTGCCATTGCAAGTGTTCAAGACGACTTGAGGTTGCTCCGAATTGAGCATGCAACGGAAAGCAATCCTTACGACGTCACTTCTATGTATTTGGTCAATGCTGACTTGACAGAAAACTGGACTGAGAATGGCCATGATGTGCCAGGATGGACAATGGTGCCTTCTACATTCTGCGGTATGAACGAGTTTGACCAAACTGGTTACTATGAAGACAATAAGACATTAGGTTCATGGTCAGGTGGTGCTTTTGGTGACAACAAGGTGTATCAGAAGATTACAGGACTGAGGAACGGAAAGTACAGACTGGGCAACTATGGTCTTTGGATTAGACATACAGGTGAGGAAGGTGACCCAATCAAAGGTGCTTATATTTATGCTAAGGTAGGCGATAAGTTGTATAAGAATCCTCTCCCAGATACAGGTTGGGGGATTGGTGAATCACTCGTAGAATTCGAATGCCGTGAAGGTGAAGCAGAAGTGGGAATCATGTTTGAAGCAACAAACGTGGGCCAGTGCGCCATCCTTGACTTCAAACTGGAATACCTCGGTGAAAAACCAGCTTCAGAACGCTTGAACACACTCATCGCCAACTCGGAAGCATTGATGGCAGAAGGTGGAATATGTGGCGAATGTGTGAACCAGTTGAATGAAGATATCGATAATGCTCGCAGTCTTATCGCGGCTAATGACAAGGTAGGTCAGGAGAGTCTTTTCGCTACCTTCCTCAAGGACTATGAAGCAGCAGTTGCCAACAAGGAGGCTTACGTGACACTTGCAGGTCTCATCGAGACAGCAAACGAAACTATCTCAAAGGGTGACTCTGAAGAGACGGGTATGCTCTCTGACTATATGCTCGAAAATGAGTTGGAGGAGAAAGTGGAAGCATTGGAATTCAACAACGAACAGATTGAAGAGATTATCAATACTCTCAAGGCTCTCATTGAGAAGGCTGCAAACTCGGTTATCGCAGCAGGTACAGATGTGACAGACCTCTTGGTTAATGGCCACTTTGACACTACAGGTGGATGGGTTGCCACACTTAACGACTACAGCATCGATACCAGCAATAAGATTCTTGAGCGTTGGTGGGGTGACTGGAGTGCAGAACAGGTACTTGAGAATGTAGCCAACGGTACTTACCGCCTTGAAGTGCAGGGATTCCAGTGGTGTTCATGGGACTGGGCACAATCAGAAACAGACTGGAACGACGGTGATGGAACTCCAACTTATCGTGTGGATTCTAAAATTAGACTCAATGATAACGAAACAACAATCCAGAACGTGTTTGCTTGTGGTGAGACAGACATCCAGGAGGGATACCAGACTGCAAAAGGTTGGTACGTACCAAACAGTGCATCTTCAGCCAAGAAATTCTTTGATCTCGGTCTTTATGAAAATGTAGTGGAGACGACAGTTAGTGATAATACGTTGAAAGTCGTGCTGGACTGTTCGAAGAATGGTTTCTGGAACTGCTTCACAAACCTTCGCCTTATCTATGTAGGATTGGACGTAAAGGAAGCACTCGCTAAACTTAAAGAAGCAATCGTTTCTGCAGAAGGTTATCTGGGCAGTAAGATGGCAGGTGATGTTCGCAAGAGTCTTGAAGATGCATACGCAGCAGGTGTTGAGATGTCGAAAGAGGAGGATCCTCAATATAAAGAGGTAAGTGCAGCCGCTAAAAAAATCGCATCCCTCTTTAAATCTGCTGCCGCAAGTATCAAGTCTTACCAGCGTCTCTCTTTAGTTCTTGCTCGTGCTAAAGACGTGTTGACCGACGAATCTGCAGCATCTACAGAAAGTGGCAAAGAACTCAAGAGCCTCTACGATACCACATCGGCAGACTATGAATCAGACTACCCATCACTCTCAGGTAGTGCAGTGGATGAAAGATGCGAAGACCTCGAAGTGCTTATCACAAAGGCTATGATGGGTTCGGGCATCAATGTAAATGACGACATCACTAAATACATTACAAATCCAAGTTTCGAGAATACTTATGGCAATGATGAAACAGTAGATGGCGGTGCTCATACAGTGCCTTACGGTTGGTCAATGGTCGTTGAAGGTAAGGAATGCCATACAGCACAAGAACTCAAAGATGCTGGTATCAACAGTTATACTTGTATTGAAGAGAATAAGTACACAACAGATGGCAACTACTCATACTGCTTGCTCTCAGCTCCAGTACCTGACTCTTATCTCTATCAGACTATCAAGGGCTTGCCTGACGGTACATACCGTGTAAGTGTTGACATGACAGTTCCTTACGAGGGTGGTTGTTCACGTCTCACAGGTCAGCGACTCCTTGTCAACAACCATGCTCAGTATTATGGCAAACCAGAATACTACATTGAATCAGAACTTGACAAACTCCATCCAGAAGAGGTGTCACGCACATTCGCTGGTTATGACGAAGTGGATTCTAACACAACAGGTGAAGTTGGCGATATGGGTAATATGCAGACCCTTTCAGTTGAAGTGACCATCGTCAATGGTGAAGACCTCACATTCGGTGTTCGTACAGACAACAATAAGTCTGCCATGAACCGCAGTTATGAAGAAAACTGGTGGGACTGCACTGGTCGATACAAGATTGACAACTTCCGTATGGTATATGTAAGCACCGACGTTACAGCTATCGAAGACACAAAGGTTGCAACTCCTGCCGACGATGCTGTTTACAACCTCATGGGTGTTCGTGTCAACCCAGCTAATGTTCGTGGAATCTATATCAAGGGTGGCAAGAAAATCATCAAGTAAAGCATTATGAAACTAAGATATTTATCAATACTATTAACACTTGTGCTGGGCAGTCATTG
>JAEDNQ010000048.1 GCA_016302435.1 Bacteroidaceae bacterium
AGTTCCATAATAAAGGCGATGGGAGAGAGACTCATGTTCTCCCAACCATCGCCTTGATGTCTTTTACTTCTCAAGCAGTCTCACGCCGTATATCTGGCCTACCTGCTTGCCCTTGTGGGCTACAAACTTGATGCGCACTTCCTTCTTGCCTTCGAGCATGGAGGCTGGCAACTCGTAGTCTACGGTCTTGAACTGGGTGGTGCGCCAACGGTGGGTGTTGTTGACGCTTGCAAGGAGCTGGTCGTCGACATAGATGTCGAACTCGCTGCTGCGCCATTCGTCCTGTCCCCAGAAGGTGAGCTGGAGGAGGAGGGAGGTCTTCTCGCCTGTCTTCATGAGGTAGCTGAAGTAGTGGCCGTCGCGTGCATCGCGGTAGAAGACGCCTTCGGTGCTGCCTCGCTGTGAGTCGTCGGTCTCCATGCGGTGGTCGGTCTCTGGCTGCTGCTCTCCTGGCATGACTTTGTCGACTGTGCGTGCTTCGAGTGCCTGGCGGGCAGCCTCATCGGCGGCGAGCTTCTTCATGTAGGCGTCTTGCTCCTGGGCATCGAGTGCGAGCCAGTACATCATGTAGCGTGAATCGTGTATCTCGAAGAAGGGCTGGAGTTCGCCTTCGATGGCGTTCTTCATCTTGGTGGAGAGTGTGAAATGGAGTGGGCGGCCAGCTACTGGCTTGAGGTCCTTGGCTATGTCGTCGATAGAGGCTGGCATGAGGATGGGGGCTTTGTCGAGGGGCAGCTTGCGTCCGCCTGAATACTGGCCGAAGCGGCTGTCGTCGGCTATGAGCGAACGAAGGTCTTCAGTACCTGTCTTCATGCCGAGGAGGATGGGACCATACATTATGGCTACGTACTGCGGCACGTTGGGCATGCGCTTGATGGAGGCATGCATAGGCATGGAGATGTGGAGTTTGTCTCCCTTCTTCCACTTGCGGCTGATGCAGACAAATCCGTCTTGCTCGTAGCTCTGGACATCGAAGCCTATGCCCTTGACTTCAAACTGGTCGCACCATGACGGTTTGCGTATCTTCATGGTGAAGGCTCCTTTGCCTTTGGCTACAGTTATCTCTGATGTCTCGCCGTAGGGGAAGGCTGTCTCCTGACGCATGACGATGCCTCTCTCCTTCCAGTTGAGTTGGGAAGCGAGGAAGAGGTTGACATAGAGAACATCATCCGCCGCTTTCTTGCCTTTGGCATGGGTCCAGGCAAACTGTCCGTACTTGCCATGGTTTTCCATGCCTGTGCCTACGCAGCACCACATGGCCATGTTGGGGGCTGAGTAGTTGCGGTAGTGGCGCGGACGGGCTGGGGTGAAGTAGACGTAGCCGCCGTGTTCGGGATGCTGTGTGGAGAGGATATGGTTGAACATGGCTTGCTCGTAGAAGTCGCCGTAGGCGGATGAGGGATTGGCGCGGTTGAGGAACTCGGTCAGCTTGAGCATGTTGTATGTGTTGCATGACTCGGGTCCGTCTATGTCGTTGACGTAGTCGATGCATGTCTCCTTGGTAGGGAAATGTTCGCGGCGGCTGTTGCCTCCGAGAGCGAGGGAGCGCTCGCGTGTCACTATCTCCCAGAAGTACTGGCTGGCCTCATGGTAGGGGGCGTCGTTGGAGAGTTCAGCTATGCGCTGGAAGCCGATGACCTTTGGTATCTGCGTGTTGGCGTGCATGTTGTCAAGGCAGTCCTGATGGTTGGACATAGGAGTGTATAGCTGCTTGTGGACGAAGCGGCGGGCGCAGTCGAGGTATTTCTGCTGACCTGTGATGGCATAGGCATCTGCCAGCACCTCGTCCATACCTCCGTGCTCGTTGCCTAACATGCGCTGCATCTGATCATCGCTGAGGTCGGCTGTTATGTCGACTGCCCAGTCGCAGAACTTGATGAAGAGTGCCTTTGCCTGTTCGTTGCCGCAATAGAGCCATGCGTCGCGCAGGCCTGCATACATCTTGTGGAGGTTGTAGAATGGTGCCCATGCACCGAAGTATTTGCCGAAGTCGCCCTTGCGGTATGTGGACCACAGCTCGGGGCTGCCGGGGAATCCGCCGACGTAGTTCTTGCTCCAGGCTTCTCCTCTCTTGTCGTTGGCATCGGCGCATATCTGAAGTTCGCTTATCATGTACTCCATGCGTTTGCGGCACTCTTCGTCGCCCGTGGCGGCATTGATGGCCATGGCTGAGAGGTAGTGTCCGCCTACATGGCCGTCGAGGCCGTCCCAGTTGGGATAGGTTGGTTTCTTGGGCTGTAGACCTGCTTCCTTGCGGTAGGGGGCGAGCATGCGGTCGCAGTCATACTGGAGAAGGACGCTGATGTTGAGGTCTCGTGCCTTCTTGAGGGGACCGTCGAGCAGGGTCACGTCGCCGAGTGGAAATTCGTCATGGTAGAGTTTGTCTTGCGCTGCCACAGATTGCGAGATGGCGAGGCAGAATGTTGAGATAAGTAATAAGTTTTTTTTCATTGGTGATGGTGTGTTATGATAATTGTTATTCTGCTAAGGAAAGGTCGTACGGAAAAGCCAAAGCCAGTTTCGAGTGCAAAGTTACGCATTACACACGAGACTGGCTTCTTGACATGTTGCATATAGTTTCAGTATTGTTACATATTGCTTTTTCCGCTCGGAAAGACTATAACAATATTGACAAAAAGTATCAAAAACGCATTGATGGGCTTTACAGTGACTTCAGATTGACCTTTGTTTCCTTTCCATCATAGGTGACCTTCACTCCCTGATGTGAGTCGAGGCTGAGAGGGCGTGGATTGGCTTTGTCGACGAGCACAATGTGGAAATTGCGCTTGGTGAGCATGCCGTCGAAGGAGCCTTGTCGAGATGCGATGGTGAGGGTCTTAGAGGCATCGTCGTAGGAGATGAGGATTGTGGAGCTCTTGCCTTTCTCATAGTTGTAGTTGGTGCCTTCGTCTTCGTAGAGGAGGAAGGAGGCGTCGTGTCCGCCGTAGACATAGAGGTCGATGTCTTCGGCTGGCTTCTCGTCGCTCCACTGCATGGCTGGGCCGAAAGGCAGGATGCTGCCCTCGGGCACATAGACTGGGATGCGCTCGTAGGGGGCATCGACTATCAGGCGTTGGCCACCGTCGACATGCTCTCCGGTGTAGAGGTCGTACCATCCGCGCTGACGGGGGAAATAGACGCTCCTGTTGCGTGCCTTGTAGTGGCCTACGGGGCATGCCATGAGTGCTGGGCCGAACATCCACTGGTCCTTGATATCCAAGACTTCGCTGTCGCTACCCCAATCCATGACGAGGGCGCGCATCATGGTGTAGTCCTTCAGATGTACCCATCCTGCCATGGAGTAGAGGTATGGCATGAGTCGGTAGCGGAACTGGTGGTACCAGACGATGCTCTTGTAGGCTGGAAGGGTGTCGGGGGCTATGTTCCACACCTCGCGCAAGGGCCACTGGCCGTGTGCGCGGTAGAGGGGCACGAAGCATCCGAACTGATTCCAGCGTGTCTGCAGCTCTCGCCATTCCTTCATGTCCTCATTTTCCACTCCTGTCTGGCTGAAGACGTTCTGTGCCTCCATGTAGCGGCGCTCGACGCAGAAGCCTCCTTGGTCCTGTCCCCAGAAGGGAAGGCCGGAGAGGGAGTAGTTCATGCCTGCTGTCATCTGTGCGCGCATGTCTTCCCATCGTGTGCCTATGTCGCCGCTCCATGTGGCTGTGCTGTAGCGCTGTAGGCCTGCAAAGCCGCTACGGGTGAGGAGGAAGACGCGCGGCTCGTCTTTCTTGTGCTTGAAGACGGAGCGCTGTCCGTTGTAGATGGCATCGGCATTGACGATGGAGTAGGCGTTGAAGTATTCTGTCGTGGTGCCTAAGGCTGTGGGGCCTGAGAGTGCCTTGCGGTACCACATGGGGGTGCAGTCGCGCACGTTGGGTTCGGAGGCATCCATCCACCAGGCGTCGATGCCGTGGCGGTAGCGTGTGTAGAGGCTGTCGTCCATCTGCTGCCAGAAGAGGCGGCGCGCACCGGCTGCATAGGCATCGTAGAAGGAGTTTTTGTAGCCTGGCCCGACCCAGTCGTGTATGTCGTCGACGGGTGACTGGTGGTACATCCATCCCTTCTCGTCGAGTGCTTTGTAGTGGGCTGTGTTGACATAGAACTTTGGCCACACGGATATCATGAAACGGCCGTGCATGGCATGGATAGAGTCGAGCATGAGCTGCGGGTCGGGGAAGCGGGATGTCTCAAACTGATGGCTGCCCCACTGGTCCTCGGGCCAATAGTTCCAGTCTTGCACTATGTTGTCGATGGGTATCTGTCTCTCGCGGAACTCTCGGAGTGTGCCGAGCACCTCGTCTTGTGTCTTGTAGCGCTCTCGGCTCTGCCAGAAGCCGAGCACCCACTTGGGATAGACGGGAGCCTTGCCTGTCAGGGTGCGGTAGCCAGAGATGACTTCGTCCATGTCTTGGCCGTAGATGTAGTAGTAATCCATGTCCTGTGCCATCTCATTCCATATACTGAGCTGTCCGCGCTCTTTCTCGCTTCGAGGCTTTGCCACTCTGAGGCCGCAGTAGCTCTCTCCTCCGTCGGGCTGCCACTCTATGCGCAGCTGTGTCTTCTTGCCTTTCTTCAGAGGGCAGGAGAACTTGTATGTGTTGGGGTTCCAGCTTGTGCGCCATCGCTCGGCAACGACTTCTCTGCCGCCTATGTACACCTTGAAGTAGCCTGCATAGTAGCTTATGAACTGGTAGTCGCAGTCTTGTGGTGCTTCGATGAAGCCTTCGTAAACGACGTTTGCTCCGTCGAGGGCGAATCCCTTGGGCAGATTGCGTGTGCCGCCTTTGTCTACCTTGGCAGCCAGTTCGCTGGTCTCAGGGCAGGCGTATTCATAGTAGATGCTGTCTTCTTCTCTGACTATCTGTCGGCCTTGGCGGTCGGTGTATGTGCCTGTGAGATGTCCCTCGCGTCCGTTGCGGTCGTAGAGGCGGAAGGCTTCGCACAGCTGCTGGTAGTCGTATGGCATGCCGAAGCGGCAGTAGGAGTAGCTGTCCCAGAGGATGCCGTAGTTGCGGTTGGAGATGACGAAGGGCACGCTGACCTTGGTGTTGTACTGGAAGAGGTCTTCGTTCTTGCCTTTCATGTTGAGTTCTTCTGACTGATGCTGGCCAAGGCCATAGAAGGCTTCATCGTCGGGGGAGTCAAAAACCATCTGCCAAGTCAGTCCCTTGCGCTGCTGCTCGCTGACCTTGGCAAGGTCTACGCCTATCTCCCTGTCGGGCACGCGGTACTCCCAGAAGCGTTTGCCTTCGGCTGCTTCGCCCAGAATGACTTTGCCTTCTGTGTCGGTGAAGGTCACTCGTCCGCTGCGCTTGTCAACTACTGCCTTAAGGCGTGATGTCGTCAACGTCACAGTGGCGGCTGTCTCCTCGACGGTATACCTCGGACGTCTCTTCTGTGCCACCACAATGAGGCTCTGCTGCTTTTCGGGCAGGGCGGCTCTGCTTGTGGCGCGCACGCGCACGATATTGTCATCGACTACTTGCAGACACACCACTCGCGCCTCGCCACTCTCAGGGGTGACTGTCACAGTGCCGTCTGACGATTTCAAATTGCCGGCTCTCACACAAAGGACTGCTGCAAGAGCCATAAGAAGTAAAATGCTTGTTCTCTTCATTGTGTTGTTATTTTGGTTGCCAATGTTTGATGACGAAAAGATTGTTTCTGTCTTTGAGTTTGTAAGATTGTTTAGAAGATGTTTTGAAAGATGTGTCACCGGGAGAATCCCCAAGGAAGAGCCCTGTGCCGGGAAGTCTGCCCCGTTAGTTTTATTGCAGACAAAGTTACATAAAAAAAACACAAGAAACGGCACTAAACATGGCTAAATGTGTTAAACATATCATTTTCCTGCAAGATAATCTGGTTTAGTCGGTGGGAAACTGCTATTTTTGCAAAGTATACTTTCACATTCTGACACCATAAGGCCTCATTTCTCTCTGTATTGATGATATTGTCACGTCGTCATGGTCAAAAAAGGGAGAAGGAGCATGGCAGAAGAAAAATTATTCGTAACTTTGTACTGGAATATACAACATATTATCATAAAAAATGGAACAAGCACTATACATCTACAACACTCTGACACGAAAGAAGGAAGTGTTCCGCCCTCTCCATGCTCCCCATGTGGGCATGTACGTTTGCGGACCTACCGTATACGGTGATGCGCACCTCGGCCACGCACGCCCTGCCATCACCTTCGACATTGTCTTCCGTTTCCTGAAGCACGCTGGCTACAAGGTGAGATACGTGAGAAACATCACTGACGTGGGTCACCTTGAGCACGACGCTGACGAGGGCGAGGACAAGATAGCTAAGAAGGCACGCCTCGAACAGCTCGAGCCTATGGAAGTGGCGCAGTACTACACTAATCGCTACCATGAGGCCATGGATGCTCTGGGCTGTCTGCCGCCAAGCATAGAACCTCATGCCACTGGCCATATCATAGAGCAGCAGCAGCTCGTACAGCAGATTCTCGACAATGGCTTCGCCTACGAGAGCAATGGCTCCATCTACTTCGACGTGGAGAAATATGACAAAGTGCACAAATATGGTGTGCTATCTGGAAGAAGCCTGGAAAACGTAAAGGATGCGAGCCGTGACCTCGCCGGTGTGGGGGAGAAGAAGAATCAGGCTGACTTTGCTCTGTGGAAAGCGGCACAGCCTGAACACATCATGCGCTGGCCTTCGCCTTGGAGCGACGGTTTCCCAGGATGGCACTGCGAGTGCACAGCCATGGGACGCAAATATCTCGGTGACCACTTCGACATCCACGGAGGAGGCATGGACCTCATCTTCCCACACCACGAGTGTGAGATAGCGCAGGCTGTGGCAAGTCAGGGAGACGACATGGTAAAGTACTGGGTACACAACAACATGATCACCATCAACGGACAGAAGATGGGCAAGTCGCTCGGCAACTTCATCACTCTGCCTGAGTTCTTCAGCGGCAAACACCCAAAACTCGAGCAGGCATACTCGCCCATGACCATCAGGTTCTTCATCCTCCAGGCTCACTACCGCTCTACCGTCGACTTCAGCAACGAGGCACTGCAGGCTGCTGAGAAGGGACTCGAAAGACTTCTCGACGCATGGAGAGCTCTCAACGCCATCCAGCCTGTGGACAAGGACGGCAGCATAGGCACTGACTTCGCCGCTCAGCTCAAGGCGAAATGCTATGACGCCATGTGTGACGACTTCAACACTCCTATCGTCATCTCACACCTCTTTGAGGCAGCACGAGTCATCAACTCCATCCTCGACAAGAAAGAAACCATCGCTGCCGACGCCCTCGAAGACCTCAAGGCTGTCTTCAGCCTCTTCGCCTTCGACCTTCTCGGCATCAAGGCTGGAGCTGGAACTGCAGCAGGCAATGGCAGCGACGCACGCGAGGAAGCTTTTGGGAAAGTAGTAGACATGCTGCTCGAACAGCGAGCTAAGGCCAAGGCCAACAAGGACTGGGCTACCAGCGACATGATACGCGACAATCTCGCTGCCCTCGGTTTTGAGGTGAAGGACACAAAGGACGGCTTCAGCTGGAAACTCAACAAGTAGTCCCCTGCCCATCCTGTTCGTTCACACTATTTCAGTTGACTAACGCAATGCCTTACTCACAATAAGATGGAACGCATAAAGAAACTATTCATGGTCATGTCGCTCGTCTTCATAGCCCTCTGCTTTGGAGCGAGCGTATGGCTCTACTCTGTTCTGATGGACAGCACCTCCATGATTATCATGGCGGTGCTGTTCATTGCGCTTATATGGTATGCTCTCAACGTTCGCTCTGCATTCAGGAAGGACGAATGAGGAGAAGTATGCTGACCTGCTAAAAGAAATGCCAATAGACACTGGCGATTTAGGACTACATAAGACATTCACATTATTAACCAAACACTAACAACTACTCTATTTATGAAAAAACTTGCTTTATCCCTTTCACTCTTCTTCCTTGCCTGCATGACGGCAACGGCCAAGAGTGTGGTATTCACCCTGTCCAACGGAACGAAAATCTACTATCTACTCGGTGGCGAGACAAACCCTGTGATGCGATTTGTCGACGGAAAAATCACCGTCAATGCTGACTCCTATGAGTTTGCTGACATCAAAAACTTCTACATCTCTGCCACTGACGACCCTACGGCCATAGAGGCTGTGCTCGACAAACGCAACATCAGCTTTAAGGACAACACTGTCGTCATACAGTCATCCGAGACTTCCACGGCGGCCGTATACGCCATAGGTGGCACAGCTGTTAAGGCTGACATGCAGAAAGATGGCGACATTCTCACCATCGACCTCAGCTCTCTACCTGCAGGCAGCTATGTCATCAAGGCCGGCAAGGCATCATTCAAAGTGACAAAACGATAGGAGGCTACCACTATGAAGAACATCCACACTACCATCAAATCAGTTCTCCTTGCTTGCGCATGCATGACAGGACTCACATCCTTCGCCCAGGACAAGCCAGAAAAGATAACTTTCTGCTTCGATGACCGATTCGTCGCCAACGAAGAGATTGACTTGACAAATATTGACTCCATCAGCTTTGAGAAGACAAGCATGAAGCGATATAAATATTTGGAGGCAACAGGCAACGTACTCAAACTATCCAAGTCGTACCGAACAGACGGTGTCTACGTCATCGGCGATGGCCCACGCTCTCTCATCAAGCCAGGCCAGTACAGCAGCATTGACTTCACCAAGGAGACATCTAAGTGGTGCTTCCAACGTTCCATGGAGTCAGAGCACTTCATCTGCTTCTGGGAGAAAGGGCTCAACCTCGTCAATAACACAGTGTCGCTTGCAGGACATTCCATTAACGTCAAGACCATGCTCAACAGGGCTGAGACTGTTTGGAAAACATACGTGGAGGAACTCGGATTCCTCGAACCCGGCAAATCAACGACCGACACATATAAAATATGTATGTTCATCGTCAACCAAGAGGATTGGAGAGCTGACGGGTCGGGCGAAAGCGGTACAGCTTATTATTATGAAGGCACATCCAAGAAAAGCAGGGGAGTGAAGGTAGGACTCTTCCACTGCAACCCATGGGCTGCGGGAGCAGAAGGAGGACACACCATGGCACATGAGGTGGGACACGTGTTCCAGTATCTCGTCTGCGCTGACCTCAGCGACAGCCACGGATGGGGATGGGGACTCGGCGACAACGGCTGGGGAGGCAACTGCTGGTGGGAGTGCTGCGCTCAGTGGCAAGCCTTTCAGGTATACCCCTCTACCACTTTCTCCAACTACCGCTACAACGAGTATGTGACATCGGCATATAAGAATTTACTTCACGAAGACTTCCGCTATGCCAACTACTTCATCCAAAACTACTGGTGCGAACTCTTCGGCAAGGAGTTCATCGGCAAACTGTGGAGAGAATCCACATGGCCTGAAGACCCCGTGGAGACTTATCTGCGAGTCAACAAACAGACTATAGACGATTTCAACAAGATGATTTTCGACTACGCATGCCGAGTCATCACATGGGACATCGACTGGCTGCGCGACAAAGGCACAGCCTATCAGAACTCATTCTCCACAACTCTCAACCACGTGGAAGGCACTGACAACACCTATATCGTAGCTCCAGACTGCACACCACAAAACTACGGATTCAACATCATACAGCTCAAAGGCTTCGAACCTGGCAAGACCGTCAAGGTCAACTTCAAGGGAGTGGCAGGCGCACAGGGCTACCGCAGCATCAATATCGCCAAAGCAGGATGGCGCTACGGATTCGTGGCACAGTCGGCAGACGGCTCACGCACCTATGGCGATATGCAAAGTGCCAAGGAAGGCACAGCTGAGCTCACACTTCCCGCCGAAACAGAAAAAGCATGGCTCGTCGTGACAGGAGCTCCAACCGAACACTGGCGCCACCCTTGGGACGACAATGTCGACAATGATGAGCAGTGGCCATATCAGGTGACATTCGAAGGATGCGCCGCAATGGGCACAACGAGAGAATACGGCGACTACCCCGACGACTACGCA
The DNA here is from genome assembly GCA_016302435.1 of Bacteroidaceae bacterium. Taxonomy (GTDB): domain Bacteria; phylum Bacteroidota; class Bacteroidia; order Bacteroidales; family Bacteroidaceae; genus Minthosoma. The sequence continues at coordinate 10,006 of JAEDNQ010000048.1, forward strand.
CGCAAGGACACAACAGTTGTCATCAATGCCGAACTCGCCCGCAGCTCATCGAGCTACAGCAGCGTTCGCGTTCAGTATGACATGGATGCCATCAGCCAAGCCCTCGGCGTGAGCACAAAACAGATGCAGGCTGTCAAATGCAGCGCTACAAGCAAGGGCACAAAGGGCTCCATCGACTTCGTTGGCGTGAACGCTAACGGCACAAAGCGCTACGGCACCACTACGTCAACATCCAACGCAACGTGCTTCGGCCACTGGTTCACCACAACAGGCAATACTTGCGGCTATGACGGCAGTGCCGCAATCTTTGCAGAGATGTACCCAGAGAAATACGGATGCTATGTCGGACAATATCCTGGCCGTCTCACTACAGGCAAAACCTACACAATACGCCAAGCCTACGTATACACTCATACAGACGGACAGCAGTACACGGCCACAATGGAAGTAAGGCTCAAAATCAAATAATACACCTAAAACAATAACAAATAAAATAACAAGAGTGATGGTCATTATGCCATCACTCTTCATTTAAAAAAAACTAACTAATCATGATGAAGAAAACAACACCATTTCTATCAGTTGCAGTTCTTCTCGCGGCATGCGAGGCAGAAGAACTGACAACACATCAAGAAGAAACGGGCATACCTGCCGACTCTTGCATTGTCTACACAGACGTCCTTATTGACAATGTATGGAGTTCAAACTATTCCTCCAACGAGTCAAAGTCCGCTTCGCCACATCATACACGTGCCAAAGGAGTTCCCGCCGGTGTCACTTACTGTTTCAATGAAAACGGTGTCCTGACTGGAGCGATGTCCAACTCAAATTACCCTGGAAAAACTTTTCAATTATCCCTCAACCATATAACTGGTACATTCACACAGTACTATATCTGCGGCATGCCAAACCCCAACAACACAACCGACCGATCCCTCACTCCTACAACTCCCATCCCTTTCGAAGACGAAGTGTATGAAATGTATATTGGCAACACAACATTCAACGTGACACAGTCAAAGCGTACATACAACACATCCATAACCGCCAAACACCTCATCTCTCAAATTGCATTCACCATCAAAAGCGTACCACCAACCGTAGAATCTATAATCTGCGAACTCCCCAACCAAGCCACACACTATAGCCCATCGGGCGCACTCACTGGCAACACAAAGAGCATATCTATACCTCTAACCAAAACCCAAGAGCGCATATGGAGTGTAGACCTCACCAACGTCTACCCATGCGCCGACGGCACAACAAGCATGAATATCTACGTGAAAGTCAAATACAACAATATGGACCAGCCACAGGTCTACAAAACATCAACAACCGATGTCTGCAAACCCAACCGACAAGTCAAACTCTCATCTTTACTCAACGCCATCAGCAACACTAATATAACAATAGATGACACATGGTCAGAAACCATCGAAAGCAACATAGATTTAGGCGAAGGAACAACAGAAAAATAACAGAAAGTACATGCAGTGAGATATGTCATGCAGTGAGATATGCCATGCAGTGAGATATGTCATGCAGTGAGATATGTCATGCGGTGAGATATGCCATGCAGTGAGATATGTCATGCGGTGAGATATGTCATGCGGTGAGATATGTCATGCATACGTGAAAGGGACAGATTAGTGCGCACCATCGCACCAACCTGTCCCTTTATCTTTCTATTCAGAAACTCTCAAGGCAGAAGCATCCCTTGAAGGATATTTCGGTTACTGTCCCATACGTCGTTCTCCCACTATCAAGAACACCTCGTCTTTAAGTTCATCAGGCAGTTCTACAGCCCTCAACTGTAGTGAACGCACCCAACCAGCCACCTCATCATCCTTCATCGTATACAGCACATTGCGAAACTCTTCCGCATCCTCCTGAGAATAGCTATCACTCGCCCTTCCTCTGAACCTGTCCAACTCCTCATCATCATAATACTCTATCTGCTTGCTCACAGCAGCAAGAAGACTCTCCTTCTCACAAGTCTCATGCTGACCACAACACTCCATATCCTCCACCTGCTTTATCGTAGGGAGTTCGTCTATCTCTCCACGCTCCAACTGCCTCTTGAGTCTCTTTTCCCTCAAGAAGCCGAAAACAAGCGCTACTGCACCAAGCACAATAAGACTTATAAACAGATACCACATATTGATGACATTAATGATATTGATGAAAAATATTATTCTTAATTGATATACGACATGTCTCTGCTAAGCTGCCACACGCAGTCTGCGAAAACAGTTCATCAAGGAAATCATGAAGAGCCCCCTTGAGTAAACTACCACATGCAGTCAGCACAAACGGCTAAACCTACTTACTGCTCGAACTGAAATCCAGCCGTCAGAAGATTGTCCCAATACCGAGGATAGGACTTGCTCACCACGTGCGGATTGTTGATGCGAATGCTGCCATTTACCAAAGCAACAGGAGCAAACGCCATCGCCATACGATGATCCTCATAGGTATCTATAGCCACCCTGTCATACTCCTCCGCTGTCAATGCCCTGCGTCTTCCATCCCACAGCAGTTCGCTGTCATTCCGGTCTTCGAGGTCAAAACCCAACTTTGCCATCTCATTCTTCAATGCGACAATGCGGTCAGTCTCCTTTATCTTCAGACTCTCTAATCCAGTAAAATGGAATGGCACACCCATCATGCAACAAGTCACTACAAACGTCTGAGCCAAATCTGGCATCTTGACAAAATCATACTCAAGAGTATCAACTTCCCTTGTTTTCTTGCTCAACAATACTCCATCCTTAGTATACTCTGTCTTCACACCTAAAAGCGAGAACACCTCCCTACCCTTAGAGTCACCCTGCAAACTGTCCTCATAGAGACCAGGCAATAAGACCCTCGCATCTCCTTCACTTGACAAAGCCACCATCTCATACCAATAGCTGGCTGCACTCCAGTCACTTTCAACATTGAATGATTTTACTGCATACCTACCAGGTTCTACAATGATGACATTGGATTCTGTTGATTTATCATCTGCACTATTCGATTCGAGGGATTCATCTACTGTACCATTCGAATGGCAAAGTTCATCTACTGTACCATTTGAATGGCAATATTCATCTACTGTACTATTTGAATTGCAATATTCATCTACTGTACCATTCGACTCATCTGAACTACAATCCCAATATACCTTTGCACCAAACTGACGCATAAGCGACATAGTCATCTCAATATATGGACGACTGATGACCTTGTCAGTCAAAGTCAAAATCAGGCCGTCCTTGAGATAAGGACCTATCATCATCAGAGCCGAAATATATTGAGAACTAACATTTCCAGGCAAAGAAACTGAGCCATAAGAAAGTCCACCCTTACCAACAATTCTCAATGGAGGATAACCTTCCTTCTCTACATAACTAATATCTGCTCCTAAACGTCTGAGAGCATCAACCAAAATCTTTATCGGTCTATTCTTCATCCTCTCGCTGCCTGTAATGACGTGCTCCCCCTGCCCTACAGCCAACAAAGCAGTAGAAAAGCGCATGCTGGTACCAGCAGCTCCGACATCAACAATAGAAGGACGCTCTGTCAGCCATCTCTGCATAACCTCAGTATCATCGCAATCACTCAGATTAGTAATGGAGGCTATACTACCAGCCAAGGCTCCAATGGCCAAGGCTCTGTTGCTGATGCTCTTAGAAGAAGGCAGAACGATACTGCTGTTGACACTGCCTGGAGATAATATTTTATATTGCATAGAGAATGATTATTAAAAGAACAAAAGTATCTGGAAGAGAGAATATATAACGCTCAGAACGTAAGGATAGTAATGAACGTCAGGAACGATAAGAACGTCATGAACGTTAGGAACGTTAAGAACGATAAGAACGTCATGAACGTTAAGAACGACAATAACGATAGGAACGGAAATAACGTTAATCACGTCA
>JAEDNQ010000049.1 GCA_016302435.1 Bacteroidaceae bacterium
GAGCAAAGAGACACCTCAGAAGAAACAAGGGAAATAACATATAACAAGGACAGATCATGGAATATAAAAAAGACATCAGAACAAAGAACCTCACCCTGCATGACATTCATGTAGGGGACTGGGTGCAAGTGTGGATAGACATGGCAGAACGTTACTCGACACCTCTAAAAATCATCTCAATCCACGATGACGGCACTATCTATCTCGTGCTATCTGACGAGGAGCGACTGACACCCTGGGAAGAGGACATCAAGAACGTTGACGCTCTCCGCATCACTGCCGACCTCCTAAAGGGCTTCGGCTTCGATGTTAGCGAGATGGACGACGATCGCGGCACTCCATATCAGACAGTCGAGTACAAGGGCAAGTATGTCGGGGCACTGTATTACTACCAAGAAGAGAAAGCGTATCTATATGTGTGCGGATATAACTGCCTGTACATGCACGAACTAATTGCATACAACCACAGGAACAACATAGACATAAACCTCGAATGGAAAGGAGTAAAATAATGGAAATTGACATTAAGAACATCAAGGCTGCATACGAGACAGCCACAGAGAGTGAGAAAACCCTGTTATCAACCATGTTTCCTGACTTGGCCTTGGGTCAGACAGAAGAAAAACCTGTCACGGAACGCATCAAGACTTTTGAGGATGCTGTGTTCGCTTTAGGAGACCATCCGTTCGTCACTGAATGGCGCATGGGTGTCGATCTCTCGCCCGACCTTGAAGCATATTTACAGTTGCGAATTATATGCGCTGCCCTCAATGAGGGGTGGAAGCCGGAGTTTAAAGGAGATGAGTTCCGCTATACCCCTTGGTTCCGCATATATACCAAAAAGGAATATGAGGAACTTGACGAGGATGAGAAGAAAAGATCCTGTGTGGCTTATCAGTCGAGCTATATTGCAAGTGCGGTTGGTGGAATGTCGTATGTGTTCGCGAGTGACGATTCCGCTTATACGTTCGCGAGCATCGGGTCGCGGCTCGTATTAAAGACAAAAGAACTTGCTGAGTATTGTGGCAGGCAATTCGTTGACCTCTGGGCAGATTATCTTCTGTGGCCCCAACAAGCGAACAATAACGAAATTTACAATCATAAGAAATTAAAGCAATAAACAAACATAACAACAACATGAAACTCCTTTTTAAGAAACTCCACCCATCCGCTCAGGTACCCTTCAAGGCTGAGGGTCATGAAGCCGACTTCTGCTATGACTGCGTAGCAGTGTCAGAAGAAGAAATAGCTCCCAACGTATGGCGGTACGGCCTCGGCTTCGCCCTGCAACCAGTCAATGACTTTGATGGCAGCAATGTCAGAGGCATACAGCTGCGCGCACGCTCGTCTGTGTGGAAGACAGGCATGGTGCTATCTAATAGTGTAGGCACCATCGACGAGATATATACAGGGCAAGTCATGGCTGTGTTTTACCATGTCATGCCCAACATGCCTCGCTACAAGGTAGGTGACAAAGTTTGCCAGATATGCCTTGAACGCACAGAGAGCATTGACTTTGTAGAAGTGCCCGAACTCCGCTCCACAACAAGAGGCTCTGGCGGCTACGGGTCAACAGACAGAACATAGGACGTTATGTAATCTAAGTTATAACTTCAAAACCTCCACACCATGCACAACGACTTCTGGGAGTCTTTCTCCTTCTCCATCCCCCACACCAAAGGGCACAGGCGCAAATCCGCACAGTACGCCCTTCCATCTTCCTCGTCCCCATCCACCGCTGCTCCGTCCGGCCTTACGCGCTTCTCAAACCAGCTCTCTCCCCCTTCCTCTCCTCCCTCCCTCTCGCTATCCACTCTCACACTCTACGAAGTCCGCATACTCACCTCCTTCCTTCCCGACGTTCATGGCACATGGTGGCTCTTCTTCCCTCCAGACTATTACCCCATTATCGACTACACCATCCTCCGCACCCTCACCGTCCCACTCCCAGATGGCGTCACCCTCGACCCATCTACTCGTCTCCCACTCCTCAACGGTCACCCCTGCACCCTTGCCGACCGCTCCACACATCTCACCCTCGACACCCCTACCGAGTCGATAGTCCTCACACCCATTTAAAAACAGGGGAGCGCACTTGCGTCTACTCTTCCTCAGTCGCAGCCTCTAATTAGCCATCTTATGTTAAATAAAAGTAGGAACACCCCTCAAAAGAATAAATACTATGCTGTTATCAGAAATAATAGACCAACTTCAAAAGATTCGTAAAGAATTTGGAAATGTACATGTAGATGTTCTTGTGGTGAGAGATGATCTTGCAATTAAAATCAAAGATCATGGTACATTCATTTGTGAATAAAAAATAAAATTATGGCAAAGAACACCACCAAGCAGAAAGCGAAGACTCCTGAACGACTTCGCCCCATTCCTCCTAAGATAAACTTCTCAGAAGTAGATTCCCAGGCATACGCAGAGACGCTTACATCCTTATTCAACCTTCCCGCCTTCAAGGAACTGGAAGGCAAGCGCAACAGCATCGTTGATGCACTCAGCCGCTGCAACAATGTCGCCATGTATAACAGCCTCTATGATAGCATGTCTACCAAGACCAACGCTATAGCGGCATTCATCGCACGTGCTCTCGCAGACACCTACATCAACCATACAGACCATTTGGAGCGCACCTCATTATCCGACCTGTTCCGCTACCATGTGGACTATGAGCGAGAAGGCATAAAGGAGAAAGCCAATACACTAAACCGCAATCTTCTGAAGCTCATCTTCCTTGCCGACCTCACTGAGAGGCTGTGCATGGACATTCAGAGCCAGATGAAAGATGTATTCAACGGCTATGCCGACCATACGTCCTATGATGGTGTCAGTGCCGCCCTGTCGCAACTGAGGGGTTATCTTCAAGCCTCCCGCACCTGTTTCCATGAAAAGAAATATGCCGACTTGTATAATGACTATTCCGACTCCGTCAATGCCTACTTGGACAAACGTCTTAACACCTTCACACGCAAGGTAGCTTCAAAGATGCCCTCCGTCCACGGTTACACCGAACAAGAGCTGCTTGATGCCCTCAACCAGTTCTTCGACACAGACCGCAAGTTTGGCAGGCGTTTCATACAGCGCAACGAACAGGGAGGTCGATTCATCAATGTTCCCCTTCTCGCCATGGAGCTCAACGACGCGCAGACAGCTAAAATAGACAAATACGTTCGCTACGACAGGCGAGACAATGACGCTGTAAGCGAGTACTGCTACAGGGTTACAGACATCATCATGAGAGAATATAAACCGTCAGACTAACATATCACACTATGGCAAACATCTATCTACGTCTTCCAGTCATGGTATGCTGCTACCATCGCAACTACGACCCCGACCACAAGCTCACACCCTTCATGCCGCTGAAGTTCTCCACCTACACCGACCATGCTGTAGTGCTCCGTGGCGGTCTGTCAGTCTTTACAGGCAAGGATCAGAAAGCCGGAGTATGCTATTCCCAGGCACAATGGAACAACATGCTCCGTGGTCGTAGACCCGACGGTTCGCAGCTCGTCATGGTACGTGACCCCTCCTCATGGCTGTCATATACGGAGATATGCAATCTTGAAGGTCGGAAGCTCAGCCACAAGACGGACTCTTACGACTACCTCTGCATACAGATGCCTAAGACCGTTTTGGTGGGCGACAGAGAGATGCGCACCAATGCGTCCTTCTCTCTTGCGCCCAATATGGCATCTTTGCTTCGCAACCTGTTGGAAGACGACTTCAAGCGAGCCTTGCTTCAATGGGTCGTAGATACCAAAGACTTCTGTCTGAATCCCACACGCATTATCGACCGCACTCACGCAGCCACCCTCGAACGTTTCCTTATGCGTTTCGATATTCCTGTCACACAGGACGGTAAGGAGAAGGACACCATCCGTCGACTGCTTCAGCGATGGTTAGAAAGCGCAGGTTCGGTATCGGGCTCATATAAAACCTATGACGAGGATATAACCTATGAGGACCCGAAGGATAGAGTGCGCAAAATAAACAATCCGTACAAATGATATTAAGTGTTAAAGAACTTTATAAAAAAATCTAAATACACCTCAAATTCAATATTCTTTTTGTCACACACAAATTTTACTCCACGCTTATGAATTGCAAAGAATTTTTTCTCAACGACATTGTAGCCTTAGCCCTGTACAATCCCGACAAGACTACAATCTCTCCACCCTTCAATGTTGACAACATCGCCAAGCTCGACACCCTGACTCTGCCCTCTCCATTCAAGCAGATAAAGACAAACGCTTCAGGGGACGGAGTCATAGAGGCATTAGGCGACACCTTCCCATGCAAAGTGACGTACGCCAAAAGCAATGTACGCTACCTATATACATATAATATAGAGATAACGCTGTCGCCCAACAACAAGGCATCCAACCTTCTCCATGCGTCAGACTATGCAGATGACTTCCTGATGGTGGCTACCACGGCAGAAGGCAAACGTTATCTCATATATACCGCACCGTTCACTTTCGACATGAATCTTGTCTTTGAGACTGCTTCAACCGCTCTGAAGATTTCAGCCATGTCGATGAGCAACTTTATTCCGTTACCAGACGAATAAGTTTTTTACATATTAACAACAACCACTTAATTTAAGACGGTTTCTGAAAAACTACCGAGACAGGACTTCATTGCCCTGTCTCTTTTTTTGTGTCAGCCTAAATACGCACACCCCCTAAAAAAAGTCCTCATGCCAAAACTGACATTGCCTATCTTTGCATTGTAAGAACGAAACATCAGTCATCGCGGAGTAGAGCAGAGGTAGCTCGCGAGACCCATAATCTCGAGGTCGGGGGTTCGACTCCCTCTTCCGCAACCAACCAACTTTTTTAACCCAACACAAACACACAACAATGATCACTTCACTTCTCGAACTCGCTACCACGAAGTACTGGATGGCGCACCCTCCACACTTCAATGCCCTGCGCAATATAGTGCAGGACAATGTAGCCGGACGTGTGGTGCTGTCAGCCGACTCTATCAGCAAGCATGACCCATACATGGCTTCGCTCTCAGCTGAGGGCAGCGTCATCAGGATGGGCGATGATGGCCGAGAGGGAAGGGAAATAGACAAAGAGAGTACAGAATTTGTCGTAATCCTTCCTGTCACCGGACCCGTCACACGCAATGGCAATGCCTGCACCTATGGCAGCGTCGAACTCCGTGACAAGGTTCTCCATTATGCAGGCAAGGACGAATGCCGTGGCTTCATCTTCTATGTTGACACATGCGGCGGTTCTGCAAGTGCCATCCCCGACTTCAAGTATGCTATCGACTACGCACACTCATGCGGTAAGAAAGTCATAGCCTTTGTAGACGGCTGTGCCCTGTCAGCAGGCATATACCTGTGCGCTCTCTGCGATGAAGTATATTACATGAACGACAAGGATCAATTAGGTTCTATTGGTGTCATGGCAGCATTTTACACCACCAAGTCGGGCGAGGCAAACGCTTACACCAACGAGACTTACCATGAGATATATGCCGATGCGAGCTACCAGAAGAACCTGTGGCATCGTGAGGCGGCTGAAGGCGAATACGACAGTCTCAAAGCAGACCTCAACACTCTCGCCGACGAATTTATGTCGGACGTAAAAGCCCACAGACCCAACGTCACAGACGAATATCTTCATGGCGACATCTTCGACGCTTCTGCCGTTGAAGGCATTCTCGTAGACGGCAAATCAACACTCGACGAATGCGTGCAGCGTCTTATCGCTCCATCTGAGGACATGGAAACTCCAGCAGGCAACGAAGAGGGAAAACCCATGAATGAAGAGGAAAGCGAGGCAGGCTGCAAGCCCAAGAACGAGCAGGAATCCGACACAAACATCAACAACATATCATCTATGGCAACTTACACTCTCATTACAGAAGCATGCGGCCTCGAATCTGAGCAGCTTCAGGTACAGGCTGAAGGAGCGTTCCTCAATACACCTCTCCTCCAGCATCTCGAAGCTCACCTTGGCAATCAAGCCAAGCAGATGGCCGACATGCGAGAAGAGATGACCAAGGGCTCACAGTCCATGGCGGTTCTGCAGGAACAGCTCGACAGCAAGGAGTCCTGCATCGCCTCTCTCACCACAGAGCGCGATAACGCTGTCTCCGAACTCAGCACCGCTAAGGACGCTCATGCTAACGCACTTGCACAGCTCAACAGCGAGATTGAATCTCTCAAAGCTGAGAAAGCACAGCTCGAAGCTGAGCTCCAGTCAGCAAAAGAATCTGCCCGCTCAGCAGAGCAGAGTCTTGCTGACCGTGACGCTCAGATAGAAGAGTTGACGAGCGAACCATCCGAAGAGCCGCAGGCAGGTGCTGCCCCAGCCTCTAACGGCGAAGGTCTCCAGACTCGCACCATGCGTTCTTTCGACCCCACACCTTACAAGACGTTGGCTGAACGAAAAGCAGCCTTCATAGCGTTTACTGAGGGCAAATAAAACAGTAGTGTATTAGGGTTTTTCTCGACAGACAGGGGAGCTGAAGTCTTTCAGCATTCATCCCCTGTCTTCCACCCGACAACATACGGTGTAATATCCAAACCAACATATACAAACACAATCTAAAACAGACACACACAATGGCACAGCTTCCTTCTAATTTTGTTGGCCTTGATGCTCTTCAGCACATAGCCGAGCAGGTTTCCACAGAGATATTCATGGGACCTGGTTATTCTGACGCATCTGAAATGGATCGTCTCAGCATCGACATCGTTTCCGGCGTCCAGTTCAAGCGCACCATTCACATCCTTCTCCGCAAGGGCGGCACTACTCGCCGCAAAGACGTACACAAGAAAGTGAACAGTGAAGTCGGCTTCCTCAAAGAGCGCACACTCACCGTCAAGCTCTCTTGGGACCACTACACAGCCAATGCGGATGACTTCTGTGAGACAGTCTTCGGTGTGGGCGCACAGGAGCAGTTCCCTCTCACAACACAGGCTGTCACAGCTATCCTCACTAACTATGCCGACAACCTTGCCGCCAACCTCTGGTGGGGCGACATCGACCTCGACAAGGGTGAGGAGGAGACATCAGCCAGCGACCAGGCCAACGCTCTCTTCGATGGCTTCCACACATGCGTACGCCGTGACATCGAAGATGGCATCATCTCTGAAGCCAACGGCAACCTCGTACCTTGTGAGCCTATCACTGCACCAGCCGACAACAACGACACCGCTCCTTACGACAACTTCATCGAGTGGACACATAAGTGGGACGCTCGTCTTCGCAAGGCAGAGACTATCGTCTACATGTCTGAGCTGACTGCACAGTACATCGCCGCAGGCTACGCTAACACATTCCACGGCAACTTCAAGGTCGACTACCAGGTAGGCGACAACTTCAAGCTGCCAGGACTCTCTAAGGTTACCATCTGTCCTGTCCCAGGCTTCGGCGAGGGTGACCGCATGTATGCTACCATCAAGAAGAACTTCGTCTATGGTGTTGACACCCTCTCTAACCAGACTTATGTTGGTGTCAAGGTAGGTACTGACGACGACATGAGAGCCGTACAGTTCCAGATTCAGTCAATACAGGGAGCAGGCATCCGCAACCCATTCAAGCATGCTCTTTGCGTCAGCGACGGCACTCTTCTGCCTACAGACTTTGTGGCTGGCGACTATACCAACAGCAAGCTGACCATCAGCATCGACGAGCCTGAAGGCGCACAAGGCAACAAGGTGCTGGTCAACGACGTAGAATACAAAGAGCCTGTAGAGACTTCTATCAATCAGATCCTCACTCTCAAGGCTGTAGCTGGAAGCTCACAGAAGTTTGTGCAGTGGAGCAATGGTGCTAAGACTGCCACTATTCAGGTGACAGGCACAGGCACACCACTCGGCTTCGTAGCTTTCTTCGCTGCCTCTGTGTAAGCCACTCTATATAAGGGGGCGGATAAGCAACATCTCTCATGTTCCTGAGTCCGTCCCCTCCTTTCCCAAGTTCTAACTTCTAAAAAATATACGACCATGGCAGTTACTTGTCCACAACCCGTCGACTTCCTCAATACGGAGCAGTGCCTCGAAAACCTCGCAGGCCTCGGCAACGACATCTATGTAGGACTGAAGAGCGAACTTAAAGCTCCTCTTACAGCCACAGACAACCAATACTCTAAGCCCGAGTTCCAGACAGGCAAGGGTCTTTACAAAGTGCAGTGCGCTGACGACAAACAGCAGATTCAAGGCAGCTCCCTCGGCTACCGCAAAGGCTTTGAGCTGACTTGCAACTTCTCTATTGACACCGTCAGCCCAACAGGCGGTAAACTTGCACGCGCCATCAACAACAATGACATTTTCATCGTCGCTAAAGACAATGACACGTCACAGATCATGTACGACCCATTCCGCAAGGTTAAGTTCGACTCTGGCGGCATCACCACCGACACTGGTGCTGCACCATCAGATGACCGCATGACTACCTTTGCGGCTAAACTTTCTCCTGTCGCTTATCCTAACCTTTACGTGGAAGAGCCAGAGACAGGATGGGACAGCCTTCTCGCATCTAAGGCCGCTTCAAGCTCAGGTTTATAATCTGAACATAGTTTATCCTGCTTACATATTCTAACACCACCCGGTATCTGAGCCTATGTATGTGATACAAGGGCAAGGTGCCGGGTCTTGTTTTACAATCATACATCCCACACCAATGACACGCAATAAAGTCTCTACCATCCGTGAGCTCCAAGACCGTAGTGAGGAGCTGCGCAAAGAAGGCTATATCCCTGTGCGCCCATCACGATATGTACGTGGCGAGGCACAGCGAGCATTTTCTTGGGCAGATTATCTGCACTCCCAACTCATGACACAGGCTGGCATGACTGCCAACAATGCCATGAGCGAATCGTCCGCACGCAGAGAGGTGTCTACCATCTTCGGCGTGTCAGGAGGAGAAAACATGAATGTGCCCGACCAAGAAGGCACACCCGGACTCGGATTCATGGACTGGGGCATCAACAACCGCCTGCCTAATATCGTATGGCTCTTGTCCCGACTTTCCCCCTTTGTAGCCGCAGGTATCGACTTCATCACTAAGATACTTGTAGGGCACGGCCCCACACCAAAATACAGATACACACAATACATAGGCGGCAGCATCACCGAGAAGACTATACCTTTCCATTCAGCAGGGGTGCTTCTCCGTGGTCAGATAGCCGATCTTAAAGCGAAAGAAGAAGCCGAAAGAGACAAGTCTCCTATCTCTCCTACTCTTGGTTCTGACGGCACACTTGTCATCAACCAAGACACAGACAGCGAAGAGATGAAGCAGCTGAAGGCGCAGCTCGCTGAATGGGAAGCTACAGATGCTGCTCTTCGCAAGTTCATGGAGGATAACGACCTCATGTCTATTTTCCTGTCTCTTGCTGGCGATATGGCTCTCATGTCTCAATGCTTTGTTGAGTTGCAGCTCAACCAGAGGCAGTTGGATGAACATGGCACGCCTGTATCTACAGCAAACTGGACACCGAGCATCACAGGCATAAAGGCCCGTTCGGTGTTTACTACCCGATTGGAGCGCATGGATGAAAACTACCGCATCAACAATGCGTACATCTCCAATCAATGGCTTGACCCTACGCAGTCCAATTCTTCAAGCAAGAAAGAAGACCTCAAAGTGTCTGCCGTTCCTTTCCTCTCTTCCACCACCCCCGTCAAAGACCTTAACCGCAAAATCAGGGAGGCGAGAGCGCAAAAGGTGTCTGTAAAGAAACGCCCCACACGTTTCATCCTGTCACCCCGAGGTTATGGTGGCACTTACTACGCTACAGCCCTGTGGCACTCCATCTTTGCCGCTTCCATCTTCGAGTATGCGTTCACCCTTATCGATGACCGACTCACACGCAAGCGCAACAGCAATATCATCGGTCGTGTGATATACGTACACCAAGACTATATCAACGGACTTTACCGCCAACTGCCAAAGGATAGCCAGAAGACACAGGCAGACATACTCGATGAAGTCTTCTCTGAGATAAACACATGGCTCGCAAACCCCGACAATGCAGGACAAGCCCTTGTCTCTTCCATGTTCACACGTGACGGCAAGGATTGCAAGGCATGGGAGATTGTGGAGATTGAGACGAAGCAGAAGGATAGAAGTGAAGCCGAGAAGACGGAACTTCAGGAGATTTCTTCCATCATCTTCTTTGCCATGGGACTTGACAGCAAACTTATCGGCAACACCCCCGGCGACACATCTTCATCGGGCGGCACAGACCTCAGAGAGCGATTCTTGGTCAAGCAGATACAGTTTGCTCCGCTTCAGCAACTCATGCTCCAGCCGCTTGAAGTCGTCAGCCGTTTCAACGGATGGGACTCTCATCTCGTATGGGAGATAGACCGTGAGGTGCTTACCACCCTCGACAACTCCAAGACAGGAGTAACTAAACAGAGCAGCCAGTAACATAACCACAACACACACACACTTCTCCATGCTAATATCCACACTTTCCGAACTGCGGCTTCATCTGCCATCCAACGCGATAGACCGCATCGAAAACATACAGGGGAACCTCGCCGACAGCGAGCGTTCCCTCTTGACAGACAAGTTAGGTCTGCCTCTTCATAACAGACTCGTAGAGTACTACCGCTCCATCGACCCCGAGATGTTCGCGCAGCATGTCATAGATGGCACATACACATCCAATCCGTGGGAGGAACTGTTGTTCCTGGCACAGTCAGTAATTGTCAAGGATGCTATGTGCGCCTACGTCCGTCAGAACTCCATAAGCATAAACGGTGCAGGGGTCAATGTCATGTCGAGCAGCGATTATGCCCCTGCCGACGACAAGCGTCTTGCCGAGTCGGTGCAGAGCTTTAGGGCTAATGCTTACAAGTCGCTCAACAATCTGCTTAAACTCTTGGAGGAATGGGCGAAAGCCGTCAATACCCCTGCGGCTATAGCTGACGACACGCAAGCATCGCAATCAGACACCTCTCGCTTTGGCGACACGCAAGCATCGCCATCAGACGCTTCTCTTGCTGACGATACGCAAGCATCTCCATCAGATTCCTCTCTCTCTGACGATACGCAAGCATCTCCATCAGAACCCCCTCTTACCGATGCTCCTGCCGGAGAGGACACAGAAGCCCCTGCCGCACTTTTCGAGCCCGCCTTGCCTGTGATTGTATCTCTGTGGTGCATGTCACGCTATTACTACTTAGATGCCACATTGCTAATCCCTACGTGTACCGTCCTTCAAGCCTTTCTCGACATTGAGGATTACCGTGACCGCTTCATCCGTCTCCTGCCCGACCTCCGCTTTATCCAACGTCACTACATAGAAAAGACTTTCGGGGAAGCATTCGTGGAGGAGATGCGCATGGCTGACGAGTCAGACCCTCTGCTCTTCGATGTGCGCTCTCTCATTGTCGCTCATCTCAAAGTTCGCACCACCGTCCTTGACTTCGATAAGGCAACAAAGGCTCAGGCTCACAATGAAACAGTGTCTCTTCGGGATTCCATCCTTGCTGCAATAGCGAAACGCAACGCGGTGCCAGCCGAAGAACAGGCGCAGGACATGACGGCTGAAACACCGAAGGATGACAAACAGCGCACTTTCCGCAACAACAGCGAGGGAAACAAGATGTTCGTGTCGCCTATGCTGGTGTAGATGCGTGCTTAACGTTACTAACGTTCTTTACGTTATAACGTCCCGAACGTCCCGCTCTTATCTTTCTTTTCGTTCCTAACGTTCTTCTCGTTCCTGTCGTTATTATCGTTACGTTCCTAACGTTCCCAACGTCCTTTCCGTTCTTAACGTCTCATTTAAAAAATCAATCACAATGGCAATACTCACTCCTCTTTCTCAATTCATCCTCTCTTTTGAGGGCGGCTTCGTAAATGACCCCAAAGACCGTGGCGGTGCTACCAACCGTGGCGTGACAATAGCGACATGGAGGGCACAAGGTTATGACAAGGATGGCGATGGCGACATCGACGTGGATGACCTCAGACTGATCACCGCCCAAGATGCTACCAACATCATGCGTCGCAACTATTGGGACCGCTACCGAGCTTCAGATATTCGTGACCAGTCAGTAGCCAACATCCTTGTAGATTGGCTGTGGGGCAGCGGCAAACCAGCCATAACGCTCGTACAAAACATGCTCTGCGTCAAAGCCGACGGCATTGTAGGCCCCAAGACCATCGGAGCAATCAACGCCCGCAATGGCGAAATACTCTTCAGTCGAATCAAGGAACGACGAGAGAAGTTCCTCTATAACATAGTAAACAACAACCCCTCTCAAAAGCGTTTCCTTAACGGGTGGCTTCGCCGCCTGAACAGCATCAACT
Organism: Bacteroidaceae bacterium; assembly: GCA_016302435.1. GTDB lineage: Bacteria > Bacteroidota > Bacteroidia > Bacteroidales > Bacteroidaceae > Minthosoma. The sequence continues at coordinate 12,309 of JAEDNQ010000049.1, forward strand.
ACGGATATATGATAGATAACTACGGAAAGACGATAACGTGGTAGAGCAGGAGCGTGGCGTGCTTTACGTTATAACGTCCTTCACTCCACGCTCCTCTCGCTCCTGTCGTTCCTGTCGTCATTAACGTCACGTTCCTCTCGCTCTTGTCGTTCCTACCGTTCCTCACGTCACGTTCCTAACGTTCCTATCGTTACTATCGTTATTAACGTCACGTTCCTATCGTTCTTACCGTTCCTATCGTTCCTCTCGTTCCTAACCCAATCAACAAAAACATCATGCAGTCAATCATCTCAACCCTAACTCCAGCTATCAATGCTCGCATGCTCACACGTACTCAGACTGAAGCCTTTGAGCGCGGTCTGACCATGCTCGAGCGTGTCCCTCAAATGTCTAAATTTGTGCGAGACACACGCAAGTTCAAGGATTATCACCGCAAGGTCAAACTCCTGCTCACATATTTGCAGACTCTTGCCATTCCCTCAGCAGAACTTCCCAAGCGCAACGTGGGCAGACCCACGAAGGAAGCGCAGAAGGCTTACAACGAAGCCTTGCGCAAGAAACAAGCCGAGGAAGCCAAGAGGTCTCTGTTTCCTGAACTGGCATCACCCTCCGATGTTCAGCCATTGACGTATAAAGGTATCATAGCCAACCCTAACGGAGACTCCATAGCGTCGACGATGCTCCATCTCAATGATATAAAGATCTTCCTCTCCGAGTCACTTCAAGAGCGTGTCAACAGTGTTCGTGACCTGCGCAACGAGATGGCACAGAAAGCGGAGAAAGCGAAGGCTATGGCAGAAGCCAACAATGACGCGGCAGAGCGCAATATCGCTCCTATATACTCTGAGCAGGACATAGCCAAATATGCCACGCGTGCCGCTGTCATAGAGAGTGACATCTTGCCATCCATATATCGTGCTGTAGACGAAGAGATGGGCGAGGTGTATCTTCGCCTGTCGCCTAAGACAGGAGATCCACAATACATAGAGGAGACAAAAAAACTCTTCTCAGCACCGCCAGAGTCCTTGCGCACCCTGTTCAGACCCTTCTACGATAAGGCGCAGGAGCGAGACAATACTTTTGTCGACCGTGTAGCCGCCAAGATAGCTTACGACCGTCCGGAGGTAAAGGCTGAACGTGACAAGGCAGCTAAACATAAGGCAGAAGCCGACGCTATGATTAAGTACATCCTCCGCAAGGATAAGCCTTCCTCCAAAGCCAGGGTAAAGGGCATAAAAGAGAGAATAGACAAGCTCCGAAGCGAGTATTCAGATATTCTCTCTCCTGTGGATTTTGAAATTTACGAGGCTGTGCTGCAAAAGACTAAAGAAGAATGCGAGAAGAAATGATGGGCGTTCGTATCGTTCCTATCGTCCTTATCGTTCCTAACGTTTTAACCCTTCCCCTCTTATGTATCTCAACCTCACCATCCCCCGTTCCTGGCATGAATGCACAACCGAG
>JAEDNQ010000050.1 GCA_016302435.1 Bacteroidaceae bacterium
TTCTGCTGCATGATAGCCTCAAAATCGCCTCAAGCTAATTTATAGAACACCCCTTGACAAAAACGTTCGTATGGGGCATTGCTTATTTTTCACCTGCTTGTCCCTCGCCGTTGTCTATGTGTTCTTCCTCCGCGCTGTCTTCATTGCTTGGGGCTTGTTCTGCATTTTTGTCCTTTATGGAAAAAGCCTTTTCGTATCTCAGGCGTCTCATATATTCAGACGGTGATATGCCATACTCGCTCTTGAAGTTTTCAGTCAGTCGCTTAGGACTTGAAAGTCCCAGGTTGGTGGCAATCTCTGCCATTTGCATCTGGCTCTGTTCCAGATACTGCTTTGCGCGTTTCATCCTCAGTGTGCGTATGAACTCAGCAGGTCCCTTGCCAGTGATGCTGATGAGCTTCTTGTACAGGTATGTGCGGCTGAGCGAGAGCTCCTGTCCGAGCACTTCTACTGAGAACTCGGGGTCAGACATGTGCTCCTCACATATCCTGATAGCCGTCTGTATGAACTGTTCGTCTACCGACGTGATAGTGATTTCGCTTGGCTTCACGTCCACCTTTTCTCTGAACTGCTTCTGCCTTATCTCCTTCTTCTCGATAAACTTCTTCACTCTCAGTCTCAGCATCTCCACGTTGAACGGCTTGGTGATATAGTCGTCGGCGCCCATCTTGAGTCCTTCCATCTCACCGTCGTTGCTGGCGATACCAGTGAGGAGTATGACAGGTATGTGCGACCACTGAAGGTCACTCTTTATGCGTCGGCAGAGTTCAAAACCATTCATCTTAGGCATGGTGATATCGCTCACCACGAGGTCTATGCCGTCGTTGTCCCTCAGTCGCTCCAGAGCTTCCTCACCGTTGCGAGCGGTGAGCACATTGTATTCGCCTCTGAAGTAGTCGCGCACAAAGCGGCACATGTCAGCGCTGTCGTCGACCATGAGCATGGTGAAGCGGTGGTTGAAGGGCTCCTCCATGTTCTTGTCCCCCATTTCGCTCAGTTCCATGACAGCAGCCGCATTGCTGTCATCCACGCTGGAGAGGGTAGGCGACAGTTTCTCAGGCCCTGCTATGCCCTTGTCGTTAGCGTGAGTGACCATGATGCCGTATGTCGTGCCGCCCTCATCTTCGTCAAGCGCAGGACTGGCAGAGGCGGCTGTGGCGGCAGCATTGGCCGATGTCATGTTGGCGGCAGCATTGGCCGATGCCACGTTGGCGGCAGCAGCGTTGTCCGTGCTGTCGAAAGCCATTACCATGTTGGCAGGAGTAGCATTGGGATTGATGCCTACAGGCAGCATGTTTATCTGGTGGAGCATCATCTGTGCGCTTCTCAAGATCATGTGCAGCTTCATTCTTGCATCCTCGGGCAGAGGGTCGCTGGCCATCTGCTGTAGAGGGCTTATCACCATTGTCATAGGTGTGAGCAGAGCCTGACTCACGCTTGTCAGCACATTCCTCTTCATATCCTCCGTCTCCTTCTCGTGCTGCTTCTCAAGTGCAGCCTTCTGCTGTTCCAGCTTGGCGCGGAAGCGTTTGTTGGCGGTGGACAATGCTATATAAAACGCTATCGCCACAATAAGGGCAATCAGAGCGGTAGTGGTCATTGTTATTTCCCATGCTATCTCACAGGGTACGATGGTGGCTAAGGATTTCATTAGCAAGAAAAATTACGATGTTTATGGTTTGTTTATTGACTCAGCATGCTTCGGCTGTTGCTTGTGCGTGCATGATATATTTTGTGCAAATGTACAAAAAAAATCGATACATAGATGTGTTTCCCCGCTCTTTTTTGTAAAATACCCCGTTGTTTGTGAAGTTTTCTCTGTGAAATGGCTCTTTCTCAACAAGTTTTTTTTTTATCTTTGCAGCCAATTATTAAACAAGACACTTTATTGGCCCCTCTAAAGTTTTACTAACATTAATAAAACATGGCTACAGATTTTGAGAATAGGACCAAGCGCTCAGCGGCATATAAATAAGAGTGCGCACCTGCTTATTTTCTTCCCTTGATGTCAATAGTGAAGCCCACCAGGAGAGCAGTGCCCTCAGTTATGGGGCTGTTGAAGTAATAATATTGGGGTTTGTAGTTGAGCACATTGTCGAGAGCCACGGTCAGCCGTCCGATGTTAGGCCAGGCGTATGATGCCGACAGCTTCCATAGCGTGTAGGCTGGGTAGCTCACTCTCTTGGTGCCTTGGCTCATGTCGTAGTAGTCAACATACTCGATATTCTCCACTCCCGAGGCAAAGCGCCCGTTGAGCGAGAGGCGCAACATCTGGTCGGACATTGTGCGGTGCTCCCAGTCCACACGTGCTGTCAGCGAGTGCTTGCGAGCAGGTATATATTGGTTGTTGATGTTCTGCCCTTCCTTGTTGCGAACAAATCTCTCGTTGCAGTAGGCATAACCGAGGCGAGCCTTGATGCCATTGTCCCATTGACCCTGGAGCGAGAGTTCGCCTCCGCAGACAGAGTAGCCGTCGAGGTTGATGTAGTCGAGGTAGAGCTGGGTCTGGTCGCCTTGCAGATAGTGTGGCACACCTGTAGCGAGCTTATTGTCTATCTTGTTGTAATAAGAGCTGATGGTGACGCTATATCCTCCGTGGGCATATTCTGCCGACAGGTTGAAGTTGTGGCTTCGCTCTGGTCGGAGGTTGGGGTTGCCGAGTACGATCCAGATGCCTGCCATGTCGAAGTTGTAATATTTCTCCTTGAGTGATGGCGAGCGGAATCCCATGCCGTAGCTTGCCCTCAGGCTGATGTCGTCAGTAGCCTTAAAGCGTGCGTTCACCTTTGGCGTGAGGCTGCTCTCTCTGTTGTCGGAGAAATAGTCATAGCGCAGTGCGCCCACCAGTTCCCATTGGGGAGAGATGCGCCAGTCGTACTGGACAAAGGCGTCGCCCGACTCTTGTGAGCGCGAATTGCCGTCAAGATTGGTGTTGAGAAGGTAGTCGTAGGTGAAGTCGGCACCAGCCGTCAGGATGTCCTCTCCGAATGTATGGTTGTAGAGCAGACGTGTGGTGTGCTGCACGTTGCGGTAGTCGCGGATGTCGAGGTTGGGTATGCGGTAGAAGTCGGACTTGTCGTATTGGTCAAACGCATAGGCGAGTTCAATATTGTCATTGTCGCCACACCTCCACAGTCCTCTCGCACCAGCAGAGAAGTCGCGGTATCGCTCTGGTGAATCGGCTGTGCGTGTTATCTCGCGGAAGTAGTAACCTGCCCTTCCCGTCAGCTTGACAGCCGCTGAAGGCGACCAGGTCAGCTTGTCCTTAACGCTCCATGTGCGGTCGGCAAATGTGGTCGTCACTACTTGCGCCGAGGGATTGTCTCCATTGCTGAGTTTGTAGCCGTCCACGTTGGTATGGTTGACCGACAGGGAGTTGGCAACGTGGCTGCCCCTCACCGAAAGGTTGCCGCCGCTCCTCAGCGCATTGTGGCGAGAGAATCGGGAGTGGAGGTTGACATGCCACGGTTCTCTGCTCTCCTTGGTGATGATATTGATGACACCTCCCGAGGCATTGCTGCCGTAGAGAGCACTGGCTGCCCCCTTCACTATCTCTATGCGCTCCACATTGCTCATGTCAAGACGTGAGAAGTCAACATCGTCCATTGTCTCCCCTGCAAGCCTCTCGCCGTCGACGAGGAACAGCACGCTCTGTCCGCCGAATCCGTTCATGTTGAGATGCCTCTTTTGGTTCATGGTGTAGGAGAACTCCACTCCTGGCATCTCTTCCTGCATGAGGTCTTCCACGTTGGTCGCGTCCGCCTTCTCTATGTCTGCCATGGTGATGAGCCTTGTAGCCACAGGTGTGTCTTTCAGGAGTTTGGGTGTGCGAGTGCCTGTCACCACAATGTCGTTCAGCAAGTGAATGGTGTCAGTCTCCAGCACATCTTCCGTAGGAGCAGTGTCAGCTTCCACCACATCTTCCGTAGGAGCAGTGTCAGTCCTGTGAGCATTCTTTGAGCTCCTGTTGTCGCCCTCGTCCGCTATAGCGTGGAGAAGTGACGTTGCAGTCAAGCAAAGTGCGAGGCAAAACCTTGTCATGTGGATATGTGAATGAGTCATCAGTAAGGATATTTGTAATTGATGGTGAGACAGCATTTCACACCCTTGTTGCTCTGGTAGTTCACCAGTTGCAGGGCGGCGTAGGTGCCGTCGTTAAAACGCAGAATGAAGACGTGGTTGTTGAGTGTGAACGAAGGAGGAAACGGTGGCAGCTGTACGTCGAGCCAAGAGGATAGGGTAGTGTTGACCTTGATGCCCTGATTGCCTATGATGCCTTGCAGCATCTTGTCCTGCACTGTCCATACGTCTGTCTCGTTCCACGAGTCCTCGTGGAAGTCGGCATCTGCGTAGGCTGCGCTGCTTTCAGGCAAATCGTCCATTGATGTGAGAGCCGTCTCGTGGACAGCAGCTCCGTTTGTGCGCACGTTGTTGCGGTGAATGGCTATGTGCCAGGAGTCGGGCTCGGGCTGACTTTCCGTGGCCACGAAAGAGCGTCTCTCCCTCTTGCTTATGCCTATGCCGAAGACATCATACCAGTATGTGTATATGCCTGTCTGCTCCGCTTCCGGTTCTGTCGCCTCTGCTTCCCCCATGGGGATGGGATAAGTGGAGACTGAGAGTGTGTTTAGGTCGATATAATGCCACAGCGTCCAGTCTGAGGCATCTACATATAACTGTTCTTCTCCTGTCTCTACGTCAGCAGGAGGCGTATCATAGATGTCGTCCATGATGCCGTGGCATGACGCAAAGAGCAGGAGAAGTGACAGTGTCATGAGTGTGTTTCTCATTCCTGTTTTTTTGTGTGAGTGCGTATTAAATCTATTGTGTGCGAGTATGATAAAGTCATCTTAGACCTTCGGTGGCTTACTTGCCAGATGGAATGGCAGTGGCAGTGCTCTCAAAGGTGGCTACGATGGGGAAAGGCATCTTGCCGAGCTGGAAAGAGTTCTCCACCTGCAAGCCGTACACTGTGCGCTTCACGATGATGTAGCTATTGTCAGTGAAGGCATAGTCGCCCTGCATGGTAACCTGTCCCTTTTGTGTGGCTGTGAACTCCTGTGAGAGGCCATATTTGCCATACTCCTGGTAGAACTGGTCTTTTCCCTTGTCGTATGCCACATTCTCTATCGTGTAGGCACCGAGTTTGAGGTCGCCCATTATAGTGCCTGTGAGCGTGTACTCTGGCACTTCGATGTTGATGGTGCTGTCGGCATTGGCTGTGATGGTATATGTGATGTCAGCCGTGTAGTCATAGGCCCCGCCCACAGTGACGGTGTTCGTACCCTTATATTCTCCTGCTGTCACATTGGCCATGGATGGTTCGCCGGGGAAGAACTCAATGGTGCATCCGCCCATGACTGTGGGGATGGTGATGACAGGCTTCAGAGTAGAACCTGAAAGCAGGGCACCGTAAGTGTCCACCTTGTTGCCGTAGTTGATGGTGATGTTGCCAGTAGCCGAAATCTCTGTGCCGACCTTGGCCTTAGTGAATATTGCATTGCCCCACTGAGGGTCAGAGAACTTGACAACGATTTCGCTGCCTGCATTATAAACTCCGAGCCATGCCTGCTTGCCGTAGTAGGTGCGTGGTATGTACTTTGATGTGACGTAGATATAGCCATCGAAAGACTGGAAGAGCACAGTGTCCACTTTCTCGTAGCCGTTGTCATTGTCACTGTCGCTGCTGCAAGATGTGGCTGCACAGAGAGCCACGATTAAAATAGCAAGATACTTTAAAGCTTTCATTGTTTTTGTGAATGTATGGTTTTGTGTTTTTAAAGTTTTCGATATTGCTGAGCCTTTGTCCGCATTAGACTATGTCCTCATGGGTTTGTGTGTCATTTGCAAATCGGGTGCAAAGGTACGACATATTTCCCTTCCTCACAATCCTTATTTATTATGATTTATGTTCTATGATCATCTGATTTTGTCACATTTCCCATATTTTTTCAGACACACTAAACTTTTTGACACGATTTTTGCCCTTTCTTATATATATAATATGTATATTTGCACCCACATTGCGGCATGCGCGCATGCCCTGCCGACAAGTCCACAGCTAATCTTATTTCAATCTTAAAGACATATTTTTTACTATCATGATCAGAAAGACATTCCTTGCAGCCCTTGCACTCATGGCAGGCTCTACCGCACTCCATGCACAGTCAAGCGCATACACACCCGACCTCAAGCAGTTCACTAAGGTGTGGACCTCCGACCAGGGAGACGGTACATACAAGAATCCCGTAGTCAATGCCGACTTCCCCGACATTGACCTCCTGCGCGTAGGTGACACGTACTACATGATGACTACATCCATGTACCACTTCCCCGGTGCCACCATCCTCAAGAGCTACGACCTCGTCAACTGGGAGTTCTGTGCCAATCCGCTGCAGAAGATAGATGACAACGATGCCTACAACCTCCTTAACGGAAAGCACCACTACTCACAGGGACAGTGGGCCACATCATTGACCTATCACGATGGCCGCTTCTATCTTTACTTCATCTGCTACGGACGCAATGGAGTAGACAACACGCAGCAGATACTCCTTACCACCGACGACCCGGAGGGCTCATGGAAGATGGCAAAGATGGCCGACCACTACTACGACTCAGGCTGGCTCTTCGACGACGGAGAAAACGGTGACGGCAACCTCTATGTCGCATGCGGCATAGGAGACATCTGGGTCAACCAGCTTGATGCCTCTACCCTCACGAAGAAAGACGCCAAACGAGTGCTCTCCCTCGGCAATGGACTCGAAGGATGCCGTATGTACCATATCGGCGACTACTATTACATCTATGCCACATACGGCGGCACAGAGGGCAGTCAGACCATCTTCCGCTCCAAGAAGCCCATGGGACCATACGAGGAGCACGAAGGCCGCATCTTTGCCAACCAGCACATACATCAGGGAGCACTCGTCCAGACACAGACGGGCGAATGGTGGACCATCATCTTCAAAGATGCAGGCCCCATCGGACGCATACCATATCTCGAACCTGTCAAGTGGGTCGACGGTTGGCCCATTCTCGGCAACAACGGCATAGACGTGACAAAGGGTGGCAAGGCCTATCCTAAGCCCAATGTGGGCAAGGACTACCCCGTGACGCATATCGACAGCAACGATCCCTTCGTCAGCCCTGTCCTCGGCAAGCAGTGGCAGTGGAACCACAACTGGGTGGAGGACGCATGGTCGCTCACGGAGCGTCCTGGCTATCTGCGACTCTACACAGCCTCAGTCACTGACGACCTCAACTATGCGCGCAATTCTCTCACCCAGCGCATACAAGGCTACAATGCCAACGATGTCACCTCGTCAGCTAATGCCAACTCCTTCGGGCTCGTCAAGATGGACATCAGCGGCATGCAGGAAGGCGACGTGGCAGGACTCTCCGTATTCCAGAATCCCTACTCCTTTATAGCTGTCAAAGTGGTAGAAGGCAAGAAGATGCTCTACAGCGAACGATGCACCTTCGACAGCCAGACACTCGTCAAAGCAGAGACAAAGACAGGAAAAGAACTGACATCCGACATCGTCTATCTCAAGGCAGTCGTCAACTTCTCCAACAACTCCTGCCGCTATCTCTACAGCCTCGATGGCAAGACATGGACAACATGGGGATGTACCATGCAGATGCGCTACACCCTCGACTACTTCGTAGGCCAGCGCTTCTACCTCTTCAACTATGCCACAAAGGCTCTCGGCGGACATGTCGACTTTGACTGGTTCTCTACCGAGCAGAACTTTAGTGAGGAGGAGTACTACTCTCCCGAACGACTCGCGGAGATGGCACAGGTCACCCCATCGCCCAAGGCCGACCCCTCACAGCTCTTCCCGCGCACTCTCGAAGGCTTCTCCCCCGACATCTATCAGCGAGGCACAGCCAAGGTCATGAGTGTCAGCGGGGGCAGTGTCATCAACTTCACCCCGGGCGACAATGGCTTTGGCGGATGGACATACCGAGGCGGCGTTGACCTCTCCGACTATAGATACCTCGTGGTGAAGTTGGTACGCAAGCCTACAGCCGCCACCTACGTGCGCATCTACGGCAAGGACAACTACTGGGCTGCCCCCTATGAGTATAAGGTCACGAGCAAGGAGTGCGTCATCGACCTCCAAGCCATGCAGACAACCCTCGGCCAGCCTCTTGACCCTTCGGCCATCTACATGGTAGGCTTCCAGTCCACTGGTGCCTCAGCCGTATACATCAGCGATGTCTTCCTAAGCCACGATGGAGTGACCGACGCTACGGCCATAGGATCTCCGTCATCCTCCTGCTCCACACCTTCGACGCTCTACACCACATCGGGCATACCCGTAGAGCACCCCGTAGGCGGTGTCACCATCATGCGCTCACCTGCTGGCGCTAAGAAGGTCGTCAGTGGGGAGTAAAAACAGTCCGTGTGAATAGTGTTTGGGCGTATTCTACCATTAGGTAGATTCCATTAAGGGGTGTTCTATAAATTAGCTTGAGGCGATTTTGAGGCTATCATGCAGCAGATGTCTCTTATGAATGAAGGAGCGATGCGGGCATCGTGACTGAATGAAAAAGATACAGATGCAAATGAGAGTCCAAAATCGTCCAAGCAAAAGAGGCACCCTGAAAGAAACATAAAAACTAATTTATAGAACACCCCTTAATTACAATTCTTTTTTGAATTATTGTTGGTGTCCACTTACATATTTGAACACACCCGCATATTTAATTTATACACCCCGTATGCCTGCTCCAACCTCAATTAGCATACGGGGTGCATTGTTTTTTCTCACAATATGCCTCAATATAGAAAAAGATGTTGTATCTTTGCAACATATTTTTTAGGGGTGTTCTATAAATTAGCTTGAGGCGATTTTGAGGCTATCATGCAGCAGAAGTCTCTTATGAATGAAGGAGCGATGCGGGCATCGTGACTGAATGAAAAAGATACAGATGCAAATGAGAGTCCAAAATCGTCCAAGCAAAAGAGGCACCCTGATATAAACATGAAAACTAATTTATAGAACACCCCTTTACAAACCAACTTATGAGACATCTACTTCTTTGCATCCTCTCTTTCCTCTTTCCCTTGGCAGCACTTGCCGACGGATGGGGCGACCAGTACAAGGTCATCGAACAGAACATCAGACAACTCCATTTTGCCGACCGCACCTTCTCCATATCCACCTATGGGGCAAAACCCTCTGTCAGTGACTACCGCATCGGTGTCGACACCCCTCTCGCCGCCTCCAATCAGAAAGCCATCAACAAAGCCATAGAGGCATGTTCCAAGGCAGGAGGAGGACGGGTCATCGTGCCTGCCGGCGTCTACTGCACAGGAGCTATAAGGCTCTTGAGCCATGTCAATCTTGTCGTGGAGAAGGGGGCTACATTGCAGTTCGTCTTTGAGCCAGACCTCTATCCGCAGGTGCTCACACGATGGGAAGGACTTGACTGCTGGAATCTGTCTCCATGCATCTATGCTTACAGGCAGACTGACATTGCTGTAACGGGAGAAGGCATCATTGACGGAGGCGGCAACCGCGAGACATGGTGGCCATGGTGTGGAGCACCCAAATACGGATGGAAAGAAGGCATCGTGAGCCAGCGATTGGGCAGCCGCGCACGACTGATGCAGATGGCTGAAGACGGTGTAGATAAAGACGAGAGACGCTTCACCAAGGCTGACGGCCTGCGCCCCCAGCTCATCGGACCTAATGAGTGTGACGGTGTGCTCATAGAGGGAGTGACTCTTTTGAGCTCTCCCTTCTGGGTTATCCATCCTCTGCTCTGCAAGAACGTGACAGTCAGACGTGTGAGCATCAATAACGATGGTCCTAACGGTGACGGATGCGACCCTGAGTCGTGCGACGGGGTGCTCATTGAAGACTGCTTTTTCAATACAGGCGATGACTGCATAGCCATCAAGAGCGGACGCAACATGGACGGACGACTCTGGAACAGGCCCAGCCAAAACATCATCATACGCAACTGCGAGATGAAAAACGGGCACGGAGGAGTGGTCATAGGGAGCGAAATATCGGGAGGGTGTCGCAATGTCTTCGCTGAAAACAACAAGATGGACAGCCCGAACCTCGACCGAGTCGTGCGCATCAAGACCAACACCTGCCGAGGAGGCATAGTGGAGAACATCTATGTGCGCAACACTCAGGTGGGCCAGTGCCGAGAGTCTGTGCTCAAGATAAATCTCGACTATGAGAACAAAGAGGTCTGCTGCCGCGGTTATCTGCCCACAGTGCGCAATGTCCACCTCGACCGTGTCACCTGCCAGAAGAGCAAGTATGGCGTGCAGATCATAGCCCTTGACACCTGCACCAATGTTTATGACATCTATGTCAACGACTGCCGCTTCGACGGTGTGGCAGAAGGCAACTACCAGTCGGGCAAGACTCGCAATGTGGTCTTCAGCCGCTACTACATGAACGGCAGCCTCGTGCTGCAAGACAAACCCTTCGACCGCTACAGCGAGTGGATGACCTACTCTGAGATGAAACGTGTGCCGCAGTCTTACCTGCTCGACTTCTCCAAGTCGCCCAAGTGGAGCTACGTCATGGGCATAGAGCTTGAAGCCATGTTCGACACCTATCTCCGATATGGCGGCGATAACATCAGGCAATATTGCCAGACATATACCGACACGATGATAGACGCGCGAGGAGTGATAAGAGGCTATAGGCTTGAAGACTACAATCTCGACCAGATACGCACTGGACATTTCGTTGCCCGCATGTACCAGCATTTCCCGGAAAAGAAAAACCTCAAGGCCATGCAGACACTCATGAAACAGATGCAGCGCCAGCCTCGCACTGCCGAGGGTGTCTATTGGCACAAGGCAATCTATGCCTATCAGGTGTGGCTCGACGGCATCTTCATGGGACTTCCCTACCGTACCCTCGCCGCCTCCATGCTTCTGTCCGGGAAGAAGGCAGAGGCCATATATGACGATGCTGTCGACCAAGTGTCGAAGACTTACAGCCGCACCCTCGACCCCGTCACAGGACTCAACCGCCATGCGTGGGACGAGACCAACATGCAGTTCTGGGCAGACAAGCAGACTGGGCTCTCCCAACACTGCTGGGGCAGGGCGCAGGGATGGTACACCATGGCTCTCATCGAACTCCTCGATGTCTTGCCCCCTGACTACAGTCGCCGAGACGAAGTCATCGACCTGCTCAGGCGCGACCTCGATGCCGTCATCCGCTGGCAGGACGAGGAGACAGGCCTATGGTATCAAGTGATGGACAGTCCTCGCCGTGAGGGCAACTATTTAGAGTCCACCTGTTCCTCTATGTTTGCCTATGCTCTCCTCAAGGCAAGCCGCAAGGGATATGTAGGTGACCGATACCGTGAAGCAGGCATCAAGGCCTATCGAGGCATCCTCCGCCACTTCATCCGTGTCAACGACGATGCTACCATCTCGCTCACTCAATGCTGTTCCGTGGCAGGTCTGGGCCCAGGAGCCACTCCAATGGTGGAGGCTGCCCTCAAACGTGTGGACCCCAAGGGTAAAGTGAAGCACAATGCGCGCCGCGACGGGTCATACCAATACTACCTCAGCGAACCCGTCCGCGATAATGATGCCAAAGGCGTAGGGCCTTTTATATGGGCATCTCTCGAAATGGAAGCACTGGAAAAGTAATATTCTTACCAGTAGAGGCTCATTGGGGGGGCAGCAGAAAGGCATTGTAGATTATTCTTAATGCTTCATATATCATCCTACTCCATGCTTGACACAGTGACATCGTCAAAGTCTTCGAGGTAGCTGATGATGTTGTCGTGGGAGTTGCCACGCTTCACTTTCAGCTCGATGTTGACCTCGTATATCTCACCGTTGGATGTCCGGCGTTCCTTCAGTTCGTAGGAGTGGATGATGATATTGTGTGAACGTATCTGCTTTATGGCCTTGCGCACGCTGTCTTTCGTTGTTGCGGTGAAGGACAGCTGCACTCTTGATGTGCCTATCTTAGGCAGAAGGGTATTGATGACCTCAAGGCCGAGAAGGACAAGGGCGGCTGTAGCTATGGCGGCTATGTACATGCCCGTGCCGCAGGCGAGTCCGATGGCTGCCGTTACCCATAGTCCAGCTGCTGTGGTCAGTCCTCTGATGACATTCTTCTGAAAGATGATGGTGCCTGCTCCTATAAATCCTATGCCGGAAACGACCTGGGCAGCCACGCGCGAGAAGTCATGCTGATTGTCACCGAAACCATATTGCGACACGATGCAGAAGAGTGCACTGCCGAGAGATACGAGGAAGTGGGTGCGGAAACCTGCATCCTTGCTGCGGTATTCACGCTCTATGCCGATGACTCCTCCAAGCAGCATGGCTGCAATGAGGCGGATGAGTATATCAAAGATGATGTTCATAGGGTATGAGGGGGTATTTGGTGTCAATATATATATATAAATATGTGTATGTGTGCGGAAGACAGGGCATGCATGTGGCTATACCAAAAGAGCAGCTGCTTGATGCAACTGCTCTTTAGTAGCGAGGGAGGGGCTCGAACCCTCGACCTCCGGATTATGAATCCGACGCTCTAACCGGCTGAGCTACCTCGCCATGTTTTTTGTTGTGCCTCGGTTGTTTTCCTTTAGCGAGTGCAAAGTTACGACTTTCCTGCAAACTGACAAAGGATTTCAGTGATTTTTTTACATCTGAAGTGAAAAAAAGCCTGTATGTCGTTTTTTTTTCGTAACTTTGCACCCGAATTCAGTACAATAACAGAAAAACTTATTAATTATGGCTTACAATTTGCTTAAAGGAAAAAGAGGGATTATCTTTGGTGCACTCAACGATCAGTCCATCGCGTGGAAGGTGGCAGAGCGCGCTGTAGAAGAGGGTGCACAGATTGTGTTGACCAACACTGCTGTGGCATGCCGCATGGGTACCATTGCTCAGCTCGCTGAGAAGACCAACGCTACAGTCATCGCTGCCGACGCTACAAGCGTAGAAGACCTTGAGATGCTCTTCGCTGAGTCGCAGAAGGCTCTCGGAGGCAAAATTGACTTTGTGCTCCACTCTTGCGCCATGAGTGCTAACATGAGAAAGAAGCGCACTTACGACGACCTCGACTATAGCCTGTTGGACAAAACACTCGACATCTCAGCCATATCTTTCCACAAGATGCTTCAGGTGGCAAAGAAGATGGACGCTCTCAACGAGTGCGCCAGTGTGCTCGCTCTCACCTATGTGGCAAGCCACCGCACATTCTTTGGTTACAACGACATGGCAGACGCTAAGTCGCTCCTCGAATCCATCGCACGCTCCTTCGGCTACATCTATGGCCGCGAGAAGGGTGTGCGTGTCAACACCATCAGCCAGTCACCTACGTTCACTACTGCCGGTTCGGGCATCAAGGGCTTCGATGGCCTCTATGACTTCTCTGACCGCATGTCTCCTCTTGGCAACGCAAGTGCTGACGAGTGCGCTGACTACTGCGTGGTGATGTTCTCTGACCTCACTAAGAAGGTGACTATGCAGACTCTCTTCCACGATGGTGGATTCTCCAATATGGGCATGTCTCTCCGCGGCATGACTCAGTACAACAAGTCATTTATCGACGAGAACACTGACAAGGAGACTGGCAAGATTATCTACGGATAATGTGCTCCATCCCTGTCACTTTCGACATACATAAGGTAATTCATAATTGTTATTAATAGAACTATCATAA
>JAEDNQ010000051.1 GCA_016302435.1 Bacteroidaceae bacterium
TAACAAAAGAAACAATGATACGCCATCTGCACATAGAAAACTATGCCCTCATAGAACATCTCGACATAGACTTCCACCCAGGATTCTCCGTCATCACAGGCGAGACAGGTGCTGGAAAATCCATCATCATCGGCGCTATAGGCCTGCTCACAGGACAGAGAGCGGACAGCCGCACTATCAAGGCTGGAGCCAAGAGGTGTGTGGTGGAGATAGAGTTGGATGTGGCAGACTACGGCATGCAGCCTTTCTTTGACGACAATGACCTCGACTATGACGACGGATGCTGCATCATCCGCCGAGAAGTGACGGCAGCAGGCAAGTCGCGCGCCTTTATCAACGACACGCCTGTGCCCCTCTCCCTTCTCAAGGAAATAGGGGAGACACTCATAGACGTCCACTCTCAGCACAAAAATCTGCTCCTTGGCAAGGAAGACTTCCAGATTTCCACTCTTGACCTGCTGGCTGGCAACGACAAGCTGCTCGCTGACTACAAAAAGGCATATTCTGTCCTCAGACAGGCAGAAAAAAACCTTGAAGAGGCATTGGCCATGGCAAAGCAAAGCAAGGAAGAAGAGGATTACATCCGATTTCAGTATGACCAGATAGCCGAGGCTGCACTGCAGGAGAACGAGCAGGAGGATTTAGAAGATGAGATGGAGACGCTCGAACATGCTGAGGACATAAAGACAGCACTCTTCTCAGCTGCACGCATCATGCAGTCGGACGGAGAGACGGGAGACGTGCTCAGCATGCTCCGTCAGGGAATACATGAGCTAAGAGCCATATCCGGTGTCTACCAACAGGCTGACATGATAGCCGAGCGCATGGATTCATGCTATATAGAACTCAAGGATGTGGCAGCCGATCTTGAGGATAAGGCCGACGGTGTAGAATACAACCCACAGAGACAGGAGCAGGTCAGCGAACGCCTCAACACCATCTACTCGCTTGAGAAAAAGCACGGAGTGGAGACAGTAGGTCAGCTTCTCGAACTGCAACACCAACTCGAAAAGAAACTTGCACTCATCGACGGAAGCGATGACCACATAAAAGAACTGAGCCAGGAAGTCGATGACAGCCGGAAGACTGCCACAGCTCTTGCTCTGAAGCTGTCAGCTTCGCGCAACAAGGCTGCCGTGGCAATGGAGAAAGAGATGAAAGCAAAGCTGTTGCCTCTCGGCATGCCCAACGTACAGTTCTGCTGCGAGGTTGTGGCTGACGAGAAAACGCTCACCGCCAATGGATGCGACCAAGTGCAGTTCCTCTTCAACGCCAACAAGAGCGGCCTGCTCAAACCTGTAAGCCAAGTGGCATCAGGAGGTGAGATAGCACGTGTTATGCTCGCCATCAAGGCTCTCATAGCCGGTGCCGTCAAACTGCCCACCATCATATTTGACGAGATAGATACGGGTGTCAGCGGTAAGGTGGCAGAGAAAATGGCATTGATGATGAGAGAGATGGGCAACCAGAAACGACAGGTCATATCCATCACTCACCTGCCGCAGATAGCCGCCCACGGACAGCACCACTATAAGGTCTATAAAGAAGACACTGACGACGCTACGCTCAGCCATATCGTTCCACTCTCATACGAGCAGAGGGTGGAAGAACTGGCTCACATGCTCAGCGGAGAAGACCTCACACAAGCAGCCATGGACAATGCCAAGGCGCTTATTGACGGAGGGGCATCAGAGACATAACGTTAAGAACGTCAGGAACGGAAGGAACGTTAAGAACGTCAGGAACGTCAAGAACGACAGGAACGTCAGGAACGACAAGAACGGAAGGAACGTAAGTAGCGTTAAGAACGCTCCATCTCATCCTTTACTGCAAAAAGAACTCTATGAAGAAAAACATCGACACACTACTAATAACCGCTACACTAAAGCCAGCTTATGTTCTACTACATAATCTGCGCATGCTTCTGACGCTTGCCACCATCCTTATGCCCTTCATGGCATGGGCACAGGATGCACGTCTTTTCACAGTGCAGGACGGATTGCACACATCCAACTTCAAGGCCGTAGACATTGACTCCAAAGGAGGTGTCTGGCTTTCAGGCGCACGACTGCTCACACGCTTTGACGGAAAGAGCTTTCATGACTTGCCCACTATCAACAGAGACAATGGCAAGGCACTATTCTCCATCTGCAATGGTGTAAAAGAGTATGACGACCACCGCTTCTGGGTGTATACCAGCAACGGCCTCTTCCTGCTCGATGTGCGCAAAAACAGTTTTGAGCGCATCATGCTAAACGAGCAAGAAGACACACTTCACGGATTTTTCATAAACAATGTCAATGACTACCTCACCACCGAGCAAGTGCTCGTGACAACAGACGGGGGCGGCACGTACGTAATAGACAAAGGCAAAAGAAAGGTCAACATAGAGGCCTCACAGGAGTTTATCAATGCGGCAGGCAACAGTTTTCTCGTATGCGCCAAGAAAGACGACCGCAACACTGTTTGGGCAAGCACGATAAACAAGCAGCTCGTGGCTGTTGACTTAAACAAGATGAAGCGTAAGCCGTTCGAAGTAGACAAAAAAGCAGAAGCCATGCTCACTGCCAGTGTGGCGCAGACCATCTGCCAGTGTGGCGAGAAAGTATACTTCGGCCTGTCACAGGGACTGCTGGTATATGACAATGCCACCAACACAGTCAGAGCAGTAGAGGGGCTCAACTGTACGGTCAAGGCTCTTAGCACCTCCAACGACGGGAAGCTATACGTCGGCACGGACAGCTATGGAATATGGGTGTTAGACCCTAAAGACGACAGCATCAGCATGTACCGCAACGCTTCAGCCCCCTTTGACCTGCGGTATGCCAAGGTGTCAGACCTCATAGAAGATGCAAGCGGCAACCTCATGGTAGAGGTAATGCAAAAGGGACTGCTCGTCATCCCAAACAACAAGGGGGCCTTTGCGCTAAAGGGACTTTCACCTGCTGATGACGGCAAAAACATCTCGTGTGTCACATCTATAGCTTTTGGCAATGACGGTTCGCAGTGGGCAGGCACAGACGGCTTAGGAGTCTTCTGTCAGAAAGGGGACGCGCTGCACACTGTCAACGAAGGGTTGAGGTCAAGCCTCGTCCAGACAATAGTCATGGACAAAAGGGGCACACTGTGGTGTGGCACATACGGAGGCGGCGTGCAGATGCTCGCTGGCGGCAGGTGGACACTCGGAACAGACGAATGGCTCAAGCCCATAGCCAACGAACTCATCATGCACCTCTGCTATTCCCCCGACGAAGATGCCATCTACGTGTCGACCAACGGAGAAGGTCTGAGAAGACTCGACCTTGCGGAGCGAAGGATAGAGAATTACAACTATGAATCAATGCCCAACCACTGGCTCGTCATGAGCTACCTTGACAGCACAGGCACACTATGGACCTGTTCGTCCAACCGTGTCAGCTTCATCAACTTGAAAACAAAGAAGGAAGGTGTCTTTGAATACAAAGGACAGAACTTCTTCGAAATAGACGACATCAAACAGGCTGGCGACGAGATAATACTGGCCAGCAGCACGGGGCTCTTCTTCCACAACATAAAGACGGGAGCAACAAGCCTTGTCAACATGACCAACGGACTGCTCTCCAATGATGTGCGCAGCATAGTGGTAAAGGACGGCTATGTATGGGTGGCTACCATCATGGGAGTGGCCAGCATCAATCTCAAGACACACAAGGTCACCAACTACACCAGCTTCTCAGGCCACTTCACAGGCGAGTTTCACCGTGTCACAGCAGCCCTCTCGCCCGACGGCCGAGTGATGTTTGGAGGCGACAATGGCATACTCAGCTTTGTGCCCCGAGATGTGCAGATGCGCAAGAAGGACATATCAGACATCTTCTTCACCTCACTGCTCATCGGAGCAGAAAATGTAGACTACCCTGCAGATAGCGGAGTGCTCGATGCAGCCATCATGTATGCCAAGACAATAAGGCTGAAACCTTCCAACAACTCCTTCACCATCACCTTCCGTTCGCCCGACATCAGTGACCCCGACCGCATACACTATGACTACATGCTCAAGGGACACGAGACCCTGTGGCACCGCAACACATCCATACCACAGGCCTCATACGTTTCGCTGCCAGCTGGACACTACACGCTCCTCGTCAAAGCTTACTATGAAGACTTCCCAGAGCATGCCGTGGAGAAGAGCATAGACGTCATTGTCGACGCACCATGGTATGCCACCAATATAGCCATAATGGCATATTGCCTCATGGCGGCACTCCTTTGTGTCATCATCTACCGCCTGTGGAAAGAGCACAAACAGCAGAAGCGCATCATAAGAGAAGCACAGAGAGCAAGGGAGATTAGGGACGAGAAACTGCGCATGTTCACCAGCATCACCCACGAGCTCAAGTCACCACTCATGATGATAGAGTCTCCGCTGAAAGAGCTGACCATAAGAGAAACAGACGAAAACAAGCTCGAGCTATACAGCATCATGCAGCGCAACTGCCGCAAACTCATGGAGGTTGTCAAGCAGATAACAGACATCCAAAAGATAGACCAGGGCAAGTTTGTCATCAATCTCGAAGAGCATGACTACGTTCAGTATGCCAATCAGATATTTGAGCAGTTCAGAGGAACCGCCACAATAAAGAACATATCGTTTGTCATCGAACATAGCGAGCCCGAACTCCACATGTTCTTTGACGAAAACCATTTTGACAAGATACTATCCAACCTGCTCAGCAACGCCTTCAAGTTCACTCCAGAAGGGGGCAAAATCATTGTCCGCAGCGGCATTGTCGGCGGCAATGTAGAACTGAGCGTATATAACTCAGGCTCTCACTTCAACGAGGAGGACATGAAACACCTGTTCGAACGATTCTATCAGGGCTCGGCAGGCAACAACGCTTCAGGCTCAGGCATAGGACTGAACCTTACCAACGAACTGGTAAAGATGCATAACGGCACCATAACGGCCTCCAATATAGAGCCCGACGGAGTGGAGTTCCGACTTACCTTCCCATTTTGCAACCCCGACTTCAACAATCTCAACGGGCGCACCTCTGTCTTGCTCGTCGATGATAACAAGGACATTGTCGAATATGTCAAGTCACAATTAGAGAAAGACTGCGACGTGCAGGTTGCATTCTCCGGCAATCAAGCATGGCAACTGCTGCAGAAGCACCATCCCGATGTCATCGTCACAGACTATCATATGCCCGACGGCGACGGCATGGAACTGTGCCAAAACATCAAGTCGAATCCAGAGACGGACAGCATACCTGTCATCATGCTTACAGGAGAAGGCAGCGAGGTAGTGAAACTCCGCAGCCTCAACATACAGGTAGACCACTATCTCGAAAAACCTGTAAGCATATCCCTGCTCCGCTCCGCTATAACACAAGTATTGAGAGTAAGGGAGACAATACGCAACAGGATGATTCGCATAGACATGGGAGCAAACATCGCTACAGCCAACACGTCACTCGGAGAAAAGGTAGATGTCTTCAACCTCATAAATGAAAGCATACGCAAGCACATAAGCGACAGTGAGTTCAACTTAGACCAGCTCAGCAAAGAGGTGGGACTATCCAAAACTCAGCTGCACCGCAAGATGAAGGAACACTACGGCATAACCGCCAACTCATACATAAAGCTCTACCGCCTAAAGCAAGCAGCTTACATGCTTGTGCACAACGATGTGAACATCAGCGAGGTGATGTTTGCCGTAGGATTCAGCTCACCCAGCTACTTCGCCTCTTCCTTCCGCGAATGCTTCGGCATGTCCCCACGCGAATTTGTTGCCTGCTATAAAGGAGTGGATGACGAGGAGCTGCTAAAGAAGCTGCTGCGATAAATTCTCATGAGGCGATACACTCATTTTTTCAAACACATCCATGCTTATGACTCACCCCCATTTCTCTATAGCCATAGTTGACTCCAACATGCTTGCAGCCATCGGCATGCAGCAGATACTCGCCGACATAATGCCGATAGCCGAGGTGAGAGTCTTTGCCTCCTTCGAACAGTTGGAGACATTGCAGGACACGCCATTCGTGCACTATTTCGTCTCCTCACGCATCTTCTTCGAGCATGCCGCATTCTTCCGCGAACCATCGAGGCGTGTCATTGTCCTTGTCAACGGCGACTTGCAGATAGCAGGTGTTCCTACGCTCAATGTGTGCCAAGAGGAGACGGCTCTCGTCAGATCAATCCTGGAGTTGCATCAGCGCGGACATGGTGCGCATGGAGGCATGCCACACCATCATGGTGCCATGAGTCCGCACTATCACTCATCCGACTCAGTGCCGCCCCATGTCGCTGTCGCCCCGCCTGCCAGCCGGCAAGAACTGTCTGCGCGAGAAGTAGAGGTGGCTATCCTTTTGGCTCAAGGATATATCAACAAGGAAGTTGCCGACCGTTTGAACATCAGCACCACAACAGTCATCACACACCGCACACATATAATGGAGAAACTGCGAGCTCGCTCGTTGGCCGACATCATCATCTATGTCGTTATGAACGGGCTTTTAGACGTTGGAGAGATATAATGCGGTTCGTGACACGTTCTACCGATATGAGTGTGCCGTCCTCGCCTACTATGTCCACCGTCCAGACATGTGTGCTTTTGCCAGCATATACCAGTTTAGCCTTGCCATACACCTTGCCCTCTGTTGCCGACATGGCCACATGACTGGCATTCACCTCTGTTCCGCATACAGCATAGTCTGGGTCGAAATTGGTCAGATGAAGTGAACCCACTCCCGCTATCGTCTCAGCGAGTGACAGTGAGGCTCCGCCATGTAGAATGCCAAGATACTGCCTTGTGGCAGGACATATCGGCATCTCGGCAACAGCGTATTCGTCGTCGGTAGGGATGAAACGCATGCCAAGGGTCTCAATGAGAGTACCTTTCATGCGTGAATGAAGAAAGTCGCATTGTTCTTGTGTAAGCATAATATTGCTATGTGAATTGAGGTTTTACCATTATTGTTTGATGTCAACCATAATAAATTGCCATTATTATATGGTGGGTTCTATAAAGTATCATACTGCTTCAGCTCTCGCCTCAGCTGAAAGGCTTGGCCGTGGGTCACAGTGTTGAGGAGTTGCCAAAAGAGGGGCGAATGGTCGTGATGGACGGTATGGCACAACTCGTGAAGGATGACGTAATCCTGCAGATGCTGTGGTATCTTCATCAGAAAGAGAGACAGGCTTATGCTGTTGCGTCCTGAGCACGAGCCCCATCGGCTTTTGGAGGAGCGTATGCTGATGTTAGAGTAACAGAAGCCATGCATGCTGGCAAGTTCTGCCGTCCGGCGCACGAGGTGGATTTTGGCTTCACGGCGCATGCATTCCACCTCGTCGGGTGTGCTGACCCCCTTCTTTTGGATTTCATGTTGCTTAGCGACAAGCCTGTTGCGATACTTGTCTATTGTGCTCATGACGACTTTAAGCGAAGCCCCTGCACATGCTGTGACACGAAGACCGTCAACCTGAGGACGCATGATGATACTGCGTGCCCTCGGGTTGACGGTCACTGTTACTGTACCGAAGTCTGGATCTTGGAATGTCACTTTGCAAACTCCTTGTATATCTTGTCAGCAATAGCAGCCATCTCTTCCGAAGACAGCTGGAGCTTAGGGTTGCTGAAGTTCATGTCCTTCTCACTCTGCATGGGTACGAGGTGTATGTGAGCGTGGGGCACTTCGAGTCCCAGCACAGCCTGACCTACCTTCACGCATGGGAAAGCGGACTTGATGGCGACGGCAACCTTCTTGGCGAACACCTGGAAGCGAGCCAGTTCATCGTCCTCCATGTCGAAGATATAGTCTACCTCGCGGCGAGGAATGACCAAAGTGTGGCCCTTGACGAGCGGATTGATGTCGAGAAAAGCATAAAACTCCTCATTCTCGGCACACTTGTATGAAGGAATCTCTCCTTCTGCTATTTTTGTGAAGATGCTCATAGCTCTGTGTCTCCTTTCCTGCAGATATTATCCGAACTGTATGGAGATGATCTCAAACTTCATCTTGCCTCGTGGCACAGTCACCTCTGCCACTTCACCCACCTTCTTGCCAAGGAGTCCCTGTGCAATAGGAGTCTTGATGGAGATTTTGTTTTCTCTCAGATTGGCCTCGCCCTCGCTCACGATGGTGTAGGTCAGTTTCATGTCGTTGTCGACATTGCGCAGCTCTACCTTAGACAGAATCTGTACTTCATCCTTCTTTGTGAGCATGGAAGGGTCAAGTATCTTTGCTTCTGAGAGAGTAGCCTTCAGTTCAGCTATCTTTGTCTCGAGCTTTCCTTGCGCTTCTTTCGCAGCGTCATACTCAGCGTTCTCCGAGAGGTCGCCCTTCTCTCGCGCTTCTGCTATCTGGCGGATGACCTCTGGTCGTTCCACCTCCTCCAGATGTTTGATTTGGGCACGAAGCTTGTCGTAGCCCTCCTGTGACATGTATGCCATAGTTATTTGAATTGTTTAATTGTTTTCGATTAAAAGTTAGGTATTATATTATATATATGTGTAAGGATTGTCTTCTTCATTTTCAGTGACCGCATAACGAAAAAGAATCCCGACTCACAGAAGTGAAGCCGAAACCCTTCATAGTGCGGATGTTTCTTGACTCTGACTTACATCTGCAATGGGTAGCACTGTCCTGAAGCCAGCATAGAAACTATCATATCTTTTTATTTCAGTGCAAAGGTACGGCTTTTTCCAATACCTTCCAACTTTTTCAAGAACAATTTTTTGGAATATGGGCAAAATATATCTTTTTGAGTGAAATAATGGATAGGAAGGAAGGATTACCACTCGTCTTGTGAACCGATAGCGCGCTCTATCTCGTCCGTGGCATATCCGCGCGAGATGGCGAATCGATAGAGTTTGCAACGAAGTTCGTAGTCGTTGCTGGCTTTGATTGAAGCCTTTTTCTTTTGCAGCTCGTTGGTGAGGATGGTCATGTATTGGTCCTCGTCTATCTCTTCCATAGCTTCATTGATGACCGTTGCTGGTATATGCTTTAGCTTGAGCTCTTGGCTCAGGCGGTTGCGTCCCCATTTGTTGTATCTGTACTTGTCGCGCACAAAGGCTCGGGCATAGCGAGTGTCATCTATGAAGTGTTCATTGTTCAATCGGATGATGATGCGCTCCTGGACCTCGCTGTCTATCCCCCACTCGCCCATCTTTTTTTCCATCTCGGCGGTGCAGTGCTCTGACGATGCACATAGGGCAGAAAGCCTGTCGTAGGCTTCCTGCTCTGTCAGCTGTCTTTTATTGTATGTTTTCATTCTTCTCAGTTATTCGCGGCACTTCTATTATACTGCCGTACCGGTGGTATTCGTACGAAATTGTTTGTTCTCTCAGATAGCGCACAAGCTCGATGCGTCCATTGCGCACGGGCTTTTCCATGGCGATGTGCACATGGGCTTGCTCGGCCGCACGTACCAGTTCGTCAGGCACGTCAGTGGTGAGAGTGCGTATGCGCTCATAGCGGTGGAGACGGAGGCACAGGTCGGCAAGGCTCTCCTTGACTATGTTGACCGGACAGCTAACCGAACAGTGGCCTTGGAGATCCACAGAGATGGTTAGTTTGGTGCCTACTGCTGCTGCAGCGCAAACGACCATATTTATATCTTCCTTGTCCTCATTGCCGAAGAGGCGCAATACCATGCCACCTTCAGTGAGAGGCAGGTAGCGCAACAGGTTTTGCTCGCCACGAATGGACGGGCACAGCATGCGAGGATACTTGAACTCCCGCTGATACCACAGAGAGAAGGACTTGCAGTAGTCAGAAAGAGAGCCAGCCTTGTCGCTAATGGTCATGAACTGCATGCAATAGTTCGGACCTCCCGCTTTCAGCTCTGGGCCGAAAGCACTCTGTTTGGTGCCTCCAAACGGCTGTCGTCCCACGATGTCTCCAGTTATGTCGCGATTGATGTAGATATTTCCTGCCTTGACGCCATCCTTCCAGATGGCATGTTCCTTCTCATCGAGCGACTGCAAGCCAGAGGTAAGTCCGCAGTCAAGGCTGTTGACCATGTCGATGGCTTCCTGAAGAGAGTCAAAGGGCACAACAGCGAGGAGAGGGGCTAAGAGCACTGTCTTGAAGGTGTAGGAGTCGGGGGACACACCAATCTTTATGCAGGGGCGAAGCATGTAGTGCTCCTCGTCCACATATTCCGGTTCGATGAGCCATTGCTCACCTTGCTCAAGTTGCAGAGCCTTATCAAGTCTCTCGTTGGTGTTGGTAATCATAGGCCCTACCATGTTGCCAGTCTGCCATACGCCACCAGTCTTTATTGACATGGCACAGTCACGCAGTTTGGCCAAGAACCCTGGCTCATTGTAGGCAGATCTCTGCACGAGGAAGAGGGAGCAGGCTGAGGACTTCTGTCCAGCATTGCCAAAGGCACTCCTGCACACATTGAGTATGGCGTGGTCCCGGTCGCCTGAGTCCGTAAGGATGATAGCGTTCTTTCCACCCGTCTCTGCTGTGAGGGGAGTATGGGGCGCAGCCGCAGCTATGGACTTGGCCTGTTCTGCACTCCCTGAGAGTATGATATGGCTGATGAGCGGAGAAGTAATGAGCGTGTCGGCAGCTTCATCATTTGGCAGCACCACTTGCAGCGCTTCGCGAGGCACTCCTGCCCGCCAGAGAGCTTTGGCAGTGAGCCATGCCACGGGCGCAGCCTCAGTCGCAGGCTTGAGTATGCAGGTGTTTCCCGATGCCAAGGCAGCCACCGCACCACCACATGGCATGGCGCACGGTGCGTTCCGTGGTGAGATGACCAACACGGTTCCTTTACCTCTCATCTCCACCCCCTCAAGCTCATTGAGGGCAGACATAGCAGATGGGTAGTAGCGGCAATAGTCCATAGCCCCAGATACTTCCTTGTCAGCATCCTCTATGGTTTTGCCTGTGACAGAGCACATCGCTCCTATGAGGTCAGCCCTCATCAGACCGAGGTTGTTGGCAGCCTCAAGAAGTATCTTGTTGCGTTCCTCCACGCCTTTCTGCCTCCAGCATGAAGGGTCATCTTGAGCTATCTTCAGCATGGCCTCTGCCTGTTCGGTTGTAGCCCTCGACATCCTGCATGCCTCTGTGCTGTTGGACTGACTGCGGTCGTAGTACGTTACGGGGTCTTCATTGTACTTGAGTTCCCTACCGATCTGTGTGGGCACTAAACTGCCAGGTTGCAGAGAGTCCCAGTTTGCTTCCCTTTCTGTGGCATTGCCGCTTGGTTTCCATTGTTTGATGATTCGTTCCACCCATTCACGGTTGCAGCAGCGGCTGAAGTCCGTGTCAGGCTCGTTGGAGAAGGGAGCCGAGAGCACTCTGGCCATGTATATGTCGTTGCGGTTCTGGATGCGCTGTGGCTTGTGTGTCAGATTGTCTTTGAGACGATAAGCCTCCTTGAAGAGATCCAGCAGTTTATCCCAAGCGACAGTGTCGGGTTTCAGCGTGAAGGAGTTTGCGAGGAAATTGTCTGGAGCAGTGTTTTCATCCATTCTCCTCATCAGGTAAGATGCGGCATCGCAAAATTGTTCTTGCCCGATGACTGGCACATATTGGAGGACATTGTTTCCCAATGCGACTTGCGCTCGGCACACATGGTTTGCCATGCCTTCAAACATCTCGTAGTGGAAGTGCCGCACAGGTGTCCTGTACTTTTTAGCCAGAATATTTGCATAAGCTATAGTGAAGAGATTGTGCGACGCTATACCTACGCGGAGCACTCGGGCATTGTCTGGTTCCAATGCTCGCTCAAGCAGATGGAGATAGTTGGCATCAACCTCTATCTTATTGCGTCTGACAGGATTTTCCCAGCCTCTCAGGTCACTGTTGACGATTTCCCAGTCAAGGTAACTGCCCTTGACGAGCCTCATATACACAGGTGCACCGCCTGCATCGACGCGCTTATGGGCGAAGTCGAGAAGCTCTGTCTGAAAGTCCCAAGCATCGGGCAGGTATGCTTGCACTACGATTCCTGCCTTGTAGTTTGCAAACTCAGGCTGTGACAATGTCTCAAGGAAGACACGCATGGTGAGGTGAGCGTCTTTATATTCTTCCATGTCGAGGTAGACGAACTTATCGTGCTCCTTTCCTTCGTTGTCAGTGCATTTGTTGTCTATGGCTGCTCTGTACAGCAGCGTCATGCGTCGGACGAGCTCTGGAAGCGACTCATTGTAGTTCAGCGGATGATTCTGCGCATATATTGACGACAGCTTGACAGATATGCAGTTGATGTCAGTCTGCTGGAGAGCCTTGATGTATGATGCCAATCGTCTTTCAGCCTCTTCATTGCCAAGAGTCGTCTCACCTGGTATGTTGACGTTTTGAATCGCCCACTGATGCTTTGCCGTGCTTAGGCGCGCGCCGGTTGCTTTGGCTACGTCATTGAATACGATGCGCCTCGTGTAGCGTCTGATTCGCCATTTGATGATGGGCACAGTGGCAAGATTGAATGGCGGCAGAAACGCAAACTTCTGATAGAGCCAGAAGAAGACGAGGTCAATGGGACTAAGGAATGTTGGTATGCCGTAGCGGTCGATGAGTCGCTTTATCCTGCGCGCAAGCGTCTGAGTGCTGCGTATCTGACTGCTCTCATCAATTATACGCGCTACGAAGCATTTGTCGCTTGGGTTATCCACCATGATGCCAAACGCCCTCTGCTCTTTCTTCTCATAGTCAGTCATCCGTGAGCTGCTGGTTGAAAAGAGTTCCCTTGCTCTCGTGTCAATTTCTTGTATTGATGGTATGTTCTGAAATTTTGTCATCTGAGTATTCTGGGGGAATGGTTGGTAATTGCAAATGGTTAAAAATCTGTCTTTAGTTGGTTAATTACTTGCTGTATGCAGTTACTGTACGATAAGTTGATGACAAAGTTAGTAACAAATAATGGTATTTATTGTGTTTATAGTAAAAATTCTCGATATGTTGCGTTTTTTGTATTCTAATCGGGTAATTAAGCATCATAATGGAATGTCAAGATTGCATTTCGTCATATAAGGAAACATTTCAGTACACTACCAGAGGAGGGTGTATGCAACATAATAGTACATATATCCTTTCTACAATTGAGTATATTTGACGAATAGGCAAGAGCGCAAGGGGCAATATTGAGTTTGGGACCATGAGGGCAGGTACATTGGTTCACTCTTTCGGGTCGATGTACCTGTCCCCGATGATTCCGATATATTTGCGAAATGACAAAGGGAATGGGGAAAATTTATTTGAGGGAGGTAGGGAAGGATGAAATGTTAAATGGATGGTATATGAAGTAATCGCAATATCGCAATATCGCAATATCGCAATAAGGTTGTTCATTACGATTAATAAATAAAATAAACATTTATTCTATTATAATATATATATATATTATAATAGAATACCTAAGAAATACCATAAATTCTCTTATTGCGATATTGCGATATTGCGATATTGCGATATTGCGACGATATAAATCAACTATTTGTTACTCAGCACTTTAATTACGTTTTCTATTACGATTGCCATATTCTCTCAATGCAGCACATAAATATTGTCCTATATTGCATGCCGAATTTTGCTTTTATATTGATATTCAACATATTGGATATAGAGATGCATTATGATTGCCTTGTTTTCACGGTGCATAGAGTATATAGTGGTCAAAATTTCTATACATTTCACACC
>JAEDNQ010000001.1 GCA_016302435.1 Bacteroidaceae bacterium
TGACAAAAATGAAAATTTCCACCGTTAAGTTTCAGTGGAACGTGGTTTGGCCTCCCTACGAGCGTGCCTGACTCTTCCAGCTAAGCCCGTGATGTGTTTCAGTGGAACGTGGTTTGGCCTCCTTACTTGTGGATATATAAAAAAGCCGCTCTGCAAAAATCCAGCATAAGCAGAGCGACCGAATATAATGAGATTAAAAAAATAAGATTGAGATAAATTAGCTAAATATTAGCCGATTTGCTTTCTCTCTATTTATTTAGTGATAGGCTTATACTTTGGCACGAGCGTCTTCATGATGGCCCAGCCGATGAGGTATGCCACAGCGCAGTAGCAGAATACTATCATGTAGCCAGCAGGCTTGCCTGTCACACCGAAAAACTCGAAGGCTTCCCCCTGCTGTTCGGCATAGGTGAAGAGTTTGCCCGAACCGAGGTTGATGGCGAAGCTGCACAGTCCACCAAATGTGGTGCCAATGCCTGTGATGGTGGCTATGGCGCTTTTCGGGAACATGTCGCCGATGGTAGAGTAGAGATTGGCGGACCAAGCTTGATGGCCTGCACCTGCAAGTCCGATGATGACACATGGCCACCATGGAGAGTATTCAGCCAGAGGTTGGGCAAACATGGCGAAGATGGGCAGGAAGGCGAAGATGAGCATGGCTCTCATGCGTCCTGCATATGGGTCCATGTGCAGTTTGTTGATGAAGAGCTTGGGAAGGTAGCCTCCGTAGATGGAGATGACTGTGACGATGAGGTAGAGCACGAAGATGAGTGCTTGTCCCATACCTGTATTTGACTTGTAGCCGAGTTCGCTGAAATATGCTGGAGCCCAGAAGAGGAAGAACCACCATACGCCGTCGGTCATGAGTTTGCCGGTGATGAAGGCCCATGTCTGGCGGTATTGGAAGCACTGCCAGAAGCTGAGCTGTATGCCCTCGTCCTGAGTGGCGGCAGCCTGCTCCTTCTCGGCGGTGAGGTCTGACTCTATGTAGGCGAGCTCAGCCTTATTGACATGCTTGCTCTGTCCTGGGGCGGAATACATGAAGAGCCATAGGCCTGCCCAGATGAATCCTACTGAACCGATGATGATGAATGCCATCTCCCAGCTTGTGTGCTCTGCCAGAACAGGTATGGTCAGAGGGGCTGCAAGAGCGCCTACCGATGCTCCCGTGTTGAATATGGATGTGGCGAGGGCACGGTCTTTCTTTGGGAAATATTCGGCTGTCACCTTGATGGCTGCTGGGAAGTTGCCCGATTCGCCCATGGCAAGAATGATGCGGCAAGCTAAGAAGAGCCATACGCTGAGTGTGCTGATGGCGAGTGCCATCTGGCTGCCTGCTTCTACGGCGCGCAGTTCTTCAATTGAACCGATGCCTTCCACTTGCATTGTCAGCCATCCGCAGCCTGCATGGAGACAAGCTCCGAGTGACCATATCACTATAGCCCAGATGTATCCTTTCTTTGTGCCCATCCAGTCGATGAACTTGCCTGCTACGAGTGATATGACGGCATAGAAGATGGAAAAGACTGCTGTTATGATGCCGTAGTGTTCGTCTGTCCAGTGGAAGTCTACGGCTATGAAGTCCTTCCACGTCAACGAGAGTACCTGACGGTCCATGTAGTTGACCGTTGTCGCCAGGAACAGCATTGCGCATATCACCCAGCGATAGTTTGTCATTGATTGGTTTGTTGATGGTTTCATTTTGGTTGTATTGGTTGTATTTATTAGATTTCTGACTGATTCACGAGTGGTCCTGCACGCTTGCTTCTCCACGCCTATTCTCTTGCCATGTACAGTTCCACTCCTGCTCCTGAGCATTCTGCTCCCATTGGCGGATTCTCTTTCGTCATGCGTATGAGCACACTCTTGGATTTTGGGCATTCGTTGATGATGGCTTTCGCTATACGTCCAGCCGCATGTTCCAGGAGCTGTGAGCGCACAGCCATCTCTCTCTTGGCTATGTCGTAGAGAGTGGCATAGCTTATAGTGCCTTCGAGTATGTCGTGGTCGACGGCTTCCCTTATGTCTGCCTCAACAATGAGGTCTATGGTGAAGTATGCGCCTACACGGCTTTCTTGTTCCATCACTCCGTGGCGGGCAAAGATGCGCAGTCCTTTGATGATGATTTTGTCTTGCATGGTGTCGTGTCCTTGGGCTTCTGTTCTCATTTGGTGTTCTGAGCGTCTTCTTGATTCATCTCATCTTCGGTGAGATACTTCCTCAGAGCGCGCGCCACGCCATTGGCCCAGGTGTTGATGTTCTCATTTTCTAACTGCAGGGAGCTGACAAGTTTTATCACATTGGTCAGAGGCATGCGGTAGCGCAGCACTCCGCTGATGAGTTTGGCATAGTTCCAGTATTCCTTGTTGAAGCGCTCTGACAGCCCCTCGATGGTAGTCTTGTAGCCTTGGCGATTGGCATAGGTGAAGTCATAGCGTTTGCTGCCGTCTGACTCAAGACGCTTGATGATGTGTCCGCTGACTACATTCTTCGGTAGTGAAATGCCATCCTCGTCATCAAGCACGCCTGTGAATATCTCGTAGGGGTAACCGTCGAGCAGGCCCACAAAGGCCACCCACTTGTCTTTCTTGTTCTGAAATCGAACCACATCACATTCCAGTGTCGTGGGACGCTTCTCTGTGATGTTGAACTGTGGGCGATATGTGTAGATGCTGTTCTCCACAAGGGTGAGGGCGTCGATTAGTTCTTTGGAGTGCTCATTGCCTGTAACTGCATCTCTGATGGCCTTGAGCACCTTGTCCTCACCGAGTTCCCTGAGCTGCTGGAGTATTTCGAGCGAGAGTTGTTGTATGTTTGACATATATGTGTTTTTTCCCTGTAATGCGTTGTTGTTTTTATAGAATATGTGTTAACTATCGACAAAAGTAGTAAGGTTTTTTCATTTGACCAAACAAAATTATAAATAAATGATTAACTTTGCCGATATTTTTCGAAAACCATCAAAAAACATACCGTATTTATGACATCATTTGTTAATCGAAAGACTATACGCAAGTATAAGAAAGAGGACGTTCCTCAAGACAAGCTGGAGTCGCTCCTCTATCAGGCTTCACGTGCAGCAACCATGGGCAACATGCAGCTTTACAGTGTCGTCGTGACTCGTTCGGAGGAGATGAAGGAAAAGCTCTCGCCTCTCCATTTCGGACAGCCCATGGTTAAGGGAGCTCCCGTGGTGCTGACTTTCTGTGCTGACTTCAATCGTTTCACTCAGTGGTGTGAGCAGCGTCAGGCTAATCCTGGATATGACAACTTCCTCTCCTTTATCAATGCTGCCAGTGACACGCTCCTCTACGTGCAGGCTTTCTGCACACTGGCAGAGCAGGCTGGTTACGGCACATGTTATCTCGGCACAACGCTCTACAATCCTCAGGGCATCATTGATTTGCTCCGTCTGCCCCGACTGACATTCCCCGTGGCTACCATTACGCTTGGCGTGCCTGACGAAGACCCTGAGCAGACTGACCGTCTGCCACATCTGGCTTACCTCCACAGCGAGACCTACCGACCCTACACCGCTGGCGAGATAGACATCATATACTATTTCAAGGAGCAGATGGATGAAAACAAGCACTTTGTCGAAATAAACCATAAGGAAAACCTTGCTCAGGTCTTCACAGACTGCCGCTATACTCGAAAGGACAATGAGGCTATGTCGGCTGGACTGCTCGAAGCTCTCAAGCATCAGGGATTCCTCTGATGCTCCTACGTCTGGGGTAGAAAGGGACTGAAAAGCATTCGACCTTAAGGAAAATTCTATATAGGAAAGGGCAAAAGCATAAACAGGATGTTTATATGCTTTTGCCCTTTATGGTCCATCAATTTTTTCTTCCCTTGAGAGCTTGTTCTATTTGAGTGCCAATTCTTTTTTGAACAATTGTTCGATTTGGAGTGCCAATTCTTTTTTGAGCAATTGTTCGATTTGGGGTGCCAATTCTTTTTTGAGCAATTGTTCGATTTGGGGTGTTTATTCTTCCTTGAGCACAATGACAAAGCGAGTGCCACGCTTGAATTCATCGTCTAAACGAAGTTCGCCACCCATCTTGCATGCCATGAGGTAGCATGTGGGGTAGGTGAGGCCATCGCTTTCGGTTAGGTCGCTAACAGCTGCAAAGGGTTGGAATATTGAGACCTTTTTCTCGTCGGCTATCTTCAGTCCTACGGCTGTCACAAGCAGATGGCCCGTATGTGTATTGCGCTTCTTGAAATCCAGATTGATGCGCTCCAGTCCGTTGTCCTTTATTGCCTCGCCTACAAGCGTCATCACCAGGTTGCGCAGAGTTTCCTCGTTTGTCGGAAACTTTATAGGCTGGGCACTGCAGGTCACTTCCGTGCCTTCTTTCACCACTGTTCTGATTTCCTTTGCTATGTCTTCGCAGAATTTGCCCATGTTGCTGTTAGTCAGTTCGAAGTGTTCATCGCGAGACTGCTCCAGAGCCATGAAGGTCTCTATGTGGCTTATATATTCCTTCAGAGCGTTCAGGTGGTTTCCTTTGTCACCTTTCTCGATGGCTTCGAGAGCTGGCATCATCTGAGCGCCGATATTGCGCAGAAACTCGCTCTTCTTCGTGTTGTTGTCATTAGCCATATTCAAACTGTTCTTCTGACGCTTTATCACTCTCATATTTCTTAACATCATGAAGATGAAGAACAGCAAGGCTGCAGCCAAGCCAACACCAACGATGACCAGCGTTGTGATGACGCCACGCTGAGTGGAGATAGTGCTGTCTTTGCTTTCTATCTCTTCTTGCGCCTCTGCGTATTGGCTCTTTATGTCGCTGAGTTCGTTCGCTCTTCTCACATTCTCTATGGAGTCTGTCCAGTCTTCATACATCTTCCCCAAGAGGTTTGCCATCGGCATGTTTCTATCGCTCTTTGCCTGAGCTATCATCTTCTTGAAACATTCCTCTTTGCCCTTGTCATCCTTACCCTCTGCTCTCATGTCGAATATTTCCCTGTAACAGCTGTTGACCATCGGGGTATTGTCCTGTATCTGCGCAAAGTAAGCCTTCTTCATGAGCATGTCCTCAATGACTTCTCCCTTCTTGCTGGCGCGCGCATAGTTCTCCATTAGTTCGAGCTGTGCCTTGCTCTCCGCCCACTTTTTCAGTCTGCTGTAAAGGCGGAAGCGTTCGCCTGCTACGAGATATTTCAGTTCGGGGTTTGTGCCTGCCTGGGCATCGAGTGCTCGGCATGTAGCGAAAGCCTCGCGCCATTCATGATTCTCTGACTGGGTTCTGCTTGTCTGCACACCTCTCTCTATCGTCTCTTTCAGTCCTTGGGCTGAAGCCACCATTGTGCTGCAAGCGAGCAGCATGGCCATCAGTATTGTTTTATTTGTTTTCATGATTATGTTTCGCTGTAGTGTCTTTTATTGTTGATTATGGAATTATTTGCAAATATACATACTTTTGGCGAAACGCAAGTCATCATACTCGAAATAATATTGGTTGAAGTTCAAAAATTCTGTATATAGGTATGTAATGTACAGTATCTGCTGTACAAATAAAAGCAGCCACGTGACATTTGTTCATGTGGCTGCTTTCTGTTACTATGTAGAAAATCTATCTTTTTGTATGGGCTGATTATCAGATATTGAGATTTTGGAGGAATGAGATGAGCACTCCGGCTGCTACGGCTGAACCGATGACGCCTGACACGTTGGATGACATGCAGTAGTTGAGCACGTGGTTCTTGGGGTCGTATTTTGTTGCTATCTCATTGCATACGCGCGATGCCATTGGCACGGCTGAGAGACCTGTTGCACCGATGAGCGGATTGATCTTCTTCTTAGAGAAGAGGTTGCATATCTTCACCATGCAGATTCCTGAGGCGATAGAGAGTCCGAAAGCGAAGAATCCGCCGACTACGATGCCTATGGTCTGCCAGTTGAGGAATGCCTGCACTGTCATTGTCGCTCCGACGCAGAGACCGAGGAAGACTGTGGCAGTGTTCATGATGGAGTTGGCGATGGTGTCAAAGAGACGAGCTGTGTCTGATCCAATCTCCTTGAGCAGGTTGCCGAACATGAGCATGCCTATGAGTGATACGGCTGACGGAACGAGGAGTGCCACTATTGTTGTCACGGCAATGGGGAAGATTATCTTGAGTACCTTCTCGTTCTTAATCTTCTGGCCTGAGGGGAAGAGCTTATCTTGCTCCTTCATGTTGATTTTGAGCTCCTTTTCTGAACAGAGCATCTTGACCACAAGGGGAATGATGACTGGCACAAGAGCCATGTATGAGTAGGCTGCTATTGCAATGGGGGCGAGGAGATGTGGTGCCAACTTGATAGTGGTGAAGATGGCTGTAGGTCCGTCGGCTCCGCCGATGATGCCAAGTGATGCTGCTTCCTTGATGTTGAAGGCTCCGCTTCCGATGGCTACGAGCAGTACGGTGAAGATACCGAGCTGTGCAGCTGCTCCGAAGATGGAGAGGCGCAGGTTGCGGAGCATTGGTCCGAAGTCTGTGAGCGCTCCTACGCCCATGAAGATGATTGGCGGGAGGAAGCCTGTCTTGATGAGCATGTAGTAGAGGAAGTTCATGAGACCAAGCTCATGGGCTATCTCAGGAAGCGACATTTTCCAGATGTTCTCTGCTATGACGTTGCCAGCAGCATCTCTGATGCATCCTGCCTCGTCGGCCTGGTAGACTCCCATATCGCCGCCAGGGAAGTTGGCGATGAGTACTCCGAAGGCTATCGGAATGAGGAGCAGTGGCTCGAAGTGCTTGACGATGCCGAGGTAGAGGAGCACGAAGGCAAGCAGATACATTATTATATATTGACCATTAGAGGCGATGATGTCGCTAAACGCCGTCATGTGGTACAGGTTTTCGAGTATTTGTTCCATTTATTATTTTTGTCTTTGTGAAGGAGGTGGGCTTCTGAAGAATGTTCCACCTTAAAAAATGGGGTTATTTTATGTGCACTCGTGCTTATTAGGCGAGCTTCATGATTGGGTCGTCCTCCTCCACTGAGTCGCCTGAGTTGGCGAGGATGGCTGTGATGACACCTGCCTTGTCGGCGCGGATAGCGTTGAAGGTCTTCATGGCCTCGATATATCCGAGTGTATCGCCTGCCTGTACTGCATCGCCTACCTTCTTTGGTGTCTCGGAGTTGTCCTTGACGAGGTAGAACTTGCCCTCGAGTGGTGCGAGCACGTCTTCGCCTTCTCCTGCTGGTGCTGCTGCGGCTGTTGTGCCTGCTGCTGGAGCTGCAGGGGCTGCATCGCCGTAGGCTATCTCTACCTTGTAGTTGATGCCGTTGACCTGTACTGTGACGCTCTTTGGTCCTTCGCCTGCAGCTGCTGGCGCATTCTTAGCTGACTTGCGCTTTGCGAGGTCTGCCTCGAAGTCTGCCTTGGCCTTGCCGCTCTTGTAGGCGCGGTACTGCTCTGGGTGCATGGCGAGTTCGAAGAGTTCTTCGTTGTCCTGTCCAAGTTCCCATCCGTTTTCCTCCATCTCCTTTTTGAACTCTTCGAGCTTGTCGGGATAGTAGGACTGTGGGTCTTGTGTCTCAAACTCGCGTCCCTGTTCCTTGGCCATGGCGATGAGCTCTGGGTCTACTGGGCCAGGGAGCTGTCCTGACTTGCCGAGAATCATGTCCCAGATGTTGTCTGCTATCATTGACCAGCGTGCCTTGCCTTTTTCCATCTGCATGACGTTCATGAGGGCGAGGTTCTTGACATACTGTGAGAATGGTGTGACGAGGCATGGGTAGCCAACCTTTGGCCATACGTAGGCTACTTCGTCAAAGAGCTTGACAAGGAGCTGGTCGGTGGTGAGTTCTGGCTGGCCATTCTTCACTTTCCACTTGTTGAGTGACTTGAGGTTGTCCTCGAGGTCAGTCATGAGTGAGCCCATCATGCCGCCTGGCAGACCTGGCTTGACGAGGAGTGAGTTGTTGAGGTGGTTGAGTTCGGGGATGTAGTAGCCGAGGAAGTCATCGCACATCTCCTGTATCTGAGTGCGCACTTCCATGTATGCCTCCATGTTGATTTCCTTCACCTTGAATCCTGCATCTTTGAGCATCTCCTGAACGGCGATGATGTCAGCGTGACCTGTACCCCAAGAGAGAGGTGCTACGGCTGTGTCGATGTAGTCGCAGCCTGCCTTTGCCACTTCGAGGATGGATGCCACGCAGAATCCTGGACCGGCGTGTGAGTGGTACTGGATGACGATGTTTGGGTTGATTTTCTTTATGCCTTCGACAATCTTGCCGAGTGACACAGGGCGTCCGATACCGGCCATGTCCTTGAGGCAGATTTCGTCTGCTCCTGCCTCAATGAATGTCTTGGCGAGGTTGACGTAGTATTCTACTGTATGGATAGGGGAGTAGGTGATGCAGAGTGATGCCTGTGCGATCATGCCTGCTTCCTTGGCATATTTGATTGATGGTATGACGTTGCGTGGGTCGTTGAGACCGCAGAAGATGCGCGTGATGTCAGTGCCCTGAGCTTTCTTTACCTTATAGAAGAGTTTGCGCACGTCCTTTGGACATGGGCTCATGCGGAGTCCGTTGAGGGCGCGGTCGAGCATGTGTGTCTGTATGCCTGCCTCGTGGAAGGGCTTTGTCCATTCGCGTACTGACTTGTTGGGGTTTTCGCCGTAGAGGAGGTTGACCTGTTCAAATCCACCGCCGTTTGTTTCTACACGGTCGAAGCATCCCATCTTGATGATTGCAGGAGCTACTTTTACGAGCTGGTCTACGCGTGGCTGATACTTGCCGGCACTCTGCCACATGTCACGGAAGACCAATGAGAACTTAACTTCTTTTGCCATTGTCTTTTTTCTTATCCTTGATTTAATTGATTCACTTTATTATCTCACAACAATTATTTCTACAACTTTGTAATCTTTGTAGCGCGACCCTTGCCGCCTGTTATCTGGCTGATGGTTGCGTCGATGATTGCCTTTGTTGTAGCATCGATGGCTGCTACTGCCTTCGCTGCTGGAGCAGCTTTCTTTGCCACAGTCTCTTCGGGTGCCCATTTGTTTACGGCCCAGATGAGTGCCTTGCCGAGGAAGATGACGATAAGCAGCACGAGGAATACTGTTATCATACCGACAAGAAGGAGCTGCAAGGCTCCTGAGAGGTCATTACTAATCATAATGTCTTATTTATGTCTTGTTGTTTTATGTTTGGGCGCAAAAGCGTCATGAAATGTTTTGTGTTGCATGTCACATTTTGTCCCAACTGGTTATTACTATCTTTCTACTTAAAAAAATTCCTTGCAAAATTACGGATTTTTTCTGAAACGAGTATCATGTCACTTACTCTTTTTTACTAAAAAACGAAAAATACGTGGCTCGCGTCCGTTTTTCGGTAGTGTGAATTAGCAAAGTGCACCGTAAAACAGTGTGTTTGGTTTCATACGGAATGTTGGCACGTTGTAAGGTGCTCCTTGTTTTGTCATCTGACCACCATGTCCATCTTGATGTCGTGGCTTTCGCAGGGAATGTGGTCGACAATCTGGAAGGGGAAGGCGAGGCCTATCTTCTTGCAGCTGAGCTGGGGCAGGAGACGGTCGTAATAACCTTTGCCTCTTCCTAAGCGGTGACCGTCGGGGGTGAATGCCATGCCGGGAATGATGGCGAGGTCGATGTTGGTGTAGTCTGTGAAGAGGGGACCTGTGGATTCGGCTATGCCAAAGTCGGCGGATGTGGTCAGGTCGGTGTCGCCTGTGTAGGCGTGGAGCTCAAGGTTGGAGCCGACGACGGTGGGGAGAAGCACGGTGTGACCTTCGGCGTGGAGCTGGCGGATGAGGTGAAGGGTGTTGACCTCGTCGGGCAGGGAATGATAGAGGAGAATCGTGGTGCGATTCTCCTCTGTTGGTAAAGAGTTATTGGGCATAGTCTGCTCATGTCGTAACTGCTCGTGTCTCTGCGTGGCTTTTTCAGTCAGCTCGGCCATAATGATGTCATGCAGTCTGGATATTGCAGAGGTGCTGAGCTGTGCGAGCTGCTGGGCAGTATGCTCGCTTTTTCTTTTGCGTATCTGTTGACGGAGTGTTTTCTTGTCCATGGAGTGTGGGTGTGGTCTGTTTGTTCTTGAAGAGTTCGACGGCCTTTTCGATGGTTGGGTCGCGGTGGTTGAGATACTGCATGTAGTCGTTCATCTCGAGCATGTTGTAGATGATAGAGCCATAGACGGCTCTTTCGAGGAGTGGTTTGGAGCGCAGTATCATATTGTTGCGGCGGATGATGCCTTTGGTGTCTGCATAGCGTATGAACTTGTCCATAATGCTCTTGCGGCGGAGGTGTTTCTCCATGTCGGCAGCGTTGTCGAAGGCACTGAGTTCTTTGCGGTTGTTGTCGGTGTATTCGAAGCAGAACTGTGCTATGACACCTTTGGTGAAGCACTCTGAGTAGTAGGGTGTGAAGGCTGTGGTGTCTTCTGCCACGAAGTAGTCGGGCATTATGCCTCCTCCGCCGTATACGGTGCGTCCGATGCCTGTGTGGTATTTCTCGCCAGTCTGATGGATGCTGTCTTGTGAGAAGAACTCTCCTCGTTCGTAGCGTGTGATGATGTCCATCTCGTAGTCTTTGGATTGTCCCTTGACGTAGGGTTTCTGTATGCAGCGTCCGGAGGGAGTGTAGTAGCGTGCGATGGTGAGGTGTATCATGGAACCGTCGCTGAACTCTATGGGTTGCTGTACGAGTCCTTTGCCGAAGGAGCGTCGTCCGACGATGACTCCGCGGTCGTTGT
Source organism: Bacteroidaceae bacterium (assembly GCA_016302435.1). GTDB lineage: Bacteria > Bacteroidota > Bacteroidia > Bacteroidales > Bacteroidaceae > Minthosoma. The sequence goes on from JAEDNQ010000001.1 coordinate 10,727, forward strand.
CTTGTATGGCTCCTGAGAATATCTCGGCAGCTGAGGCAGAGGTCTCGTCGATGAGGACTATGAGTGGGATGTGCTGGTAGGAGCCTCGTCCGTCGCTGCGGTATTCTTCGCGGTGAGAGCGTCGTCCCTGTGTGTAGACGATGAGTTTGTTTTTGGGCAGGAATTCGTTGACCATCTGTATGGCTGCTGAGAGGTAGCCGCCTCCGTTGCCTCGTAGGTCGATGACGAGTCCGTTGAAGTCTTCTTGCTGAAGTTCGGCGAGAGCCACGAGAAGTTCGGCGTATGTTGTCTCTCCGAAGCTCTTTATCTTGACGTAGCCGAGCTGGTCGTTGATCATGTATGTGGCGTCGATGCTCTTGATGGGGATGTCGCCTCTGACGACAGTGAAGTAGAGTGGTTTCTTGTGGCCATGGCGCAGTATGCCGAGTTTGACCTTTGTTCCTTCGTCGCCTCTAAGGCGGTGCATGGTCTCTTCGTTAGTGACTACCTTGCCAACGTATGGTTTGCCGTCGACGGAGACGAGTTTGTCGCCTGCAAGGAGTCCTACCTTCTCTGATGGTCCGCCTTTGATTATTCCTGTGATGCGCACCGTGTCTTCCCTGATGACGAACTGCACTCCGACGCCGCAGAATGAGCCTTTGAGGTCTTCGTGGGCAGTCTTTGCATCTTTGGCTGTGATGTAGGTTGAGTGTGGGTCGAGTTCTTCGAGAATTTTGGGCATTGACTGTTCGACGATGTCGGCTATATCGACGGTGTCTACATATTGGTCGTCGATGATGTGGAGGAGGTCGCTGAGCTTATTGGAGGAGGTGTTGATGATGTTGAGTCGGTTGCCTGCATAGCGGTTGGCGAAGAAGGTGCCTATGATGATGCCCAGTATGATGCTCACTGCTATGATGAGTGGCATCCATCGGTTGTTTCTGTTGATGTTGTTCATGTCTTCGTGTATGTGAGTTTTGGGTGTGTGTGGCTTACGTTTTATGAGTGGCTGCCGTTAGCCGTGTGTATCTTTGCTTATTGAGCTGAAAGTGTGGCTGCATTGAGTATGCGTTTGTGTGGTTAGTCGGCAGGGGGAGCGTCTGGGAGTTCTATGTAGTCGAGTTGTATGCCTGCCTTGCTCATGAGCTGGAGTCCGTCTTCGAGTCTGTATTTTTCGGAGTAGACGACTCGTTTTATGCCGGCCTGTATTATGAGTTTTGCGCACTCAATGCAAGGCGCTGCAGTGACGTAGAGTGTGGCTCCGTCGCTGGAGTTGTTGGAGCGTGCCAGTTTGGTAATGGCATTGGCTTCAGCATGGAGGACGTAGGGGTAGGTGGTGTTGTTGTCGTCTTCGCACACGTTTTCAAATCCTGAGGGCGTGCCGTTGTAGCCGTCGGAGATGATGGCTTTGTTTTTAACAACGAGAGCTCCTACTTGTCGGCGTTTGCAGTAGGAATTTTCTGCCCAGATGCGTGCCATGCGCATGTAACGGCAGTCGAGTTTGTATTGTTTGTCGTCCATAGTCGTGGGGTGATGTTTGAGTGGAAGCGGAAGATGTGTTACAGAAGGTCTTTGAGTATTTACGTTCTTGACGTTCTTTTCGTCGATATCGTTCTTGACGTTTTTGACGATTGTTTCGTCCTTGACGTATCTAATGTCTCTGTCAGTTTATGACTTCTGTTCGTGATGCTCCGAAGATGACGATGTTGCCGCCGTCTTGTTTGAGCTGGAGAAAGTCAGCACCGCTGGTGTAGCGTGTGGTGTTGACTATGATATTGTATATCTGTTTGTCGAAGGGGGTGTCGAGTGGGGCTGGTGTAGTGACCTTGAGTGTGATGGTTTGATTTTTGCCGTCTGCTTGCCATGTGCCGCTAAAGGTCTTGCCTTCTGCCATGACACCTTTGAAGGTGGAGGGAGCGAAGGATATGTAGTAGGCGTTGGGACCTGCTGAGGTGTAGAAGTTCTTTATGTCGCTGTTGAGTTTGAGTCCGTTGACGGTAGCTCCGTTCATGTACCATGTGCGTCCTATGAATATCTCTTCGATGTCGTCTTCGTTAGAGCATGAGGTGAAGAAGGCGAGGATGGAGATGATGGTAGCGGTGGCGAAGAGTATGTGGGTGATATGTCTCATGTGTGGGGCGGTATATGTCATGTGAGTGTTGTCATATGGGTGTTGTCATGTGAGTGTTGTGATGAAAGATCGGTGATCTGTTACGTTTTTCAGATTATGCCGTTGCGTCTCAGCAGTGCATCGATGGTTGGCTTTTGTCCTCTGAAGCGTGTGTAGAGAGTCATGGGGTGTTCGGTGCCTCCGCGTGAGAGAATGTTGTCTCTGAAGCTTTGTGCTGTGGTGGCGGAGAAGATGCCGTTTTGCTTGAAGAGGGAGAAAGCGTCTGCATCGAGGACCTCAGCCCACTTGTAGCTGTAGTAGCCAGCAGAGTAGCCTCCTGCCATGATGTGTGAGAAGTGGGTGGACATGCATGTGGAGGGTATGTGTGGCAGGATGGTTGCCTTTTGCCAAGCTTGCTGCTCGAAGGTTTCGATGTCGGCGGTGAGGGGCTGTGTGAGAGTGTAGTATGCCATGTCGAGGAGTCCGAAGCTGACTTGGCGTACGCACTGGTAGGCTGCATCGAAGTTTCGGCTGCAGATAATGCTGGTGATGATGCTTTCGGGCAGTGGCTGCTGGGTCTGGTAGTGGGTAGCGAAGGTGTTGAGGAAGTCGGGTTCGCAGCTGTAGTTTTCCATGAACTGTGAAGGCAGTTCGACGAAGTCCCAGTAGACGTTGGTGCCTGAGAGGGAAGGGTAGGTGGTGTTGGCGAATATGCCGTGGAGTGCGTGTCCGAATTCGTGGAGGAAGGTCTCGACCTCATCGAGTGTGAGGAGCGAGGGTGTAGTGTCTGTAGGTTTCGTCAGGTTGGTGACGATGGAGATGACGGGTCGGTGGTTTGTGCCGTCAGGTGCGATGTATTGTTCATCGTATGAAGTCATCCACGCACCTGCCTTTTTGCCTTCGCGCGGATGGAAGTCGCAGTAGAAGAGGGCGAGGAGTGAGCCGTCTTTGTCGATGACATCGTAGGCTTCAACGTCGGGGTGGTAGAGGGGAGCCTGTGTATTTGGGCGGAAGGTAATGCCATAGAGGCGTGTGGCGAGGTTGAAGATGCCTTGCTTCACCTGTTGCAAGGGAAGGTAGGCCCGGAGTTCCTCTGGGTCGAGGTCGTATCGTTGCTGGCGCAGCTTGTTAGCATAGAAGGGGTAGTCCCATGGCTGGAAGAGTCGTGGGTCGTCGGGAGAGAGTGAAGAGGGTGAGATTTGGTTGTCCGCATAGTAGAGGTCGGCTATCTCCTTTATGTCTTGTTGTGCTTTGGGCATGTAGGCTTGGAGGAGTCGGTCGAGCAGGTCGTAGACGTTGTGCGTGTTTTCGGCCATGCGGTCGCTGAGGGCATAGTCAGCGTAGGTGGCGAAGCCAAGCAGCTGGGCTATCTCTCTGTGTTTATTGACTATTTGGCGTACTATGTCAGTATTGTTGTTGTCTCCTGGTTGGAAGGCGAGTGAGGCTGACGCCATGTATATGCTTTCTCTCAGGTTTCTCTTGGTGCAGTATTTGATGAAGGCAGCATAGGATGGTCCCTTGAGGGTGTAGACATAGCCGTCGAGATTTCTCTGCCTTGCTTCGTGTCGTCCCATCTCCTTAATGTTTTCGGGCATGCCTTCGAGGTCGCTTTCGTCTGTGAGGTGGAGGATGAAAGCGTTAGTGGCGGCAAGGACGTTTTGTGTGAACTGTATGGAGAGTAGAGATGTTTCCTCTCTGAGCTGTCTGAGTATGTCCTGCTGCTCATCTGTTAGGTTGGCTCCGTTGTCGGCGAAGTCTTTGTAGCGGTGTTGCAGGAGTGTGGCTTGTTCGGTGGAGAGGCGACGGAAGTTGTCGCTTAGGTGGTCTTCGTATACGGCCTTTATGCGCTGGAAGAGTGGGCGGTTGAGGATTATGTCAGAGGAGTGGCGAGAGAGCATGGGTGAGACTTCCTGGGCGAGAGCTTCCATATCGTCTGATGTCTCGGCGCTGAGGAGGTTAAAGAAGACGCTACGCACCTTAGATAGGAGCTGACCGATGTATTCCATCGCTTCTATGGTGTTGGCGAATGTTGGTGGCTCAGGGTTGTTGACGATAGCTTGTATCTCTTTGTCTTCTTCTTCAATGCCTTTTTGGAAGGCAGGCAGATAGTCGCTGAGGGTTATCTTGTCGAAGGGTATGTATGTGTATGATGTGAAGAATGGATTCATGATGAATATGGTTGCTGGGCGGACGTATGTTGTGAGTTAGATCCGCTTGTAGAGTTTTTCGATATCTTGGATGTTGATGAAGTTGCGCTGGAGGGAGATGAGATTTTCTTCTTGCATCTGGTTGAGTGCTTTGGAGACGTTGAGTCGTGTCTCGTGTATGATGTCAGCGAGGTCAGTCATCTTGATGCGCAGTTCCTTTTCTCCTCGTGTTGTTGAGGAGAAGCTGAGGATGAATTTTGTTATCTTGTCCTGCACAGTGTCTTCAGGGAAGTCTCTGAGGAGCTTGAGTGTCTGGTGATACTGGTTGCAGGTGGTGTTGAGCATGTTTATCTTGGCGATATAGTTTATCATGAGCTGGTTGAGCAGCATGGCTTTGTCTATCTTGAGTGTGACGCCATTGGTATTGAAGATATATGTTCGGGAGTATCGTGGTGTCATGCCGAACATGTTGTATGCTTCTATGAGTCCCACATTGTTGAGTTTTTCAGTCAAGATGAAGCGTGAATGAGGGTCGCGGTATTCGGCCGACATCTGGCCGGAGATTATATAGACGAGGCTTTTGCATGGGTCTCCCTGCAGGACTATTTCATCACCTGCCTGGTAGTTGGTGAAGTCGAGTTTCACGCGCGATATGACTTCATATATTTCTTTCTTCGTCATTCCTTGGAAGAGCGGAAGTTGCAGTAGTCGTTCGAACATTGATGTTTCCATATTTTGCCTATGTATGGTTGTATGATGAATGATTATAAATAAATATATATGTATGGGTGTTGTACTTTTCTCTATTGATATATCAGACCGTCTGAGGGAATGGTGTCCATCTTGCCTTTAGTCCTCTGCGAGCAGCTGGCGCATACTGTCGGTATACCATACGGCCATGTTGCCATTAGCGTCGGAGTAGATGAAGTAGGCCATGAGTTCTTTGTGTTGTGAGAGCACGCGTTTGGCCTCATCGAGTCCGAGAACCATGAAGGCTGTGGCGTAGGCATCAGCTGTGGCGCAGTCTTGTGTGAGGACGGTAGAGGAGAGAATATTGTGCTGCACAGGTTGTCCCGTGCGTGGGTCGATAGTGTGAGCGTATTTCTTGCCGTCTTTCTCGTAGAAGTTGCGGTAGTTGCCTGATGTGGCCATGGAGATCTGTGTGGCAGCCAGCACTTGCTGTATCTCGTTGTTGGTGCACGTTGGGTCGTCAACAGGTGTGTTTATGCCTATGTGCCAAAGTTTGCCCTTGGGGTTGTAGCCCCTAAGTCTTATTTCGCCACCAATCTCCACCATGTAGTTTTTGATTCCCTGCGTTTCGAGGTAGAGTCCGACGGCGTCTACTCCGTAGCCCTTGGCTATGGCGCTGCAGTCGAGCATGGTGTGTGGGTTGTCTTTGACGATGTTGCCTTCCTGAAGTCTGACTTTGTCCATGCCGACGAGAGGCATGATGCTGTCTACGGCAGCTTGTGTCACCTTATCAGAGTTTTTAAATCCGAATCCCCAAAGGTTGACGAGAGGTGCGACGGTGATGTCGAAGGCTCCGTCTGTCTGGGCTGATATTTGCTGAGCGAGGCGGAATACATCCTGGAGCATGCTGTCGACCTGTGTACTGGTGCCTTCGTTTATGGCTGTGATGACGCTCTTAGGGTTGAAGGGCGAGAGCGACATGTCGATGCTGTTGAGTGTGCTGTCGATGCCAGCCTGGAGGCAGGTGGGCGACTGGTAGGTGATGTGGTAGATGGTGCCAAAGATGTTGCCTTCAGCTCGCTGTATGTTGCCTTCAGCCCAAGGGGTGCTGGGCGAGGGGGCATTGTTGCTGTGGTTGGTGCGGTAGATGTATACAGTGCCGATTATGAGCAGGAGCAGCAGTGGCCATCCCCACCATTTTATCTTGTGTGGGGCATAGGGGTCGAAGGCTTTCTGTGTGTCCTTAGTGTCGGTCGATGTGGTGTTGGATTTGTCCATGTGTTGTGGGTGTATGTAGATGTGTTGATGTCTGTTGTGTGGTGGATGAGGTATGTCGTCACTTTTCTCACTTTCCTCTCTTTTCTGTTGTTGTCTCTACGCCTTCCTCTATCTCGTTCGTCTCAATCTCTTCCTCTTCTTGCTCTTCATCATCCGGGGTGGTAGGGGAATCAGTAGTTTCTGTTGGTATGTCTTTTATTGAGATGCTGACTCCTTTCTTTGTATTCTTTTTCTTTCCCCAGTTGAGGTCGAAGATGAGGCTGTAAGAGGCACTCCAGCAGGTGGAGTTGGTGGTGTATCCGTAGCCAGGAATGCAGCTTGGCTTGGCATTGAGGCTTTTGGTGGAAGATATTTCCCTTTTATATCTCACTGCCCATCCCATGTGGAAATTTTTGTACATCTTGACTTCTACTCCAAAGATGAATTCCGCCCAGGAACTGGTGCAGTCGATACCTTTGATGTCGTAGGGTTCGGAGCCTCCCCAGATGGGGTCAGAGATGGCTGGACCCGACATGTCGTATTTGAACTTTGATATTCCATATCGCGCACCGAGGTAGAGTCTGTTGTCTTGGAACTTATTCTTCAATATGTTAATGTCCACACCTATGCGTCCGTAGGGCGCTGACACATTGTAGGTGATGGAAGTGTTGACATCGGCTTTCTCACATTTGGCATATCCTATCTCTACAATAGGGAAAAAAGTGTTTTTGAGGTTGAGCCTGAGAGCTCCTTCTGCCCATCCGTAGTCGGACAGAGCGTAAGCCGCTGGTCCGTAGACATCGGCTGATATGTTGAATCCCTGGAAAAAGACGAGGTGTTGTTCTTGCTCTTTCACTTCAACATATTTTGTGGGTTTAGGTGTTTCGCCAGGCATGAGCACCGTCATTCCTTTTGTGTCGGTCTTTCCTTGCTGTGCGGCAGGATAGGCAGGCTGCTGTGCGGCTGTCTGGGGTTGCTGCGCGTGGAGGCCAGATGGGAGAGCTGATGCTATGGTGAGGAGTAGGATGTATGTCGCTGTTCTTGCTTTCATCGTGGGAGGGGGAGTGGGTAAGTGAGGAAAAGGACGGTGGAGGAGTGTAGGGAAAGCTACTCGTCGGGTGTCTCTGCAGCTCCGTTGAAGTATATTTTGATGTTGGTGTTGCCCTCGTAGTCTACGTGGGGGTTGGTTATCTCTATATGGTCAATGGCTGCAGCTGTTGACTTGATGCCGAGTAGAGTGTGATAGCGGTAAGTGCCGCACTCGGGCAGTTCTACGTAGGGGTAGCTGTCATGGTCAATCCAGATGGTGTCCTTAGCTGATATGGAGCGGTAGGAGACGATGAGTGTGTCTCTGTTGCGGTAGTAGCTCATGGGCAGTGACATGGAAGTGGCTGCACAGAGGTTGTTGAGCAGTATGGTATCATTGCGTTGCTGCGATACGGTCTCGGTGTAACCTTGTTCTACGAGCTCAGGGGCGGGCACATCTTTCACCACCGTCTTGTTGCCCATCTTGCGATAGGTGTAGATGGTCTTGTGTCCTGGCATGAGGGTGGTGACGGTGATGGTGTCGTTGTATTGTACGGGAGTGCCGTATGAGTCGTGGAAGGAGAAGTTGCAGAGAACGTTGTTGTCGAGCGGACAGTTGTTGGAATAGCATGCTGAGAGCATCGTGATGGCAGTCGCGATGGCTATGGTTGTCAGACTCCTGACGCGTGGCGTTTGTTGCATGTTTGGCTTCATGAATTTACCTTTTTACGGGGAGGAAGGACATTTGTGATGCCTCAGTTATACCTCTTTCTCCACCTGATACTTGTTGCGCTCAGGGCTGTTTCGGCTTATGAGGTCTCCAAGGAAGCCTGCGACGAAGAGTTGTGTGCCGAGTATCATGGTTGTGAGTGAGATATAGAAGTAGGGGCTCTCGGTGACGAGTGCATGGGGCGTATTGTTGTGGAGGTCGATGAGCTTTGAGGCACCGACACATACGATGGCTATGAAGCCAGCTATGAACATGAGAGTACCGATGAATCCGAAGATGTGCATGGGTTTCATGCCGAAGCTGTCGATGAACCAGAGGCTGATGAGGTCGAGGTAGCCGTTGACGAATCTGTTCCACCCCATGAACTTGCTCACGCCGTGCTGTCTGGCCTGATGGTGCACGGGCTTTTCTCCTATCTTGCTGAATCCAGCGTTTTTGGCCAAGTAGGGTATGAAGCGGTGCATCTCTCCGTATACTTCAATATGTTTGACCACGTCTCGCCTGTAGGCTTTGAGTCCGCAGTTGAAGTCGTGGAGGTTGTGAATGCCGCTGACCATGCGTGTGGTGGCATTGAAGAGCTTGGTGGGTATAGTCTTGGAGAGTGGGTCGCCCTGTCGGCGGTTCATCTTGTAACCGCTTACGAGGTCGTAGCCCTCTTCCTTTATCATCTTGTATAGCTCCGGTATCTCGTCGGGGCTGTCTTGGAGGTCGGCGTCCATGGTGATGACGACATCTCCCTGAGCCTTTTCAAATCCGTGGTAGAGTGCCGGACTTTTGCCGTAGTTGCGTCTGAACTTTATGCCGTGAACTTCGGGGTGTGTCTGGCTCAGTCTCTCTATCTCGTCCCAGGAGTGGTCGGTGCTGCCATCGTTGACGAATATGACCTCGTATGTGAAGTGGTTGAGGTCCATGACTCTCTTTATCCACTCGTGCAGTTCTGCTATTGATTCTTCCTCGTTGTATAGAGGCACTACTACTGAAATGTCCATGGTGTGGGGGTGTATGTAAATGTGTATGATTCTTGTTTGTATGTATGGGTCTCTGTGCTGTTTTGTCTCTTCACACGCTTACACGTATGCAGTATTTTCCTCTCTCAGCCTCAGCCAATAAACATCTTCTGCATTCTCCGCTTCAGCGTGACTGTGTTTGTGGCTCCTTCAGCTTTATCGTGGCTGATGCGAAGTAGGAAGTGAATATTGAGCCAAAGAATCCTAAGAAGCAGTCGTAGCCCAAGAAGTTGAGGGCGATATTAGCGTTTCCAGCTTCTTCTATGTCCTTCAATCCGTCCATAGCTTGCGCATATTCGTTGGCGAGACCGAGAGATTCGTATGTCGACTTTATTTCAGGCATGGCGAGCATGTTGTTGAGAGTGATGAAGAGTTGTCCCTGGTCCACATATTCGAGGTATACGTAAGTGGCTGCCGAATGGAGCACGCTGGCAAAGAAAAACATGAAGAGGGAGAAAGAGAACGCTTGTGCGTAGTTCATCTTTTGGCCTACGGCTGTGGTCTTCTTGTTGATGCGCACAGCGAGCAGCAGCGGGAAGAGTATGCAGACAACAATCATCAGAAGAATGCCGATAGCGTAAACGACGCTGTTGTGCTCGATAGATTTGACATAGTTGAAGAATAGGAGGAACCATGCCGTGCCGATGAAGGAACCGTATTCGAGCGCGTATTGTCTGAGTATCTTTTTGTTTGACTTGTTCATTTAGTGTTGATGATGATGAGCTTGATAGTTGAGAGATGATGTCTTTTCAGCGGCAGCGTACCTTCAGGCTTCGTCGCTGTGTCCGCCCTTGTAGCAGCCAAAAGCGTGTGGAGTTGGCTTTGTGAAGGGGTAGGATGCACAAAATGCCTTGCAAAGATACAAAATATATTGTTAACGAGCGTGCTTAAAGATGTTAATTGTGAATTTTGTCTGAATTTTTACTGATATAATCCTTCCAAGACGAAAATTTGTGCTCTGTCTTTGGCATGCCCATCTGTATGAAATGGCAGTATGCAGCTCCGAGAGCATCGGTAGCGTCGAGCTGCACGTTCATGTCCTCCTTGCTTATCTTAAGCATGCGCTGCAGCATGCCAGCCACCTGTTCTTTAGCGGCATTGCCATTGCCCGTGATAGCAATCTTTATCTTTGATGGCTCATATTCGGTTATGGGAATGTCTCTCATGATGGCGGCCGTGATGGCCACTCCCTGAGCTCTGCCGAGCTTGAGCATAGACTGCACGTTCTTTCCGAAGAAAGGAGCCTCAATGGCCATCTCGTCGGGCTTGTAGGAGTCGATGATGCTTGTTATGCGCTCAAATATCTTGCCGAGCCTGAGATAGTGGCTCTCATACTTTTTCAGCTCGATAGTTCCCATGGCTACCAGCTCAGCTTTGTTGCCAACTACGCTGAGCACTCCGTAGCCCATGACGTTGGTGCCAGGGTCGACTCCGAGGATGATTTTTTCTATCTGACTGTTGGTTCTTGCCATGAGAGAAGAGTGTGTGTAAGAAAAGTGTGTGTGTAAATGTATGTCTGCCTGTGCTATTCTATTACCTCAAGCATGGTTGGGAAGCCCACAATCTTGTTTTTGAAGAGAGCGAGCATCTCATTGTTGATCTTGATGCCTTCTGTTGCATACCACTTGTGGAAAGTTTCCATGTCGTTAGTTTCAAACTGCACGGAGATGCACTCCGACGCTTCGTCGTGGTGGGTAATCACTCGACACATCCTAGAGCTCAGGATGGCACCACTTCTCTTTGCCTCTGGGATGTATTTTTCGTGGAGGTATACCACGAGATTATGAGCATCGTTGGTGCCTACCTGAAATGTGGTGTTGTATATGATCATAAGTGTCCGAAAATAAAAGAGTATATATGAATTTTTTATCAAATGTCTTGTAGTGAGTCCTTCTAATTATAGGTAGGTCCTTCTAATTATTAGTGAGTCTTTCTAATTATTAGTGAGTCCTTCTATTATATATATGTGTGCACATCAGCCGTAGCGTCACCCTCCCAGCGGCAGAGCAGCCGTGCGGGATGGGGAAGTAACTAAACGAAAAAATGCACGGCTGTGTCTCCGTTGAGATATGCCGTACATCACAGTATTCGTCTTTACCTAATTTATTTTGCATGTTGTTTTGTGCTATTTTGCTTGCTTCCTCATGAGTGTGGACAGAGAGAGAGGCACTTGAGTTCTTTGTCGTCTATTGACACCTTAAAGAGCCGAATGGGGGACTCGAACCCCCGACCCACGCATTACGAATGCGTTGCTCTACCAACTGAGCCAATTCGGCAGCGTCAATGACGAAAAGCTTGTATATTTGTTAAAAGCGATGCAAAGTTAGCACTTTTTTTTTGAATGAGAATAGTTTTCAGTTAAATCTTTCTTAAATTTGCAGAATATTATCGGTAAAATGCAATTTCACAAACAAAAAACAGATAGAAATGACAAAAAAGACCACAAGAAAGAATCAGACGAAGAAGAAGAGCCCCAAGACCATACTGCTCACATGTGTGGCACTTGTGCTCGCTGTTGCAGGCATCAACCAGGTGTGGAAGGGCGCAACGACCGACACCCTTCCCTCCGACACTTCCGTCGGACGCACATCTACCATCTCCTCAGAGCGCAACCAGCTCTATGCCCAGCAAGATGCCGCCAAGCAGCGAGAGGAGGAGCAGCGTCGGTTAAATGATACAGACGCCCCCGATGAGGGACTCTCGCGTGCAGCCTACGAAAATCTGGAGCAGCCAGCCCCCATCTCCGACCTCAACGAAGTGCTGCTCTTCAAGAAGCAGTTCATCGTCTCCTACAGTCTCAAGCACCTCTGTCCCAACTACGTCTGCTGGAGCCTCACACGCGAGCGAGCCGAGAGCGAGGATTGCAAGCGCAGCGACCGATTTGAAGAAGACATAGTCATCAGCGAGCGTTCGCGCGTGCAGACATCCGACTACAGCAACTCAGGCTACGACCGCGGACACATGTGTCCAGCCGCCGACAACCGCAACGATGCCGATGCCATGCGCCAGTCCTTCTTCATGACCAACATCTGCCCCCAGTCCCATTCGCTCAATGCTGGCGCTTGGAAAGAGCTCGAAGAGTTCTGCCGCTCCTGGGCCAGCGACTACGGCACACTCTACATCTGCTGCGGACCCATCTTCGACAAAGCCAAGCCCAAGACCATAGGCAAACGTAAAGGAATCAAAATATCCGTGCCCGACCGCTTCTTCAAAGTGCTGCTCTATATGGGCCGCGAACCAAAAGCCATCGGATTTATCTATGCCAACGAACGTTGCACTAAAGACATACGTGACTATGCCGTCTCTGTCGACGAGGTAGAGAAAATCACAGGCCTTGACTTCTTCCATCAGTTGGACGACAAGACCGAAAAAGCCGTGGAGGGACGATGCAAGCCTGCCGAATGGGGACTCTAATAAACCTCTCTCCTCCCAAAATGAGAAAAACAAACATACACATTAATATATATATAGATTTAATTATATGAAGAAATACGCCAAAGACCTGTTGGTGGCAGCAGTAGAACATCCCCACCAGCTCTATGTCTTGCTCAAACTCACCGACACCCAACCTCTCCCGGAGATGCGACCAGGACAGTTCGTTGAGGTAAAGATAGAAGGAAGCCCCACCACCTTCCTTCGCCGACCCATATCCATCAACTATGTAGACCGCGCCAACAACCAGCTGTGGCTCTTGGTGAAGAAAGCAGGCGACGGCACACGCCAGCTCGCCACCCTCCAGCCAGGCGACAAGCTCAACCTCGTCTTCCCACTTGGCAACGGATTCTCACCCGTGAAGAGGGCAGGGGAGAGAGTGCTCCTCGTTGGCGGAGGAGTAGGAGTCGCCCCTCTGCTCGACTACGGCAAATACCTCAAAGACAACGGTGCTCAACCCATCTTCCTGCTTGGAGCACGCAGCGCCACCGACCTGCTCGAACTCGACATGTTCGAGCGGATAGCCCCCCTCCACATCACCACAGAAGACGGCTCTCAGGGCGAGAAAGGCTTCGTCACCCAACATTCGCTCCTCAAGCGCGACACCTTCGACCGCATCTCCGTCTGCGGACCCAAACCCATGATGGTCAGCGTGGCCCGATATGCCAAGCAAGCCAACATCCCCTGCGAGGTGTCACTCGAAAACATGATGGCGTGCGGACTCGGAGCATGCCTCTGCTGCGTGGAGAAGACAGTGAAGGGCAACGTGTGCGTATGCAAAGAAGGCCCTGTATTTGACATCAACGACTTAACTTGGACAATCTGATATGGCAGACATAAGAACAAACATAGGCGGACTCTCGCTCAAGAATCCCGTCATGACAGCCTCAGGCACATTTGGCTACGGCATCGAATTTGCCGACCTCGTCAATCTCGAAGACATAGGCGGCATCATCGTCAAAGGCACCACACTCAATCCGCGTGAAGGCAACGACTACCCACGCATGGCAGAGACACCCAGCGGCATGCTCAACTGCGTCGGACTGCAAAACAAAGGTGTTGACTATTTCTGCCAACACATCTATCCAGAGATAAAAGACATCAACACCAACATGATAGTCAACGTCAGCGGCTCCTCGCCCGACGACTATGCCGAGTGCGCCTCACGCATCGATGCCCTCGACAATATTCCAGCCATCGAACTCAACATCTCCTGCCCCAACGTCAAGCAAGGCGGCATGGCCTTCGGCGTCACCACAAAGGGAGCCTACGAAGTTGTCAAGGCTGTCAGAGAAGCATACCATAAGACACTCATTGTCAAGCTGTCGCCCAATGTTACCTCTATCACAGATATAGCCAAAGTCGTCGAAGATGCAGGAGCAGACGCCGTCTCCCTCATCAATACACTCATGGGCATGGTCATCGACACCGAACGCCGCAAGCCACTCCTCAGCATCGGTACAGGCGGACTCTCAGGTCCAGCCGTCAAGCCCGTAGCCGTCAGGTGTGTATGGCAAGTGGCAAAGGCTGTCCGCATACCAGTCATCGGCCTCGGCGGCATCATGAACGCCAAAGATGCCATAGAGTTCCTCATGGCAGGCGCATGCGCCATCGAGATAGGAACAGCCAATTTCATCGATCCCGCCGTCTCTGTCAAGGTGGCACAAGGCATCAACGACTGGCTCGACCAGCACGGATGCAAGTCTATCAAGGAGATAATAGGAGCTGCACTGTAATGGTGCACTCCTTTTATATACACACTTACATCAACCCATACACACACAAGATACCATGTGGCAGGACGTCATCAGCATATTCTTTTCCGAGTCGCCATTACGGCAGAAATACCGATTCTTCTACGACACGCTCCATCGTGTCTGCATAGAGCGCACGGCAGGTCTGCCAGCCGAATACACTGACTTCTACTCCAGACTTCAGGCCACGTGTCGACTCACCTCGTGGCCGCTCCATCCCGTCGACACATTCAGATGGCGCGCCCGACAGATCTTCCGTTTCGGCATGGAGTGCGACCAGCACACCTTCCTCGTCGACACCCGAGCCTTTGTCGATGCCCTTGCCCATTTCACCGACACCCCCGTGCCCGCCAACCTCCGTGGAGTCCTGCCCGACATCTCCTCCCTGCCAGCTCCACGCCCAAAGGCAGAAAGCCAATCCAAGCGCAAGAGGATGCGCTTCGTAGTTGACAAGGTTGAAGAACCCTACATCTACGCCTCCGCCCCCGACCATCCCTCCGACACACCCTACCGCATACACTTTTGCGGCAGCACCCACGCCATCAAGGCAGGTCAGCTCCTGCAGCCAGGCATGCGCTTCAACGCCCTCTCCTTCACCATCGACCCCGATGGTGTCTACCACCCCCTCTACATCATCGTCGAACCCGACTACCTCATCGACACCACAGCCGTCACCTCCTGCGTCAAGTCCTGGGGCGAACACGCCTTCAATAGCCTTATAGACAAGTTCAGCCCCCACGAGCCCAACGTCTACTCCCTTCTCGGAGACTTCGCCAACCAGTTTCTCGACGATGCCATCAACCAGTCCTCCCCCGACTACCTCAGGTCGCTCCGCACCGTCTTTGCCGACCGCGCACTCGACATCTCCGCATGCGATGCCATAGACCGTCCCTTCTTCGACGAGACACGCCGACAGTACGACAATATCCTCTCCACCGTCCGCCAGATCTATGCCCAGCCCGACATGCAGAAGGCCAAGGTCAGCACCTTCATCGAACCCACCTTCTTCTGCGAAGCCCTTGGACTCCAGGGACGCATGGACTGCCTCATATCCCTTGACGACGACAAGTCAGCACTCCTCATAGAGCTCAAGTCGGGCAAGTGGGACGAATTCCGCAGCAAAGCCAAAGAAGAGCACCTCATGCAGATGCTCCTCTACAAAGAGATCCTCTACTACAACAAAGGCATAAAGCAGAACGATGTCATGGGCAACCTCCTCTACTCACGCTACCCCAAGCTACAGGAGCAGCGAAGCTTCCCCGACATACTCATGCGAGCCTTCACCATCCGCAACGACATCATAGCCCTCGAACTCGGACTCCTCCACGGCAAGGGACGAGAGTGGATACCAGCTCTCACGCCCGACAGCCTGAGACGCAATCCCGACTGCAACGACATGTTCTGGCATCAGTGGTGCCTGCCCTCCATACAGCCCGTCATCGAGACCCTCCAGACCATGGATCCCCTGACAGCCGAATATTTCCACACCTTCCTCCAGTTCATAGAGCGCGAACAGTTTGAAAGCAAGATGTCACAGTCGCGCCCCGACTCCACACGCTCCCTCTCATCTCTCTGGAGTGCCGATGTGGAGACAAAGAGAGACAATGGCGACATCATAGTCGACCTCCGCATAGCCGACATCCGCTACAACGACGGCGTGGAAGCCATCTGCCTCAGCCAGACCGACGAAGACTCACAGCCCAACTTCCGCATAGGCGATGCCGTCATCCTTTACCGCCGAGAAAGCCTGCAAGACTCAGCCGTCACACAACAGGTCATCCGCTGTAGCGTCGAAGCCTACGACACAGACAAGATATGGCTTGCTCTCCGCTACAGGCAGAAGAACACCGACATGCTCACCACCGACAGCTACTATGCCGTCGAGCACGACCATGTAGAGTCATCCTTCCGCAGCCTCTACTCCGGCCTCTTCTCCCTTGCAGCCTGCCAGCCCCACCGCCGACAGCTCATACTCTCACAGCGCAAGCCCGAGAAAGGCGAACTCTTCCTACTCGTCGGCCCTCCAGGCACAGGCAAGACCTCCGTCGCCCTCCGCCGCATGGTAGAGCAGCACCTTGCCGAGCAGCACAACATACTCCTCCTCTCCTACACCAACAGGGCCGTCGACGAGATATGCTCCATGCTCGACACCATCGGCACCAATCCAGACTATGTCCGGCTCGGCCGCGAACTCTCCTGCTCACCCCAGTTCAGAGACCACCTCTTCGCCAAGCGCATAGCCGACATGCCCAAGCGCCAAGACGTCATCAACCTCGTCCAGCGCACCAGCATCTTCGTCAGCACCGTCTCCTCCATGTCAACCCACTCAGCCCTCTTCCACCTCAAGCACTTCCATGTGGCCATCTTCGACGAAGCCTCACAAATCCTTGAGCCACAGCTCCTGCCCATACTCACCAGCCCCGCCATCGACAGCTTCATCATGATAGGCGACCACAAGCAGCTGCCAGCCGTAGTGGTGCAAGACGAAGACAAGTCAGCCGTACAGTCACCCATGCTCCACCAGATAGGACTGACCAACTGCCGCAACTCCTTCTTCGAGCGACTCTACGAGCAGAACAGAGCCAACCCCGACATCGTCTCCATGCTCGACCACCAGGGACGCATGCACCCAGCCATAGCCGACTTCGCCTCCCAAGCCTTCTACGAGAGCCTCCTCCAGCCCGTCGGACTGCCACACCAGACAGAGCAGCTCAACCTGCCCATCTACGACCGCGACAACCACATAGAGACCCTCGTAGCCACCAGCCGCTGCACCTTCATCAATGTGCCCCGACCAGCCGTAGAAGACCGCCTGCCCAAGGCCAACATACTCGAAGCCCGCATGATAGCCCAGATTGTCAAGGCCGTCGTCAGCGTCTACGGCCAAAACAGCAAAGAACTCAACCTCGCCAAGGCACTCGGCATCATCGTCCCCTTCCGCCGACAGATCACCACTGTCCGCACCGAGATAGCCAACCTCGCCGCCGACGGACAGCTCGGACCGCAATACACAGCCTCCATCGCCAATGACATGCTCATCGACACCGTCGAACGCTACCAGGGCTCACAGCGCGACATCATCATCTACGGCACCACCATCACACAGTCATACGAACTCGACAACCTCTCCAACCTCGTCCGCATAGCGTCCACCTCCGTCGACCGCAAACTCAACGTGGCCGTCACCCGAGCACGCAAGCAGATGTTCATCCTCGGCAACGAACAGCTCCTCTCAGCCAATCCTGTCTACAAACGACTCATCGAGTACTGCAAGAAATGCAAACAGTAGATGCCAATACGTCATTAATCGCCTATTTGTCTTTCTTCCGAGAAAAAAAACTCACCCGATGAAGCGTAATTAAAGATTAATTCGTAAATTTGCCGAGAATATGAATACCTCATTTTTTACACCTCCCCCAATAACAGAATACCTCACTGATGAAAGAGTTTAAAGTTATAATAGTCGAAGATGTAGCCCTCGAGATGAAGGGCACACTCGAAATTTTTCGTTCCGAGATACCCGAAGCCCAGATTATAGGCACAGCCATGGACGAAACCGAACTCTGGAAACTCCTCCGCGATGACCAGCCAGACCTCGTCCTGCTCGACCTTGGCCTTGGCGGCTCAACCACAGCAGGAGTCGACGTGTGCAAGCAGCTGCGCCGACGCTACCCCGGTGTCCATGTCCTCATCTTCACAGGAGAAGTCCTCAACGAGAAGCTATGGGTCGATGCCCTTGATGCAGGAGCTGACGGCATCATACTCAAGAGCGGCGAACTCCTCACCCGTGGCGACGTGCAGAGCGTCCTCGACGGCAAGCGCATGGTCTTCAACCAGCCAGTCCTCGAAAAGATGCTCCAGCGTTTCCGCAACTCCGTCCTCCAAGACACCATGAGACAAGACTCGCTCATCGACTACGACATCGACGAATACGACGAGCGCTTCCTCCGCCATCTTGCCCTCGGATATACCAAAGACATGATAGCCAGCCTAAAGGGCATGCCCTTCGGCGTCAAGTCCATTGAGAAACGCCAGAACGACCTCGTCAAGCGACTCTTCGGCGAAGACCAAACAGGCATCAACGCCACACGCCTCGTCACCAGAGCATTCGAACTGCGCATACTCGACATCGACCACCTCGTGCCCGACGAGTAGGATGCAAACACCAACCCTTCAAACCCTTCAAACCCCTCAAACATTTCAAACTGTTTTACCCCTTATCCCCTTAGACTTTTAACCCTTTAACCCTATTAACCCTTTAACCCCTAATAACCCCTTCCTCCCATCTGTGCCTGCCCTCCATCGAGTCATACTCACCACGCTAAAAGCCTACTTTGGGCTTATAGCCATCCTGCTTGCCCTCCTGCCCATAGTGTCATGGATAGCAAGCATATACCATAGTGACATCAACGGGCTCCTCTCCCCGGCAGGCATCAGGTGGATGTTCAGCAGCGTCGTCGACAACTTTGCCGACGTACCCTTAGCCCATATACTCACAGGCCTCGTCACCCTCAGCATCCTCCACACTTCGGGAGTGCTCTCCGCCTTCACCCGCCGCCCATCCCTCAAACAGCGTCGCGCCGCACTCATCACCCTCACCGCGGCCGTCGCCCTTCTCATACTTTTTTCCCTGCTGCTCATCCTCCCTCATGCCGTCCTCCTCAGCGCCTTCGGCACAATCAGCCATTCAGCCCTCGCCCACGGATGGTACGGCCTGCTCGCACTCTACCTCATCGTCATCAGCAACATCTACGCCTACACCTCAGGTAGGCTATATACCCTCGCCGACTTCCTGCAGGCACACACATCCCTTATACGTTCCATTAGCCCATACTTCATCCTCCTCTTCCTCTCCAGCCAGCTCGTCGCATGCCTCGACTACACAGCCCTGCTCACCTTCCTCGGCATGCCATCCCACGTGCAGGCCCTTCTTACATATATCCTTTACTACCTCCCTCTCGTCCTCTATCTTTCCGTTTCACACAAACAACACAATCAGTAAGCCATGACACCCGAAGAACAAATACGCCAACTCACAAAAGAGATAAACCAGCACAACTACAACTACTACGTGCTCAACCAGCCCACCATCTCCGACTACGACTTTGACCAGCTGATGAGTCAGCTACAGACCCTCGAACTCTTCTATCCTCAGTTCGCCGACCCCAACTCACCCACACAACGCGTTGGCAGCGACCTCACACAGACCTTCCAGGCCGTAGAACACAAGTACCCCATGCTCTCACTCGCCAACACCTACAACGAGCAAGACGTCAGAGACTTCTACAGCCGTGTCAGCGAAGGACTCGGAGGCGAACCATTCGAGATATGCGCCGAGATGAAATACGACGGGCTGAGCATCTCCCTCACCTATGTCGACGGCCGACTCCAGAAGGCCGTCACACGTGGCGACGGAGTCAGAGGCGACGATGTCACAGCCAATGTGCGCACCATCCGCTCCATCCCCCTCGTCCTCAACGAAGGCACAGGCTATCCACGCGAGTTTGAGATAAGAGGAGAGATTCTCATGCCCTGGTCCTCCTTCGACAAACTCAACCAGGAGCGCGCCGAGCGAGAAGAACCCCTCTTTGCCAATCCGCGCAATGCAGCCAGCGGCACACTGAAGTCACAAAACTCCAAGGTCGTAGCGCAGCGAGGACTCGACGCCTACCTCTACTATCTCCTCCTCGACGACATGCCAGCCGATGCCTGCCACTACGAGATGCTCCAGCAGGCAGCCACATGGGGCTTCAAAATCTCACAGGGCATGAAGAAGTGCCAATCCGTCGATGATGTCCTCGCCTTCATCAACTACTGGGACACAGAGCGCAAAAACCTCCCCGTAGCCACCGACGGCATAGTCCTCAAAGTCAACTCTGTCCGACAGCAGAAACATCTCGGCTACACAGCCAAGAGCCCCCGATGGGCAATAGCCTACAAGTTCAAGACCGAGAGAGCATGCACACGCCTCAATGAGGTCACCTACCAGGTAGGACGCACTGGAGCCATCACACCCGTCGCCAATATGGACCCAGTCCTTTTGGCCGGCACCATCGTCAAGCGCGCCTCCCTCCACAATGCCGACGTCATCAGCCAGCTCGACCTCCATCTTGGCGACATGGTCTACGTGGAGAAGGGGGGAGAAATCATACCCAAAGTTGTCGGAGTCGATACAATCCAGCGCACCGAAGGCATGCAAAAGGTGGAATTTATCAAGACATGCCCCGAGTGCGGCACACCCCTCGTTCGCTTCGAAGGCGAGGCAGCCCATTTCTGCCCCAACGATACAGCCTGCCCACCACAGATAAAAGGGCGCATCGAACACTTCATCTCGCGCAAGGCCATGAACATCGACAGCCTCGGACCCGAAACAGTCGACGACTACTACCAGCGCGGACTCATCCACGATGTAGCCGACCTCTACCTCCTCACCGTCCAAGACATCTGCGGAGCCAACACAGGCCGCATCAAGTCTGCCCAGAAAGTAGTGGACGGAGTGCGGAAGACATTGTCCGTACCCTTCGAGCGCGTCGTCTTCGCCATCGGCATCCGGTTCGTAGGCGAGACAACAGCCAAACTCATAGCCCGCCATTTCAAGACCATGGAAGCCCTTCGCCATGCCACCCTCGAAGAACTCATGAGCGTAGACGGGGTAGGGCAGGTCATAGCCGAGTCTGTCATCAAATATTTTGCCAACCCCATCAACGCCTCCATTGTCAACAGACTCGCCACATACGGAGTGCAGATGCAGCTATCCGCCGAGCAGCTCTCCGACCGTTCCGACAAGCTGGCAGGCAAGAGCATCGTCATCTCTGGCGTCTTTGCCCTCCACTCTCGCGACGAATACAAATCCATGATAGAAAACAACGGAGGCAAGAATGTTGGCAGCATATCAAAGAAGACATCCTTCATCCTTGCAGGCGACAACATTGGTCCCTCCAAGCTCGAAAAGGCACAGTCGCTTGGCATACCATTGGTAAGCGAACAAGAGTTCCTTGCTATGATAGAGCAGGAAGAAAAGTAGGCATGCATATAAGACATGAATATTTATTTGGGCATGCTTAGTAGAGACGCATAGTAGGCATACCTGATCAGCATGTTTATCGCCATGCAGGCTCATAAAAGCACCGGTGCCCCACTCACTGAAGAGCGGGGCACTGGTAAAAGGTGGATTATCCTTGCTTGTGGTTGATACATATTCCTTTCAGATACCACTCGTAGAGTTTGTGGACGCCATCCTCAATCTCTATGGTGTGGTGCCATCCGAGGCGGTGGAGCTTGCTTACATCTGTCAGCTTCTTCATTGTGCCGTCCGGCTTGGTGGCATCCCATCTGAGTTCGCCCTTGAAGCCTATCTCGGCAACAATCTTCTCAGCTACCTCCTTGATGGAAATCTCCTTGCCTGTACCCACGTTGATGTGGCAGTTGCGTATTTCCTTTATGCCGTCGCGGTTGCAGGTGAAGTCGCTGCTTTCGACAACGTCCTTGAAGTCCACGTTGAGGAGGCAGTGGACGGATGCGTCGGCCATCTCCTCGCTCCAGAGGAACTCGCGCATGGGAGCACCTGTGCCCCAGAGAGTGACAGCTTCAGGAGTGATGCCGTAGTGGCGGAGCACCTGAAGGATAGTGACCTCATCGCTCATGGCTGTGGCCATGATAGTCTGTGAAGCTTGACGCAGTGTCTCGTCAGGCTCGCCCTGTCCGTCGACCATCTTTGGCATCTTCATTGAGACGGGGCGCAGACCGAGGTCTTTGCGCACAGCCTCCCAGTTACCCTCGTTGAGACACTTGGCAAGGTGTATCTTGCGTATCATGGCAGGGAGGACATGAGAGTTTTCGAGGTGGAAGTTGTCATTCGGTCCGTAGAGGTTGGTCGGCATGACAGCTATATAGTTGGTGCCGTACTGGAGATTGAAGGATTCGCACATCTTCAGACCAGCTATCTTAGCTATGGCATAGGGCTCGTTTGTGTATTCGAGAGGAGATGTCAGCAAACAGTCTTCGGGCATGGGCTGGGGAGCATCGCCAGGGTAGATGCATGTAGAGCCGAGGAAGAGCAGTTTCTTCACCCCGTGTTTCCATGCTTCGCCGATGACGTTCTGCTGTATCTGCAGATTCTGATAGATGAAGTCAGCGCGATACTGGAGGTTTGCCATGATGCCACCGACGTGGGCTGCTGCCAGCACTACCGCATCGGGCTGTTCGGCATCGAAGAATGCCTTGACGGCGACGGGGTCGAGAAGGTCGAGCTCAGAGTGTGACTTGCCCACAAGGTTTTCATAGCCACGAGCTTTGAGGTTGTTCCAGATGGCTGAGCCGACGAGTCCGTGGTGGCCTGCAACGAATATTTTTGATTCTTTTGATAACATGGTGGTTTTATTGATGATGTTTTGGAAACTATAGAAGCTATAGGAACTATAGGAGCTATAGAGGCTATAGAAACTATAGAGGCTATTTCAGCTAAGACTACTTTACCACACCCTTTTCGAGATACTCAGCGAGGTTTGTGCGCATGACAGATGCCACGTGGTCGGCTGCAACCTTCTCCATGTCGTGCTTGACCATGATAGAGACGAGCTGCTCGAACGATGTGGACTGTGGATTCCATCCGAGTTTCTCCTTTGCCTTTGTTGGGTCTCCCCAGAGGTTTACCACGTCGGTTGGGCGGTAGAAGTCTTCAGACACCTCTACGAGGGTCTTGCCGACAAGTTCTTTAGGACCAGCCACACATATGCCTTTCTCGTCCATACCTTCGCCTTCGAACTTCAGTTCGATGCCTGCAGCCTTGAAGGCGTAGTAGGCAAACTCACGCACAGAGTGCTGCACTCCTGTGGCTATGACGAAGTCTTCTGGCTTCTCCTGCTGGAGGATGAGCCACATGCACTCCACATAGTCCTTGGCATATCCCCAGTCGCGGAGAGAGGACAGATTGCCAAGGTATAACTTATCTTGCTTGCCCTGGGCTATGCGTGCGGCAGCGAGTGTTATCTTACGTGTGACGAATGTTTCGCCGCGGCGCTCAGACTCGTGGTTGAAAAGAATGCCAGAGCAGCAGTACATGTTGTATGCCTCGCGGTATTCTTTGACAATCCAGAATCCGTAGAGCTTGGCTACGGCGTATGGTGAGTAGGGGTGGAATGGGGTGTTCTCGTTCTGAGGCACTTCTTCCACCTTGCCGTAGAGCTCCGATGTGGATGCCTGATAGATGCGGCATGAGTCGGCGAGACCGCAGAGTCTGACAGCTTCGAGCACACGGAGCACTCCCACTGCGTCTACGTCTGCTGTGAACTCAGGAGAGTCGAAGCTCACCTGCACGTGCGACTGTGCTGCAAGATTGTATATCTCTGTTGGCCTCACCTTGCTGACAACCTGAAGCATTGACATAGAGTCACCGAGGTCGGCATAGTGGAGGTGGAAGTTGGGCGTACCCTCAAGATGAGCTATGCGCTCGCGATAGTCTACTGAGGAGCGGCGGATGGTGCCGTGTACTTCATAACCTTTTGCAAGAAGGAATTCAGACAGGTATGAGCCGTCCTGACCGGTGATACCTGTGATAAGAGCAACTTTTCTTTCCATGCAATTGAATTAATTTTTTTTGTATGAATAATTTTTGTGCTTTGTTTTGTAAAACGATAAAGAGTTTTGATTATAAGCAATTGAGTCTATTTTTAATAGCACTAACAGTACTGAATAGGCACAATGCTTTTCTTTTACGGTACAAAGGTAGTAAAAATAAGGATGACAACCACCATAAAATGATGATTAAATGATGTTTGCACATAAAAATACCTACCAATTGGTATTGTTTGATTCCCAGAAACGTCGTATCTTTGCACTCGAAACGACAATCAGCCGTTCTGCCGAAGCAGCATTTCTGCATGTGCGGCATAAGGCGACGCAATACAAGATAAACAGAGACAATGAGACTTTCTGACTTAACGACAGGCCAGACGGGCGTCATCGTGCGCGTCATGGGCCACGGCGGTTTTCGCAAGCGAATCGTCGAGATGGGATTCATCAAGGGGCAGACAGTGGAGGTGGTGCTCAACGCTCCTCTGCGCGACCCTGTGACATATAAGATAATGGACTATGAGGTGAGCCTGCGCAAGGCAGAGGCAGACCTCATAGAGGTGGTGTGTGAGGAGGAAGCCAAAGAGTGGGAAGCAGCTCACCCCGCCCTCAAGGCTGTGGTGGCAGACAGCTGTGAGGACATCCTCCACCGTGTGGCGCGGCAGAAGGGCAAGGAGATAAATGCCGTCTTCGTGGGCAACCCCAACTGCGGCAAGACGAGCCTTTTCAACATGGCCTGCGGCGCTCACGAGCGAGTGGGCAACTACTCAGGAGTCACTGTCGACGCCAAGGAAGGCTCACTCGACTTCGAGGGGTATCACTTCTCCCTCATCGACCTGCCTGGCACCTATTCGCTCTCCACATACACGCCCGAAGAGCTCTACGTGAGAAAATACATCATAGAGCAGCACCCCGACATCATCATCAACGTCATCGACGCCAGCAACTTGGAGCGCAACCTCTATCTCACCACCCAGCTCATCGACATGGACGTGCCCATGATCATAGCCCTCAACATGTACGACGAGCTCCGCGACAGCGGCAACCAGCTCGACACCCAGCAGCTCGGCACACTCCTCGGCGCACCCATCATACCTACCATAGCCAAAGAAGGGGTAGGAGTGAAGGAACTGCTCCATCAGGTCATAGAGATAGCAGAAGGCAAACAGAAGATAGCTCGCCATATACATGTCAACCACGGCAAGCTCCTCGAAGACAACATCTCAGTCCTCGAACAGCTCATACGCAAGAATCCAGAGCCCCACCAGAACTACTCAGTGCGTTTCCTCTCCATCAAGCTCCTTGAGAACGACCGCCAGGTGGAGAACATCGTCCGTCAGCTCGACAACAGCGACGAGATATTCAGCCAGCGTGACCTCTGCCAGCAGAATATACTCCGAGAGATAGACGAAGACAGCGAGTCGGCCATCACAGACGCCAAATATGGCTACATACAGGGCGCGCTGAAGGAGACGTACAAGAGAGTGCAGAAGCACAAGCGAATGCTCACCAAGCGCATAGACGCTGTGGTGACCCATCAGATATGGGGCTTCCCCATCTTCTTCCTGCTCATGTACCTCATGTTCTTCTGCACCTTCAACATAGGCCAGTACCCCATGGATCTCATCGACCTCATCGTAGGCTGGATAGGCGACGACGTGGGGGCTGTCATGCCCGACGGACCTCTCAAGGACCTCATCACAGGCGGCATCATAGACGGAGTGGGCGGAGTCATTGTCTTCTTGCCCAACATCATGATTCTCTATGCCTTCATCTCCTGGATGGAGGACAGCGGATATATGGCCCGTGCGGCCTTCATCATGGACAAGATAATGCACCGTATGGGACTGCACGGCAAGTCCTTCATCCCTATGATAATGGGCTTCGGATGCAACATACCAGCCATCATGGCCACACGCACCATAGAAGACCGCAAGTCGCGCCTCATTACCATGCTCATCGTCCCCCTCATGTCGTGCTCAGCACGTCTGCCCGTCTACATCATCATCATCACCGCATTCTTCCCAGCCCAGAAGGCACTCATGCTGCTTGCCATGTATCTTATAGGCATAGTCATCAGCATCCTTGTGGCCAAGGTGCTCAGCCGTTTTGTGATAAAGGGCGAGAGCAGTCCCTTCGTCATGGAACTTCCTCCCTACCGCCTGCCTTCATGGACAAGCGTAGGTCGCCACACCTGGGAGAAGGGTAGGGAATATCTAAAGAAGATGGGCACCACCATCCTCGTGGCGAGCATAGCCATCTGGGGACTCAGCTATTTCCCCCATGATGCCTCGCTCAGCGAGGAGGAGCAGATAGAGATGAGCTACATAGGCCAGATAGGCAAGTGGATAGAGCCTGTGCTGCAGCCTTGCGGCATGGAGTGGAAAGAGGGCGTGGCCCTCATCACGGGTGTGGGAGCCAAAGAGATTGTTGCCAGCACCATGGCCGTGCTCTACCAGGGCGACTTCTCCCAGAGTGGCATCAGTCCTCTGAGTGCTTTCTGCCTCATGGTGTTTGTCCTGCTCTACATGCCCTGCATAGCTACATGCATCAGCATAAAGAATGAGTCGGGACAGTGGAAGTGGGCCCTCTTCACTGCTGCCTACACGACGGCACTCGCGTGGGTGGTGACGACTGTCATCTTCCAGATAGGCAGTTTGATTTAGGTCGCACACACATATATAATATATATCTCGAGCAACGATACATGAGCATTCAGCATATCATAGTTTATATCATCTTAGCTTTGGCAGCAGCCTATATCATCAGGAAGGCTGTGAAGCATTTCTGCCGCAAGAAGGGAGATTCGCAGTGCAGCGGATGTCCCTTGGCTGACGGGTGTGGCAAGAAGTGCTGCGGATGCGATAGTCGATGCAAGTGAGTGTCCAGCAAGACCGAGCTGCAATGAGCACAGGCGATAGGCTCGTCAGTCCCAAAGGAGCAATATGAAGCGGGAGCTATCCTTCTAAAGGGTAGCTCCCGCTTGTGAGTTTTTCTGTGTGTCTTTTGAATATGAATAAGAAGCGTTTTGTCAAAAGGATCACTTTCTTTGTGTGTGTGCGAGGAACTGCACGAGAGGGTGCAGCAGTCTCTCTTTTTGCGCCTACTTGGTGTCTATCTCTTCAGTCATGATTATCTCGTTGCCCTTGTTGTCAACAAATTTATACTGGAGGAATCCAAGTTCCTGGCTTGGATATATCTTGACTCCGAGGCCGTATTTCATCTGCCATCTGAGGGCGAGGTTGAAGATGCCCTTGGTGATGTAGGCTTCCACGTAGGGGTTGACGTATAGTTTGAACTTCTTCTGTCCAAGATGGTTGACGAGATAGTCAATCTTGTTCTCTAATGTGTCGGTGAAGAGTATGGAGGACTTGATGGTGCCCTTGCCGAAACATGTGGGGCAAACCTCTTCCACGTGGACGTCCATGGCTGGTCTCACTCGCTGGCGTGTTATCTGCATCAGTCCGAACTTGCTGAGGGGCAGTATGTTGTGTTTCGCTCTGTCGCCCTTCATGAGTTGGTTCATGTGTTCGTAGAGCTTCTGGTTGTGCTCCTGGCTGTCCATGTCTATGAAGTCGACGACGATGATGCCGCCCATATCTCTGAGCCTGAGCTGGCGTGCGAGTTCTTCTGCTGCGCCCATGTTGACCATGAAGGCGTTCTCTTCTTGGTTTTCTGCTCCCCTGTTGCGGTTGCCTGAGTTGACGTCTACGACGTGGAGTGCCTCTGTATGTTCAATGATGAGGTATGCGCCGTGTTTGTAGCTCACGGTGCGTCCCATGCCAGACTTTATTTGCTTGGTCACACCGAAGTTGTCAAAGATGGGCACGTTGCCCTTGTAGAGCTTGACGATGGACACTCTTTCGGGGGCGATGAGTGACACGTAGTTTTTTACTTCCTCGAAGACAACCTCGTTGTTTACGATGATGCTTTCGTAAGAGGGGTTGAACAGGTCGCGGAGCATAGACACTGTGCGGCCAGTTTCTTCGTGTGCAAGTACTGGCAGACTTGTAGCTTTCTGTATTTTGGCTATGCAGTCGTTCCAGGCTTTGACAAGGAGTGTGAGCTCATTGTTGAGTTCTGCAGCCCTCTTGCCTTCGGCTACTGTGCGAACGATGACTCCAAAGTTGCGTGGTTTGATGCTCTGTATGAGCTGCTTGAGGCGCGTGCGCTCCTCTTTCGATTTGATCTTGCTGCTTACGTTGACTTTGTCTGCGTAGGGGATGAGGACGAGGAAGCGTCCTGCGAAGGAGATTTCTCCTGTGAGCCTCGGACCCTTGGTGTTGATGGGCTCCTTGGTTATCTGCACCATGATGGGCTGGCCTACTTCGAGCACGTCTTGTATGCTACCCGTTTTCTGCACCTCCTGTTTGACTGCAGCCTTGTCCATGGGCGCAAGTTTTCTTTTGTCGCTGACTACTTGCTTAGTGAATTTTTCGAGCGAGAGAAATTGCTTGCCAAGATCCTGATAGTGTAGAAATGCTTCTTTTTCATGACCCACATCGACGAAACAGGCATTGAGAGCCGGCATGAGCTTCTTGACCTTGCCGGCATAGATGTTGCCTACAGAGAATTTTGTCTCGTTTCCTTCTTTCTGATACTCTACGAGCTTTTGGTCTTCGAGCAGGGCGATGGTCACTTCTGTAGGTTTGGCATCGATGATAAGTTCGCTGGTCATTCTTGCTTTCCTTGTAGTGTGAGTTTTGATTGTGGGGCGTTAAGCTGGCGCTTGTGAAAAGCTCGCTCTATGGCTTGCCATTAGTGGCTCGTGGGCTTGCTGCATGTTGCGCCTTCTTACAGAAAAAGAGCATCCCGTCGTTGTACCCTCAAAATGGGGAATGCATTGATGGGGTATGCTCTTTTCTTTTTCTTGCTGTCAAGTGTGCAAGTTAGGTGGGGAGGAGGCTATGCCTGCTGCTCACTACTTGCTCTTGTGACGATTCTTTCTCAGTCTCTTCTTGCGCTTGTGAGTTGAAATCTTGTGTCTTTTCTTTTTCTTACCGTTTGGCATAGTTGTTGATTTTTTTAATTGTTTATAATAATATGTTTATTGTGTTTTTATCTGATATAGGCACAGAGGTGCGTCCATTTGAAGTGCAAAATTAGTTCTTTTTCTCGAAAGTAGAAAATTTTTTTTGATAAATATGTTGATTTTGTCGTGAAATATCAAATATAAACCCTAAATTTGCATTCAAAATCATCATACCAATATATGAATAAGACATTTTTCTCACTTTCCATAGCCTTCTGCTGCGCCTCCCTCGCGCCATGTCTCAGCCATGCCCAGACATCCTATCGTCAGCTCCAGGCATTGCGCAAGCAGCGTCAGAAGGCCGTCGCTCAGTATGGCCAGTCGGCCACCGGCATTGTGAGCAGATACCGCAACTCGCTTGCCGCGTCTGTGCCTCATGGCGTGGCTGATGCCGTCTCCCTTGACAGCATGACGCTGTCGCCCTACATGTTTCCGGTCATCGGTCCAGGCGTGTATTACAAGTCGGTAACAGCCGATGTGTTTGGTCTCGACTACCGTATGCCTGGCGATGATGCGGCGACAGCAGTGTCGCCAGCCATGGCCTATCGCGAGATGATGGGCGACAACATCCAGCATGCGCTTTCGGGAGCTTATGCTGCCAGTCCGTGGCTCTTCAGCTACAATGATGACATGATAGACAGGGAAGAAGTTATCGAAGACACAAAGCCTGTCACGGAGGTTAAGCCCGAGGACTTAGACAAGATGTACAGCAAGGTGGATGAGATAACGGACGTGAAGGACGTGGTGTCAGACATGACCATCGACCTCAAGATAGAAAAACCCAACTTCTGGTCTACCAAGTGCGAATTCAACTTCAAGTTCTCTCAAAACTACTTCTCCGAGCAATGGTATAAGGGAGGAAACAACAATGTGAACCTCTTCACCAATCTCATCCTTGAGGCCAACTACAATGACCAGAAGGCCATACAATGGGACAACAAGCTCGATATGCGCCTCGGATTCATTACCGCTTCGTCCGACTCAATTCACAATTTCCTCACGTCCGACGACCGCATATATCTCTTCTCCAAGCTCGGCGTGCGAGCAGTGGAAAACTGGTATTACACCCTCTCCACAGAAGCTAAGACACAGTTCTTGCCAGGCTACCGCAGCAACGACCGCAACACTTATTCAGACTTCCTTGCCCCTCTCGACGCGTACGTGGCGATCGGTATTGACTTCAAACCGAAGCTGAAGAACGGCAATTCACTATCAGCCGTCTTGCAGCCGCTGACGTATAAGATAAGGTATATAGGAGCCGAGGACGAGACAATCCACGCTTCCTACAACATGCGAGACAAAGATTTCCAGCAG
This sequence comes from Bacteroidaceae bacterium, assembly GCA_016302435.1. Taxonomy (GTDB): domain Bacteria; phylum Bacteroidota; class Bacteroidia; order Bacteroidales; family Bacteroidaceae; genus Minthosoma. The sequence goes on from JAEDNQ010000001.1 coordinate 40,775, forward strand.
GACTTCGGTTCGAAGGTCGAGGTGAATGCGTTCGTCAACGTCATGAAGAATTTCACATGGCGTTCACGCCTTTTCTTCTTCACGTCATACGAATATGTCGAGTCTGAGTGGGAGAACAATTTCTCCTTCAGCTTCAACAAGTATATCAAGGCCGACCTCTACACTACTTGGAGATTTGACGACAACCGTAACAAGAAGTACTATGACAGCACTCTCGGCTATTTCCAGTTCAAGGAGACCTTCATGCTGGGTCTGACCTACTCTTTCTGAAGAAAGAGTGGGACGCCACCACTTTCCATCTGGAGATGAACATTGCGAACGTTCCTGCCTTTCCATCCTGAGCGTTCGCCATGTTCATCTCCAGATGGAAAGTTTATCGGACACAAATATTGTTGAGGTGGTTTCTATAAATTCCCACCGTCAAAAGGCTTGATATTTATGTTTGAATTCTTCTTCCTCACTTGCGACTCGGCATAACCCAAACAAGTTTGGCTTCTGCTCTCGCTGCTCATTCGGTCGACGGTTTGCCATCTTTTCATTTCTCTCTGGCGCATACTGCCAGTTTTCTCAGTCACGATGCCCGCATCGCTCCCTCAAAAACTGACACTCTGCTCTCAGAGATAAATTGAAAATCTGACAAAGCGAATTAATAGAACCCACATTGATTTAATTCTATTAGTACGACAAATATAAGGATATTGTCCGATAGGGCAAAAGGATGGGGGAATTTTTTTTGAGGGGAAGTGAGGAGAGGTAAATGTTAAACGACATATTACAGCATAGTAAAGTGGGACAGAAAGACAAAAGCAATCCTCGTGGTGCACGTGGATTGCTTTTGTGTAGTATATTGAAGTATGGGGGTAACAATGATGTTATCCCTTATGTTATGGGCACTGTCGTGGTGTGGGGCAGGCGTGGATGCTTATTTCTTGAAATAAGCGCGGAAGTGTTTGAAGATTTTATCCTTGATGCTGTTTGAGGGCGAGATGTTGTCGCTGCCGGCGAGAGTCTCGATGGCTTTGCGCTCGTCCTTGGAGAGTGTCTCGGGGATGTAGACGCTGATGTTGATGATCTCGTCTCCTCGCTGGTTGTAGCCGTTGATGTCGGGTATGCCCTTGTTGCGGAGTCGGAGGACAGTTCCGGGCTGTGTGCCTGAGGGGATGGTGACCTTGGCTTTGCCGTCGACGGTGGGCACTTCAAGAGATATGCCGAGTGCGGCTTGGGGAATGGTGAGGAGGAGGTTGTAGACGAGGTCGCAGCCGTCGCGCACGAGTTCGGGGTGTGGCTTCTCCTGCACTACTATCTGTAGGTCGCCGTCTATTCCGTTGCGGCGTCCAGCTCCTCCCTTGCCCTTGAAGTTGTAGGCATAGCCTTCCACGAGGCCTGCAGGGAGTTCGAGCTCCACCTGCTTCTCGCCCTTGACGATGCCTTCGCCGCCACAGTGGGGACACTTGTTTTTGATGATGGTGCCTTCGCCCTGGCACTGGTCGCAGACTGTCTGAGTCTGCATGACTCCGAGCATTGTCTGACGTGTCTTGTAGACGACACCCTGTCCGTGGCAGGAGGGGCACTGCTCTTCTTTGCCGTCTTCAGAGCCTGAACCGCCACAGTGGGGGCACTTGATGTCGGTCTTGAGGTTGAACTTCTTTGTGACGCCTTTGACTATCTCGTCTAAGCTGAGCTCGATGCGCATGCGCAGGTCGCGACCCTTGTAGACGGGCTTGCGTCGCTGTCCGCCTCCGAAGCCGTTGCCTCCGAAGCCTCCAAAACCGCCAAAGCCTCCGAAGCCGGCTCCGCCAAAGATGTCGCCGAAGGCACTGAAGATGTCGTCCATCGACATGCCTTGTCCGTCGCCGAAGCCGCCTGCTCCTGGACCGAAGGCGTCGGGACCGAACTGGTCGTAGCGCGCGCGTTTGTCGGGGTCGCGGAGCACATCGTAGGCTTCTGCTGCCTCTTTGAACTTGGCCTCAGCCTCTTTATTGTCTGGGTTGCGGTCGGGGTGGTACTTGATGGCCATCTTCTTGTAGGCCTTCTTTATCTCGTCTGCGGAAGCTGTCTTGGACACTCCCAGTATCTCGTAGTAGTCTTTCTTTGCCATGTGGGAATATGTGGGGTTTCATAAATGTGCGGAGGACAAAAGACCGCAAAGGTAATTCAAAAATAGAATTGTAATTAATAGAATCTACATTTATTGCATTTTATTTGAACCTGCCTTTATTGCCTTTTTTTGAACCAGCATAAGCACGTCGAAGCGATGAGGGCTTGTGGGCTCTCGTCGCTTGGCGTGCTTGGCTGGCTAGTCTTTCTGTTTTATTCGGCTACGGCTACCTTGGCGTAGCGGATGACTTTGTCGTTAAGAGTGTAGCCTGCTGTCAAGCAGTCGATGACTTTGCCTTTCTGGTCAGCAGGCAGACCTGGCACCATGGCTATGGCCTCGTGGAGGTCGGAGCAGAAGTCGGTGCCGACGACTTCCATCTTCTTGAGTCCTTCCTGAGCGAGGAGCTTGAAAAACTTGTCTATTATGAGTGAGAGTCCTTCGCGCAGGGCGGCTACGTCTTCGTATTTGTCCATGTTCTCTTGTGCGCGCTCGAGGTCGTCAATGATGGGGAGGAGGGTAGTGATGACTTTTGATCCGCCGTTCTTGATGAGCTCGGCTTTTTCTTGCATGACGCGCTTGCGGAAGTTGTCAAACTCGGCTGCCTTGTAGAGCTGCTGTTTCTTTAGCTCTTCTATCTGTGCATAGAGTTTGGCTATCTGTGCCTCGGGTGTGTCTGGGGCTTCTTCCTGTGAGGGTGTGTCGGCAGAGGTCTTGTTGGCAGTGTTGACTGTGTCTTTCTCTGTCTCAGGAGTTGATTCCTGTGTTGGGTCTTTTATGTCTTTTTCCATAATTCGTGTGTGTGTTTAGTTAGTGGACTTCCCTGTCTTGTTGCGGGAACAGGTAAGGGAACATGTGAGTATGACACCAAAAAAGATGCCAGTGTCATGTTGGCTGGCATCTTTTCTGACATTATGTCTGCTTGTATGGCAGATTGTCTTGTATGCAATGTCTTGCCCGTCGGAGGGGGTGAGTGATGGGTGGTGGATAGATGCTGCTCTATAGGTCTCCCTTTATTGCAGTTCGTCGCTTGTGTAGGCTTGTGGGAGCTGGCGGCAGTTGTAGCCAGATGCCATTATCTCTCCGTATGCTCCTGCTGAGAGCATGGCGAGGAGGTCGCCGCGGTGGGTGCGAGGGAGCTTTATGTCTTTGTCGAAGACATCGCTTGACTCGCAGATGGGTCCTACGACGTCGTATGTCTCTTCGGGCTCGGTGCTGCTGAGGTTGAGTATCTTGTGGTGGGCATCGTAGAGGGCAGGGCGGATGAGGTCTGTCATTCCGGCATCGACGATGGCGAACTGCTTGACGGAGCCTTGCTTGACGTAGTTGACGCGTGTGATGAGTGCTCCGCACTGTCCGACTACTGCTCGTCCGAGTTCGAAGTGGAGGCTCTGTCCTGGACGGAGCTTGAGGTGGCTGTGGTAGGTGGCGAAGTAGGAGGCGAAGTCGGGGATGGGGTTTGCCTCGGGTGCGGTGTAGTCTATGCCGAGTCCTCCGCCCACGTTGATTATGTCGAGTGTGATGCCTGCTGCTTCGAGTCGGTCCTGAAGTTGGTTGATGCGCTCGGCGAGGGCTACGAAGTCGTCCATCTCGAGTATTTGTGAGCCGATGTGGAAGTGGAGTCCTTTGAAGGCTATGTTGCTCATCTCCTTGCTCTTGGCGATGACTGTCTCCATGTCTTCCATGGCTATGCCGAACTTGTTTTCGGCGAGGCCTGTGGTGATGTTGGCATGTGTGTGCGCACCAACGTTGGGGTTGATGCGGAAGCAGACGTTGGCAGTCTTCTGCTTGGCGCATGCTATCTCGTTGATGACTTCGAGTTCTGGTATGCTCTCTACGTTGAAGCAGAAGATGCCTGCTTCGAGTCCGAGTTCTATCTCCCAGTCGCTCTTGCCGACTCCTGCAAAGACTATCTTGTCGGCTGGAAAGCCTGCTTTGAGCACCTGCTGTATTTCACCTCCTGAGACGCAGTCGATGCCGAGTCCTGCCTCGTTGATGATGCTGAGGAGCTTAAGGTTGGCATTGGCCTTGACGGCGTAGTGCACGTGGTAGTTGGGGTACTTTTGTGTTTCGGCGGTGATGGTTTGGAGTGTCTGGCGGAGCAGGTCAGTGTCGTAGTAGTAGAAGGGGGTCTTGACCTGTGCGAGTCTGGCAGTGGGGAATGTGATGGACATGATGGTAGTGGTGTTGTTTTTTTGTGTATGTGATGTATGGGTAGGCGTCGGCATGGGTGGTATGCCGGCGCCTGTGTGGTAAAGTTTGTTGTTCTCAGCTGATGAGTTGTGTAAACATTATCTCTTAATTGATGAGTTGTGTAAACATTTTCTCTCAGCTGAATAGGTATGTAAACATTTTTTTCTTAATTGAAGAGGTTGTCTGAGAGAGCTTGGAGTGCGCGCTGCTTGTCTTGCGCGGAGATGAGGAATGAGATGTTGTGGTCAGAGCCTCCGTATGAGATCATGTGTACGGGCACTTCTTTGAGTGCTTCTGTAGCTTTGCTCTCGAATCCGACATTGTCAGACTGGAGGTCGCCTACGACGCAGATGATGCACATGTCGTGGTATATCTGTACGTGGCCGAACTTCTTGAGCTCGTCGACGATGGTGTTGAGGTTGGCTGTGTTGTCGATGGAGACGCTGACGCCTACCTCGGAGGTGGTGATCATGTCGATGGAAGTCTTGTATGTCTCAAAGATTTCGAATACTTTGCGCAGGAAGCCGTAGGCGAGCAGCATGCGTGAGGATGTGATGCGTATGGCTGTGATGTTGTCCTTGGCTGCCACGGCCTTTATCTTGCCCTGTTCTGTCTCGTTGCTGATGATGGTGCCAGGGGCTGTGGGGTCCATGGTGTTGAGGAGCTTGACGGGTATGCCTGCATATTTTGCTGGCTGCACGCATGTGGGGTGGAGTATCTTGGCACCGAAGTAGGCGAGTTCGGCTGCTTCCTCGAAGTGGAGGTGGTTGACGGGTGAGGTGTTCTTGACGAAGCGTGGGTCGTTGTTGTGCATGCCGTCGATGTCGGTCCATATCTGTATCTCAGAAGCTCCTACGGCTGCTCCGATGAGTGATGCGCTGTAGTCGGAGCCGCCACGCTGGAGGTTGTCTATCTCTCCGTAGGCGTTGCGACAGATGAAGCCCTGTGTGATGTATATCTCTTTGCCTGGAACGGCATTGAGCTGGTCGTGGATTTTCTCCCTTATGTATTCGAGGTCGGGCTCAGAGTTCTTGTCTGTGCGCATGAACTCGAGGGCTGGTATGAGGGCAGCGTTGTAGCCTTGTTCGAGGAGGTAGTTTGTCACCATGTTGGTGGAGATGATTTCTCCCTGTCCGACGATGATTTTCTCTTCGAACATGGTGAAGATGCCCTTGGTGAAGGAGCGCAGGTAGTTGAACTCTTCTTTGAGGAAGGCCAGTGTCTGCTGTTTCATGGCGTCGGTGGTGTAGAGTTCGTCTACGTGCTTGCGGTATTTCTTTTCGAGAACATTGATGGTCTCGTTGGCTCCTTCTGGATTTTTCTTGTAGAGATAGTCTGAAATCTCCACGAGAGAGTTTGTTGTGCCTGACATTGCGGAGAGGACAACTATTTTCTGTTCTCCGTCTGTGATGAGTTTTACGACATCCTTCATGCGCTGAGGGGTGCCGACGGATGTTCCGCCAAACTTCAGTACTTTCATTGCTTCTTTTGTATGTGTGTGTATGATGATGTTTATTTTTTCTTTTTCTATTGTCCCTTTTTCTGCCCTTGGCCTGTTAACGGAATAACTCATTAACCCATTAACCTGTTAGCCAATTAACCCATTAACGGGATAACCAATTAACCTGTTAACCCATTAACCCTTACTATTCGCTTACCTCTTTGAGCTGGTGGTCTTCACACTTGAGCATGCGTCCGGGGTACATCTCGATGAGCTGCATGTTGTGAGTGATGATGATTACGGTGCTGCCGGCTTTGCATATCTGCATGAGCAGTTCGGTTATCTGTTTTCCTGTTTCGAGGTCGAGGTTGCCTGTAGGCTCGTCGGCGAGGATGAGTTTGGGTCTGTTGAGTATGGCTCGTGCTATGACGATGCGCTGTTGTTCGCCTCCTGACAGTTCGGATGGCATCTTGTAGCCTTTAGTGGACATGCCTACGAGTTGGAGCACATCGCTGATGCGCTGGTTTATGTCGACTTTGTTTTTCCATCCTGTGGCTTTGAGGACGAAGCGGAGGTTGGCGTCCACGCTGCGGTCGGTAAGGAGCTGGAAGTCTTGGAAGATGATGCCGAGTTTCTTGCGCAGTTCGGGCAGGCGTGATTGCTTTAGTGTGGTCATGTCATAACCCATGACTTCTGCTTCGCCTTCGCTGATGGGCAGTTCGCCATAGAGAGTCTTGAGCAGTGAGCTCTTGCCTGTGCCAACCTTGCCTGTGATGTAGACGAACTCGCCTTCTTCAATCTGGAGGTTGACATTGTTGAGCACGAGCTGCTCTTCTTGGTAGACGTTGACGTTTTTGTAGTCTATGAGTTTCATGATCATGGTGTGGGTTTAGGAGGGGTGATGTGTGTCTTAGTGCTTATGCCTGCATTGTGCATTAGTGCTTATGCCAGTTGGGGTCGTGGCGTTCGGCCAATTCGGCTGCAAGGTCTTCGATGGTGAGACCTTTGGAGGTGAGGAGGACGATGAGGTGGTAGAGCATGTCGGAGGCTTCGTAGACGAGTCGTTCGTTGTTGTTGGCTACGGCTTCGATGACGGCTTCGAGGGCTTCTTCTCCCACTTTCTGTGCCATGCGGTGGCAACCGTCTCGGAAGAGCGATGTGGTGTAGCTGCCTTCGGGCATTTCCTCGTGTCTTTTCTCGATGAATCGCTGCAGCTCGACGAGGAACATGATGGGGTTGTCGTTTTTCTCGTTCCAGCATGTGTCGGCTCCTGTGTGGCATACGGGTCCTACGGGGTTGGCCTTGATGAGGAGTGTGTCCTTGTCGCAGTCGTTGAGAATCTCCACGACGTTGAGGAAGTTGCCGCTGGTCTCTCCCTTTGTCCAGAGAGTGTTGCGTGTGCGGCTATAGAATGTCACCTTGCCTGTTTCTACTGTCTTGTTGTATGCCTCTTCGTTCATGAATCCGAGCATGAGCACTTTGAGTGTCTTGGCGTCCTGCACGATGGCAGGTACGAGACCGTTCATCTTGTTGAAATCGATTTCCATTATCTATTATATAATATGTGTATGTTGAGTTGCTGAACATAAATTGGTGTGTGAGGGAGGGAGAGCGTGTGGGTCAGAGTCGGACATTGATGCCGTTGTCTGCCAGGTATGCCTTGAGCTCCGGGATGGGTATCTCGCCGAAGTGGAAGACGCTGGCAGCGAGGGCTGCATCGCTGTGTCCGTTGGCGAAGGTGTTGAGGAAGTGCTCTTTGCATCCGGCTCCTCCCGAGGCGATGACGGGTATGGTGAGCAGGTCGGAGAGTTTGCGCAGGGCTGCGTCGGCAAATCCGTTTTTCACTCCGTCGTGGTTCATGGACGTGAAGAGTATCTCTCCTGCTCCGCGTTCGTTGACTTCTTTTGCCCAGTCGAAGAGGCGGCGTTCTGTGGGTACTCTGCCGCCGTTGATGTGGCATATCCACTCTCCGTCGATGTTGGGGTCACCGTTGGGGTGGATAATGTCGTCCACGCACTTGGCGTCGATGGCTACGACGCACACTTGGCTGCCGAAGTGTGTGGCTATCTCGTCTATGAGGCCGGGGTTGCGGAGGGCTGCTGAGTTGATGCTCACCTTGTCGGCTCCAGCGTTGAGTAGTCGGTCGACGTCGCTGAGTTCGTTGATGCCTCCTCCCACGGTGAAGGGTATGTTGATTTCTTGCGCTATGCGCTTGACGAGCTGTGTGAAGGTCTTGCGTCCTTCGTGTGAGGCTGTGATGTCGAGGTAGACGAGTTCGTCAGCTCCCTGTCTGCTGTATGTTTTGCCGAGTTCGATGGGGTCTCCTGCTTGTCGCAGGTTGAGGAAGTTGGTGCCTTTGACGGTTTGTCCGTCTTTGATGTCGAGGCATGGTATGATGCGTTTAGCCAACATATTTCTCCAGTTCTTCAAGTGTTATTTTTCCTTCGTAGATGGCTTTGCCGAAGACAACTGCAGGTATGCCGGCTTCGTTGAGCCTGTCTATGTCTTCTATGCAGCTGACGCCTCCGCTGGCTATGAGGTACATGTCTTGGAACTCAGCCATGATGTCTTTGTAGAGTTGGATGGCTGGACCTTGGAGCATGCCGTCTCTGCTGATGTCGGTGCACAGGACATTGTCCACTCCCTTGCTGACATATTTTCTGAGGAATGGCATGAGTTGGTCTTCACCTTCTTCTTTCCATCCGTTGATGCTGATGAGTCCGTTTTTGACGTCAGCTCCGAGGATGATCTTGTTGTCGTTGTATTTTTCGAGCCATGAGGCGAAGAGGTCGGGCTCCTTGACTGCCACGCTGCCTATGGTCACCATGGTGGCTCCGCTGGCGAAGGCTATGTCGATGTCGCTGTCGGACTTGATGCCACCGCCGAAGTCGATGACGAGGCTGGTGTGGTCGGCTATCTTCTCTATGGTCTTGTAGTTGACGATGTGTCGCGAGCGAGCTCCGTCGAGGTCGACTGTGTGGAGGCGTGTGATGCCGTGTGCCTCAAACATCTTGGCCACTTCCACGGGGTCTTCGTTGTAGATTTTCTTGGTGTCATAGTCGCCTTGTGTGAGGCGAACGCATTTGCCGTCTATGATGTCTATGGCGGGGATAATGTCAATCATTTCGATAAGTGGGTGTATATGTGTAGTTGGTGTTAAAGGAAGATGCCGTCGGCTGCACTTTGTTGCGTCTGCATTTATGTGGGCTGCACTTTGGGGCGGCTTCTG
>JAEDNQ010000219.1 GCA_016302435.1 Bacteroidaceae bacterium
TATACAGACCTTCTGTCCCTTAACGACAGCTATCTCATATTCATATACGCCATCGTGGTTGCCAGTCTCTGTCAGTCCCTTTGCAGAGAGCTTATCTTTGCAGCGGAGTCGGAGTGTGCCGTCTTGCTGAGCGATGATGGTGGCTGCAGTGAGCTTGCCTTCCTTCCAGGAGATGCTGAGCTCGTAGCCGCCACGTGCCTTGATACCGCTTATCTGTCCTTCCGTCCATGCGTCTGGCAGGGCAGGGAGGAGGTGGATGTAAGGTTTGTCGTCTGTGATGGGGTCACTCTGCATGAGCATCTCCACGATGCCGGCTGTCACACCGAAGTTGCCGTCAATCTGGAATGGTGGATGCGCGTCGAAGAGATTGGGGAAGGTGCGGCCATCAGGGAACTCTCTCTCCTTGCCTTCGTTGGGAAGGAGTCGGAGCATGTTGCTGATGATGGTGAAGGCATGGTTGCCATCGAGCATGCGTGCCCAGAAGTTGGTCTTCCACCCGAGGCTCCATCCTGTGGCTTGGTCACCTCTCTGTTTGAGTGTAACTCCAGCTGCCTTCCAGAGGTCAGGAGTCTTGTAGGGAGATATTTGGTTAGAGGGGTAAAGGCCGTAGAGATGGGAGATGTGACGATGCTCATTGCGTGGGTCATCAAGGTCTTCCCTCCACTCCTGCAGCTGTCCGTACTGTCCCACTTTCATCGGGGGCAGCATGGCGATAGCCTTTGACAGTTTCTTCTGATAGTCAGTGTCTTTGTCCAGTATGCGGGCGGCATGGAGTACTTGTGAGAGCACATCGCGCGCTATCTGATTGTCCATGGTGCATCCAGCGCATACGGGTGTCTGTCTGCCGCGTCCGCCCTGTTCGGGCGAGACGCTTGGCACGACGAGGAGTTCGCCGTCTCGCTCAACCATGTAGTCGAGGTAGAAGTCGGCTGCTCCCTTCAATATAGGGTAATACTCATTGAGGAAATCCTTGTCGAGAGTGTATTGGTAGTGCTCCCACAGATGGGTAGAGAGCCAACCGCCACCATTGGGGAACATGCCCCAGAAGGCTCCATCGACGGGTCCGGCAATGCGCCAGAGGTCGGTATTGTGATGAGCCATCCATCCGCGGCAACCATACATGGTGCGTGCTGTCTCTGCTCCTGTCTCGCTGAGGTCGCGTATCATGGAGAAGAGAGGCTGGGCTGTCTCGCTGAGGTTGCATACCTCTGCAGGCCAGTAGTTCATCTCCGCATTGATGTTGATGGTATACTTGCTGTCCCATGGGGCGTACATCTTGTCGTTCCATATACCCTGAAGGTTGGCAGGCTGTCCACCCTTCTGTGAAGAGGAGATGAGGAGATAGCGTCCGTAGTTGAAGAGAAGGGCTACCATACCCATATCCTTGCTTCCATAGAACTTGTCGAGTCGCTGCACAGTTGGCAGATTCTTGTTGTCGGTAGAGGTAAGCGACAGTTTCACGCGGTCGTACTGACTCTTGTAGCTGGCAACATGGCGCTTGAGCAGAGTGGCGAAGGTCATGGCCTCTGCTGCCGTGAGATACTCGTCGTTCTTGGCTGCGGCATTGCCAGTCACATCGTTGTACTTGACGAAGTTGGTGGCTGCTGACACATAGAGTGTGGCCTCTGTGGCAGCCTCTACCTTCAGGCTCTTGCCATCAGCTATGACACGCCCGTCGGTCTTGACATCAGTGCGGCACTGAGCTGTGAGGGCTGCCTTTATGCCTTCTTGTTCAACTCCCTGTATGGTAGCGACGAGCGTCTTGCCCTCAGTCTTCACCTCTGTAGGCAGCTGGCATGTCTGTGAGAGTGCAAAGGAGAGCGCTCCCTTTTTGCTTGCCTTGACATTGACCAGCACCACACCGTCGGCGAGCGATGCAATGACCGTGCGTGTGTACTTCACATTATTATATATATAGGATGTGGTGCTGGTGGCTGTCTGGAGGTCAAGGTCACGCACATAGCTCTTCACGTCCTTATGTCCAAACTGCATGGTGAGGCAGCCGAGAGTGAGGTAGCGCATTCCGTGGGGTCCCTTGATGAACTCGCGGTTGATGATGTCAGAGGCCTCCTTGTCCTTATCGTCAAAGATGAGACTTCTCACCTCTGTCAGATAGCGAAGGGAAGAGGTACTGTTGTTGTTGTGTGGTCCACCGCTCCAGAATGTCTCTTCGTTGAGCTGTATCTGTTCTGTCTCTGTGCCGCCAAAGACCATAGCTCCCATGCGGGAATTACCTACAGGGAGAGCCTCGAGCCACACCGTTGCGGGTGCGTCATACCAGAGGCGCTGGTCGTTGTCAACTTTTCCTGCCGCCAAGGCTACCGTTGCCACAAAAAGCATAAGGGACATGAGCG
>JAEDNQ010000052.1 GCA_016302435.1 Bacteroidaceae bacterium
CTCAAGCATCAAGTGTTAGGCACACCATAGAAGCAAATTTCTCATCCTTATCTTCCAATCCTCCCCAAACCGCACCATGACCTCACTCACAAACAAAGGCAATGAGACATCCATAGATATATGCAACTGGGCAAAACTACAATGCCCTCGCCGCCTCATTGTCCCCTTACTTTTCCTTCTTACATGCGCCACGGCTCAAGGGCAGACAAAGCCAGAGACTGGCACCGCATGGGAGGACGTTGTAGAGATAATGAGCGAATGCATGGATGAGGATGTGATGGAGGAGGACATGATGGAGGAGCTGTATGAGACTTTCCGCAATCCCATAGACATAAACAGGGCAACAGAGGAACAGCTGAAGCAACTGCCATTCTTGACAGACGAACAGGCAAAGGACATCTTAGACTATATAGCCAAAAACGGAGAGATGCAGACGCTGGGCGAGATGATGATGGTGCCTTCGCTCTTCACCACACAACGGATGCTGCTGCGTCATTTCTTGACAATACACCACAAAGACAATAATACCCTGCCTGCCACAGGAGATATGCTGAGGAACAGCAGACACGAGCTGGCATGGAGCACAGGCATACCGCTATACACGAAGGCTGGATACAGACATGTGGATGCATATATACTGGAGAAGTCGCCCAATAAGGTATACAGGGGAGACCGCTTCCGACACTCCCTGCGCTATGCCATGCAAGCCACAGACCACCTGAGCGCCGGACTTCAGATGGAGAAGGATGCGGGAGAGACTGGCGTAGACTACTGGGCAGGACATGTCATGGCGAAGAATGTACGGCTATGGGGCAACGTGGTTCTGAAGAAGGCTGTGGCAGGATGCTATAAGATAAGTTTTGGCAAAGGGCTGGCAGTAAACACATCCGCCAAACTGGGCAAGATGATGATGATGACCTCGCTGGACAGGATGGACAAAGGTATTTCGCCCCACTCGTCGATGTCAGAGACAGGCTATTTCAGAGGAGCAGCGGCAACGCTGCAGTCCGGCCAATGGGAACTGTCGGCATACGCCTCATACCGTCCGGCGGACGCCACCATAAGGAGTGACTCCACTGGCATCACCTCGCTAAAGACAGACGGCTTACACCGCACACTGCTCGAACGCTCAAAACGCGGCAACATACACATCACCGACTTCGGTGCCAACATCCACTGGGGCATCACACCGCTGCAACTCTCAGCCACCCTCGCCTACACATCCTTCAGTCTCCCTCTGTCACCCACATTCAACACTGAAGCAAGCGCCTACCGAAGATATAACTCACGAGGCAGGCGCTTTGTCGTTGGCAGCATAGCTTACTCATGGAGATGCAGAGCCTTGACCTTGAGCGGAGAGACTGCCTTGAGCAACACAGATAAACAAAACGGCTGGGCTACTCTCAACTGCATAAGATGGAAGGTCAACTCCTCCAATACTCTCTCGCTCATCGGCCGATATTACGAAGCACAGTTCAACAGCATCAACGGCAAGGCCTTCGGCGAAAATGCCTTGGTACAAAATGAGGCAGGGGCTATGGTGGGATGGTCGTCGCGCGCTCTGCGCAACATTGTCCTTGACGCACATGCTGACATGATGTATTTTCCATGGAAGAAGAGCGGTGTGTCGACCAGCTCTTACGCGTCTGAGGTGATGGTGCAGGCGGTATACTCAGCTTCTGCATCTACCAGCATGAGCGTAAGGTACAAGTGCAAGGCGAAGCAGAAGGACATCAAGGTGGACTATGGCTCCAAGGAAAAGGTATATCTCGGATGGCGCACATCACATAGCGTGAAATGCCAACTGACACACCAGCCATCCTCCTCTTTTCTGCTTCGCGCCACAGCTCTCGCCACTCATGTCACTACAAGCCATAGCCCCTCCCACAGCGGATGGAGCATCGGGGGGAACATGAGATGGAGCAACTCACGCGTCAGACGATGGGTGAGCTTATCCTCCACCCTATTCTTCACCGACAGCTATGAGGCAAGGCTCTACGGATATGAGACCAACCTGCCCTATACTTTCTCTTCGTCCTCCTACTTCTACAAGGGCACACGCATAGCCCTCGCCGCTTCGGTGCCCTTCTTCCGGCGACACCTCACTCTCAACGCCAAGATAGCCTCAACCATCTATTTCGACCGAAAGAGCATAGGAACTGCACTTGAGGAAATAAGGTCGAACCACCGCGAAGACATGCAGCTCCAAGCTATATGGAGATTGGGAAAGTGAGGGAAAAGAGAAGAAACAGCACTGTGTTTTCACAAAATACGGGGATTCTGGCATTGTATTTCAATTATTCTTGCTATCTTTGCATATAGTTATGGATGGCGCCAATAAATGCGGTGTCCCAGACTTGTTCCTTTACAAATACAATAACCCACCTATACCAATGAGTTCTATGTCAATAAAGAAACTGCTCATAATGAGATTCAGCGCTATGGGAGATGTCGCCATGACAGTGCCCGTGCTGAATGCTCTGGCCACACAAAACCCTCATCTGCGCATCACCATGTTGACACGCCACCGCTTCGTCCCAATGTTCGAGTGGCTACCTTCCAACGTTGTGGTGAGGGGCGTCGACTTGTCCAAGTACGATGGCATCATGGGCATCACACGCCTTTTCCGCGAACTCAAGGAATATGACTTCGACGCTGTGGCTGACCTGCACGACGTGCTCCGAACAAAATATCTGCGCGCCTGTTTCCGAATGGCAGGCACACGCATTGCCGTGATAGACAAAGGCCGCAAGGAGAAGCGCGAACTGACGGGATGTGGCCAGACGCATGCTCCGCTCAAGAAGATGACGGAGAGATACGTGGAGGTGTTCAAGCAGCTCGACCTTGCATGCGACCTGAGCGACACGACCGCCATCGACACCAAGCACGAGGATTTCTCGCTCGTAAACAACGTCATGGGAACCAAGCAGGAGGGACAGAAATGGATAGGTGTTGCGCCTTTTGCTGCTCACGACCAGAAGGTATATCCCCTCTACAAAACGCACGAGGTCATCAACCTCCTTGCCGACAAGGGATACAAGCTGGCACTGTTTGGCGCCGGCGACAAGGAGAAAAGCATACTCGCACAATGGGAAGCGGAATATACGCCTGTCGGACGCGAAGGAGAGCCAGGAGCTATCATCTGCACCTGTGGAAAGCTAGGTGGCTTGCGCAATGAGATGCTCCTCATGTCAAAGCTCGACCTTATGATATCCATGGACTCTGCCAACATGCACTTAGCTTCCATCTTCAATACGCCAGTGCTCTCCATCTGGGGTGCCACACACCCCAAGGCCGGCTTCACTGGATTCGGACAGAGGGAGGACAGCATACTGCAGCTCGATCTGCCATGCCGACCTTGCTCCGTATACGGCAACAAGCCATGCGCCTACGGCGACATGCGTTGCATGAATATCTCTTCGGCTGACGTGGTGGCAAAGGCGGAAGAGATGATAAGGTCATAGACAATACACTCACACGAGAATGCAATAGACGAAAGGCGCGCAGACGATAAGGTCATAAGCATAGCACACTCATCAAAAAAAACATTACAACAATGAACAGATACAAACTCTTGAAAGGTTCTCTCTGGCTTGTCAGCCTACTACCCTTCTGGCTTCTATACGGCATGTCAGACCTCTGCTGCTTTTTCTTAAAGCGCAGATACAGGACAAAGACGGTGAGGCAAAATCTGCAGATGGCCTTTCCCGAGAAGACGGACAAGGAGAGAAAGGAGATAGAAGAACGCTTCTACCACCAGCTGTGCGACAATTTCGTGGAGACAATAAAGATGCTCTCAATGACAGAAAAAGAGTTCAAACGGCGCATGACGTTCAGTGGGCTCGACTACATGAACAATCGTTTTGACGCCGGTCAGCAGTTCTGCTTCCTCTACCTGAGCCACTTCGGCAACTGGGAGTGGATATCTTCCATCGCACTCCACATGCAGGAAAACAGGAGCAGTGCGCAAATATACCACCACATCTACAACAAACCTGTCAACCAGCTCTTCTTGCACATACGCAGCCGTTTTGGCGGCATCAACATAGAGATGAAGGAGACATTCAAGCGCATCATACAGATGAAGCGAGAGACAGACAAGAAGTTCCTCGTAGGATTCATCAGCGACCAGAAGCCAAAGTGGAACAGCATTCACCACTTCGTTCCCTTCCTCCACCAAGAGACGGCAGTGTTCACTGGAGCGGAACATATAGGACGCAAGGTCGACGCCATCATGATGTACGGACGCATGAGCCGACCAAAGCGAGGATACTACCACTTGGACATGATCCCCATGGAGGACCACCCCGCCACGGTAGACGAGAATAGCCTCACCGACAGATACTTCGCCCTTCTTGAAGCAGACATAAAGGCTCACCCTGAGATGTGGCTATGGACACATAAGAGATGGAGCCGCACGAAGGAGGAATGGCTCCGAAGACAGAAGCAAGCAAAGAAGTGAGAAAAAGAGAAAAACCGCTGCCTTCCTTTCGGATGGTAGCGGTTGTCTCTTTCTTGCAGGTTCGCGCAAGCGAATTACTTACGGAGTCCGAGAGCCTTGATTATGGCACGGTAGCGGTTGATGTCCTTCTTCTTGAGGTAAGAGAGGAAACGACGGCGCTGACCTACGAGCTTCACGAGGGCGCGGTTTGTGGCGTAGTCCTTGTGGTTGGCCTTAACGTGCTCTGTGAGGTGCTGGATACGATAAGTGAGAAGTGCAATCTGGCTCTCGCAAGAACCTGTGTCTGTAGCAGAGGCACCATACTGTGCGAAGATCTCTGCCTTCTTTGCTGAATCTAAGTACATGTTTGTTTGTATTATATATAAATATTAATAATGTGTTGTCTGACGCGCCAGTATTCTATTCAGCTGAATGGCCTGCTCGCCAGAAATCGGGTGCAAAGGTACGACAAACTTTGCACCTGAAAAAATTTTCAAGCATAAAATTGTGTTGCAGCTTTCAAAATGGGCTGATAAAGGTCGAATATGAGCTCTCTCAACATACATTTTTTATAAACACTCTTTTCTTTTCAACGAAAATACCTAACTTTGCACCCGATTTATAAAAATTCCCACATGCAAGATATCAGAAACATCGCAATCATTGCACACGTCGACCACGGAAAGACAACACTGGTCGACAAGATGTTGCTCGCTGGCAACCTCTTCCGCGAGAACCAGCAGACAGGCGACCTCATATTGGATAACAACGAGCTGGAACGTGAGCGCGGCATAACTATCCTCTCAAAGAATGTCTCAATAAACTACAAAGGTACAAAGATCAACGTCATCGACACTCCGGGGCACTCCGACTTCGGAGGCGAGGTGGAACGAGTGCTCAACATGGCTGACGGATGTATCCTGCTCGTCGATGCCTTTGAAGGACCTATGCCTCAGACACGATTTGTGTTGCAAAAGGCTCTCGAGATAGGCCTCAAGCCTGTTGTCGTCGTCAACAAGGTGGACAAACCCAACTGCCGACCAGAGGAGGTCTACGAAATGGTCTTCGACCTCATGTGCTCGCTCAACGCCACAGAGGAACAGCTCGACTTCCCCGTCGTATACGGTTCGGCCAAAATGGGATGGATGGGACCTGACTATGACAAACCCACAAACGACATAACTTATCTGCTCGACGTCATCATCGACAACATACCAGCCCCCCAACAGATAGAGGGCACACCTCAGATGCTCATCACATCGCTCGACTACTCTACCTACACAGGACGCATAGCCGTGGGAAGAGTGCACAGAGGATGCCTCAAGTCGGGACAGAACATCTCCATCGTACACCGCAACGGCACTGTGGAGAAAACAAAAATCAAGGAACTGCACACCTTTGAGGGCATGGGACATAGAGCCACGGAGGAAGTGTGCTCAGGAGACATTTGCGCCGTCATCGGACTCAGCAACTTCGAAATCGGCGACACCATCTGCGACTTCGAGACTCCTGAAGCCATGCCGACCATCTCCATCGACGAACCGACCATGTCGATGCTTTTCACCATCAACAACTCTCCCTTCTTCGGCAAAGAAGGAAAATTCTGCACCAGCCGCCACATCGGAGACCGACTCTACAAGGAGTTGGAGAAGAACCTCGCTCTGAGAGTGCAGCTCAAGGAAGGCACCACCGACCAGTGGATAGTCAGCGGACGAGGCGTGCTGCACCTGTCTGTGCTCATCGAGACCATGCGCCGCGAAGGATATGAGCTCCAGGTCGGACAGCCACAGGTCATCTTCAAAGAGATAGGCGGAGTGAAACACGAACCTATAGAGGAACTCACCATCAATGTGCCCGAAGAGTTTGCCAGCAAGATGATAGACATGGTCACACGACGCAAGGGAGAGATGACCAGCATGGAGGCACAGGGCGAGAGAGTCAACATAGAGTTTGAGATACCATCGAGAGGCATCATCGGACTCCGCACCAACGTGCTCACCGCCAGCCAAGGAGAAGCCATCATGGCACACCGCTTCAAAAACTACCAGCCCTTCAAGGGCGAAGTGACACGACGCACCAACGGCTCGCTCATAGCCCTCGAGTCTGGCACAGCATTCGCCTATGCCATCGACCACCTTCAGGACAGAGGCAAATTCTTCATCTCACCTCAAGACACCGTCTATGCAGGGCAGGTCGTCGGAGAACACGTTCACGAGATTGACCTCGTCATCAACGTGACCAAGGCTAAGCAGCTCACCAACGTCAGAGCCAGCGGCACTGACGAAAAAGCACGCATCATACCACCAGTCATCCTCTCTCTCGAAGAGGCTCTGGAGTATATCAAAGCTGACGAATATGTCGAAGTGACTCCCAAGAGCATGAGAATCCGAAAGATTATCCTCGACCACCTCGAACGCAAGAGAGCCAACCGCGACGAATGATTTTGCAATCTACAGAGTAAAAAACAGCACTTATAAAGTTCAAATCTGCACAATTAACGCTCTAATTGTGCAGATTTTTATTTTTTATAGCAAAAAAATGTTCGCCATTTGAAGAAAACTTTATAACTTTGCAGCTGAAACGTGTAGAAAGGCACATTTGCGTGTGACATCGCACAGAAAAAGAAATAACAATAATATTAACAATTAAAATTTACAATTATGTCTGAAATTGAATCAAGAGTTAAATCAATCATCGTTGAGAAGCTCAACGTTGACGAAGCAGAAGTAAAGCCAGAAGCATCTTTCACAAACGACCTCGGTGCTGACTCACTCGACACTGTTGAGCTCATCATGGAGTTCGAGAAGGCTTTCGGTATCAACATTCCAGACGACCAGGCTGAGAAGATTGCTACTGTAGGTGACGCTATCGCTTACATCGAAGCTAACGCTAAGTAATTATGGAATTGAAGAGAGTTGTTGTAACAGGTATTGGCGCCCTGACTCCACTTGGCAACACAGCTGAGGAGTCTTGGGAAAACCTCAAGGCAGGCAAGAGCGGCGCTGGCCCTATTACTCATTTTGACGCTTCACAGTTCAAGACTCAGTTCGCATGCGAGGTGAAGGGATTCAATGCAGCCGACTATATCGACCGCAAGGAAGCCCGCAAGATGGACATCTACACCCAGTATGCACTTGCCGCAGCCAAGATGGCCATCGATGACTCAGGTCTTTTGGCCAACGAGACTGTCGACAAGAACGAGATCGGAGTTGTGCTCGGTGTAGGTATCGGAGGTATCAAAACCTTCGAAGAGGAAGCAGGCAACTATGCTGTCACAGGACCTCAGCTCGGCCCTAAGTTCAATCCATTCTTCATCCCAAAGATGATTGCCGACATCGCGTCTGGCCACATCTCTATACAGTATGGATTCCACGGACCAAACTACACAACAACTTCAGCATGTGCTTCTTCATCCAATGCCCTCGCTGACGCATTCAACCTCATCAGACTCGGTAAGGCCAATGCTATCGTAACAGGAGGTGCTGAGGCTGCAATCTGGGCTTCTGGTGTAGGTGGCTTCAACGCTATGAAGGCACTCTCCACCCTCAACGAAGAGCCAGAGAAGGCAAGCCGTCCATTCAGCGCAAGCCGCGATGGATTCGTCATGGGTGAAGGCGCAGGCATCCTCATTCTCGAAGAACTGGAACACGCCAAAGCGCGTGGAGCGAAGATATACGCAGAAATGGTAGGCGCAGGCATGTCAGCCGACGCTTATCACATCACAGCCACTCATCCAGAGGGTCTCGGTGCAAAGCTCGTCATGGAGCGCGCACTCAAAGACGCAGGCCTGAAGCCAGAAGACGTTGACTACATCAACGTTCACGGCACTTCAACCCACGTGGGAGACATCTCTGAAGCCAAGGCCATCAAGGAAGTGTTTGGCGATGCAGCTTACAAGCTCAACATCAGCTCAACAAAGTCTATGACCGGACACCTCCTCGGAGCAGCCGGAGCTGTAGAGGCTATGATCAGCGTACTCGCTGTTAAGAACGACATTGTACCACCAACTATCAACCACGCTGAGGGAGACGAAGACCCAGAGATTGACTACAACCTCAACTTCACCTTCAACAAGGCACAGGAGCGCGAAGTAAGAGTTGCACTCAGCAACACATTCGGCTTCGGAGGTCACAATGCAAGTGTAATCTTCAAGAAATACCAATAATATGGTGATTTCAGATCTACTAGATAACATTAGGCTTCTTTTCGTATCTGAAAAGAAGCCTTTTTTGCAGATAAAGAAAATCTTAGGATTCTGCCCGCACAACATCAAACTTTACCAACTGGCCCTTCTCCATAAGTCAGTGGCACACGAAAGATACGAGCAGAAACTCAAACAAGCCAGAGGCAAAGAACGAAACGAACTGCGCAAAGAGCGACGCAAAGAAGGATTCAGACAACCTGCAGCAATATCACATGTCAACAACGAGCGCCTCGAATACCTCGGCGACGCCATTCTCGGAGCGATCGTGGCTGACATTCTCTACAAACACTACGCTAACAAGCAGGAAGGATTCCTCACCGACCTCCGTAGCCGACTCGTTTGCCGAAGCTCGCTCAACGAGCTGTCACACAAGATAGGACTCGACGCACTCGTGAAGCACTCAGGCACAGTTAACAACGCACACAACAGCTTCATGGGCGGCAACGCCTTCGAAGCCTTCATCGGTGCCATATACCTCGACAGAGGATACAGCTACTGCCAGCGCTTCCTCGAAAGTCAAGTGTTCAGGAAGTACGTCAACATCGACGAAGTGGCAAGCCGACCTTCTAACTTCAAGAGCGCACTCATAGAATGGTGCCAGAAGAATCAATTCCGATTCCGATTTGAACAGAAGGAAAGCCGCGACAAAGAGAGCAACTCTCCTGTGTTCCACTCACAAGTCTTCATAGAAGAGGTGCCATGCGGCACAGGCAACGGCTACAGCAAAAAAGAAAGCGACCAAGAAGCAGCCAAACATGCACTGCAAAAAGTAAAGAAAGACCGAAGTTTCCAGGCAGGCCTCAAAAAAGCAAAAGCAGGCAAAGAAGGATAAAACCCAATCTACCCCACCTCACAACAATGAACGCTACAGGAATACTCAACAAGATATACTTCTCCAGACGACAGAAACAGCTCAACAAATATGCCACCGACGCCAAAGAGCTGCAGTTGAAGACTTTCCGCCACCTCATCCGCCGCGGCATCAAGACCCTATGGGGAAAAGAGCACGACTATGCCCACATAGAGACATACGAGCAGTTCAGACAAAACGTACACGTCAACACCTATGAGGAGCTGAAAAAATACATACACCAAATGAGAGAAGGCAAGGAGAACATTCTCTGGCCAGGTGTGGTGAGATGGTACGCCAAGTCATCCGGCACCACCAACGACAAGAGCAAGTTCATCCCAGTAAGTGGCGAAGGACTCAAGAACATCCACTACCGCGGAGGCACGGACTGCGTAGTGAGCTACCTCAACATAAATCCACACAGTCGACTCTTCTCTGGCAAAAGCCTCATACTCGGCGGCAGCCACGCACCAAACCTGAACACTCCCAACAGCCTCGTTGGCGACCTCAGCGCCATTCTCATAGAAAATATCCCAAACGCCGCACGCATCATAAGAGTGCCCAAAAAGAGCATTGCCCTGCTAAGCGACTTTGAGGAGAAACGCGACAAGATAGCCCACGCCGCCATGGACATGAACATCACCAATATCAGTGGTGTGCCATCATGGATGCTCAGCGTGCTCAAGCGCATCATGGAACTCAAGGAAACCGACCGGCTCGATGAGATATGGCCCAACCTCGAAGTATTCTTCCACGGCGGTGTGGCCTTCACTCCCTACCGCGAGCAGTACAAGAGCATAATCGGCCTCCCAGGCATGCACTATATGGAGACATATAACGCCAGCGAAGGCTTCTTCGGCATACAGACAGACCTCAGCGACCCTAACATGACGCTGATGATTGACTACGGAGTCTTCTACGAGTTCTGCCCCATGGATAATCTCGATGCCAACGGCTACCCTGCAGACGAGTCGAAGGTCGTACCTCTCTGGGAAGTTGAGCCAGGTGTCAACTACGCCATGATTATCAGCACAACCTGCGGACTCTGGAGATATATGATAGGCGACACTGTCAAGTTCTCACAGAAGAACCCCTACAAGTTCTGCATCACGGGACGCACTAAGCACTTCATCAATGCCTTCGGCGAAGAGCTTATAGTAGACAATGCAGAGAAAGGCCTACTGCAAGCATGTGTGGCCACTGGTGCACAAGTGAAAGACTACACAGCAGCACCCATCTTCATGGACAGCAATGCCAAGTGCAGACACCAATGGATCATCGACTTCGCCAAGATGCCTTGCTCCATAGATGAGTTCGCCACCATCCTCGACCGCTCGCTGCAAGCCATCAACTCCGACTATGAAGCTAAGCGCCACAAGGACATCACGCTGCAGCCGCTTGAGGTCATCGTGGCACGTCCAGGACTCTTCGACGAATGGCTCAAAGGCAAAGGAAAACTCGGCGGACAGCACAAGATACCTCGCCTCAGCAACTCAAGACAGTATATCGACGAACTCATGCAGATGAACGGCAAATAGTCCCATCCTGCAAGGAGGCGGCACGCCTCCACCCTCTATTTCAATATCTGCAAGAAGCACATACTGGTCAAACAACAAACGACTAATGAAGAAAAACAACAGTCATACCTCATTAATCCAGCTCCTGCACATACACCTGCAGCAGATCAGACGTCTCATCGCAGCACAGCCACTCTTAGCCCTTCCGCTGACAGTGGCTCTGCTGCTTGCATTGACTCTTACCGCAGCATGCGCCCGCATTGGCAGTCCTGATGGCGGCCCTTACGACGAGACACCACCTAAGATTGTCAAGACATCGCCCAAGCTTGGCGCTGCCAACGAGAAGAATGCCAAGAAGATAGTCATCGAGTTTGACGAGATAGTGAAGATAGACAATCCTTCAGAGAAGGTCGTCATCTCTCCTCCGCAAATAGAACAGCCAGAGATAGAGGCTGATGGGCACAAAGTGACCATCAAACTGAACGACAGCCTCAAACAGGACATGACCTACACCATCGACTTTGCCGATGCCATACAGGACAACAATGAAGGCAACCCCTTTGGCAACTTCGCCTTCACCTTCTCTACAGGAGCGCAGGTCGACACCTTCCAGATGTCGGGCAGCGTACTTGATGCCAGCAACCTCGAACCCATCAAGGGTATGCTCGTAGGCATGTATAAGGTCGGCAACGAGACTGACAGTGTGGTCTTCCTCCACGACTCAGTCTTCAAGACTAAACCGTTTGAACGCATCTCACGCACAGACAGTCGCGGACAGTTTATCGTCAAGGGACTCTCGCCTGGCAAATATCGCGCCTTCGCCCTCAACGACCAGAATCAGAACTACATCTACGACCAGAAGTCAGAAATGGTGGCCTTCTCGGAAAGAGTGCTATCCACTGCAAGCAAGCCAGACGTGCGCCCCGACACAATCTGGCATGACAGCATCCACTATGACTCCATCATCTGGGTACCCTACACACACTTCTACCCTGACGACATTGTGCTCCTCGCCTTCAACTCTAAGGTGCAGGACCGCTTCCTTCTCAAGACCGAACGACCTACCCTCCAGCAGTTCTCCATCTACTTCACAGCACCAAGCGACACCCTGCCACGACTGACAGGACTCAACTTCAACGCCGACGATGCCTTCATCATAGATGCCAATGAAAGGAAGGACACCCTCCACTATTGGATACGCGACTCGCTCGTGTACAACATTGACACTCTGAACATCCAACTGGACTTCTATGCCTCAGACACCCTCGGCCAACTCGTCCTCAACACCGACACCCTCTATCTCGTACCCAAACTGACAAAGGCCAAGATGGAGAAGGAAGCTAAAGAGAAATATGACGAGTGGGTGAAGGAGTACAAACAACGCCTCAAAGATGAGAAGCGTGCCGCGCGCAAGGCAGAGAAGGAAGGTACTGCTGATGTGGATGCTGACAGTATCATGGAAGCCAAAATTTCCTCAGAAATATCTGAAGAGAACTCTAATAAACAAGAGAAAAAGAAACGCAGGAAGAAAGACGAGAAAGAGGAGGATATTGTCATTCCTCCCATGCCAGAAGAGTTCCTCTCCTACAAACTCAACGGGGTTTCCTCAATGGATCCCGACAAAAATGTCGACTTCATCTTCGAAGAGCCACTCGACTCTTTCGACCTCTCCAAGATACACTTCAGCACCAAGGAGGATAGCACCTTCCGCCCCACACGATTCCTCTTCCGCCCCGTACCAGACGACATCATGAGATACCGTCTCTATGCCGAATGGGAACCAGACTCTGTCTACCAGATAAACATAGACACAGCTGCCTTTGTCAACATTTACGGCAAACGGTGTGAAGCACGCAAGATAGTCGTCAACATGAAGAAGATGGATTCCTACTCCACTCTCTTCGTCATCCTGCACAATGCTGACACCACAGCCATCGTACAACTTCTCGATGGAAGCGACAAACCCGTCAAGACCATCAAAGCGCGGGACGGCAAGGCCGACTTCTACTTTATAAACCCTGGCACATACTACCTCCGACTCTTCTATGACCGCAACGGAAACGGGGAATGGGACACAGGCGACTACGACACCCAACTCCAACCCGAAGAGGTCTTCTACTATCCCGAAGCTCTGGCTCTAAAGGCCAAGTGGGAAATCACACAAGATTGGGATACTGCAGCAACTCCACTCCCTAAACAGAAGCCTCT
>JAEDNQ010000053.1 GCA_016302435.1 Bacteroidaceae bacterium
ATAACAATCGAAACCTCTAACGGCAACGACCAACATATATAACAATCGAAACCTCTAACGGCAACGACCAACATACATAACAATCGAAACCTCTAACGGCAACGAAGTTGGACCGTCGGGAGTAATTACAAACCTTATAAATAAAATAAACACTATGGAAGTTGAGAAAATCATGCAGGAGCTGGAGCGCAAGCATCCAGGTGAGCTTGAATATCTTCAGGCAGTGAGAGAAGTGCTGATGTCAGTCAAGGACGTGTACAACCAGCACCCCGAATTTGAGAAAGCAAGAATCATAGAGCGACTGGTGGAGCCTGAGCGCATCATCACCTTCCGTGTGCCATGGGTGGACGACAAGGGCGAGATACATGTCAACCTCGGCTACCGAGTGCAGTTCAACAGTGCCATTGGTCCTTACAAGGGCGGCCTGCGCTTCCACTCATCGGTCAATCTGTCCATTTTGAAGTTCTTAGGCTTTGAGCAGACGTTCAAGAATGCGCTCACCACCCTGCCTATGGGCGGTGGCAAGGGCGGTTCGGACTTCTCCATCCGCGGAAGGTCGGCAGGAGAGGTGATGCGTTTCTGCCAGGCTTTCATGACAGAGCTTTACCACAATATTGGTCCGGACGAGGATATACCTGCTGGCGACATAGGCGTAGGAGCCAGGGAGATAGGCTATCTCTTCGGCATGTACAAGAAGCTCACACGCCAGTGGAACGGTGTGTTGACAGGCAAGGGCATAGAATGGGGCGGTTCGCTCATCCGTCCAGAGGCCACCGGTTACGGCGCGCTGTACTTCGTCAATGAGATGCTGCGCACCCACGGCCACGACATCAAGGGCAAGACCATAGCCATAAGCGGATTCGGCAATGTGGCATGGGGAGCGGCGAAGAAGGCCACAGAACTGGGAGCGAAGGTCATCACCATCTCTGGTCCCGACGGTTACATCTACGACCCCGCAGGCCTCAACGAGGAGAAGATAGCCTACATGCTTGAGCTGCGTGCGTCAGGCAATGATATATGCGCTCCATACGCTGAGGAGTTCCCAGAGGCACAGTTTGTGGAAGGCAGGAAGCCATGGGAGGTGAAGTGTGACATAGCACTGCCATGCGCCACACAGAATGAGCTTAACGGCGAGGATGCCGACATGCTCTTGGCCAACAAGCCGATATGCATAGCTGAGGTGTCCAACATGGGATGCACTGCCGAGGCTGCTGAGAAGTTTGTGGCGGCAGGCCAGCTGTTCGCTCCGGGCAAGGCTGTCAACGCAGGAGGTGTAGCTACCTCTGGACTCGAGATGACCCAGAACTCCATGAGACTGAGCTGGAGCGAGGACGAGGTAGACCAGAAGCTGCACCAGATCATGCACAACATACATCAGCAGTGCGTGAAGTATGGCAAGCAGGAGAACGGATATGTCGACTACGTGAAGGGTGCCAACATAGCAGGCTTCATGAAGGTGGCCAACGCCATGATGGCACAGGGAGTGGTATAGAAGAGGGGAATGAGGGGTACGTTAAGAACTTCAGGAACGTTAAGAACGTTAAGAACGTCAAGAACGTTAAGCACGACAGGAACGTCAGGAACGACTGTAACGACTGTAACGAAGCGTGCGCACACTCCGCAGAGTGTGCGCACGCTGTCATTTTAGCCCCCTCCTCAGATCGGGCAGTCGAGAGAATCCACTTACTTTGCTATAACCGTCCTTCCCTTCTCTTCTATGATGCTATAGCTGAGGGGCACGCCTGCTGCAGCACCGCTGAGCAGGTAGGCAGAGGATGTGCCATGGTCGGCAGACGCTTAGGGCGCACTGACCGACACAGACGCCGGCCATGTGGCATCCTTGCATCCCTCCATGATGGCTTCGAGGGCTATGGGGTTGAAGACGGTGAGGGTCTTGCGGTTGAGGATGCCCATGGATGGGCGTTGGCAGAAGTTGGTGTCCCAGACGAAGGGGATGACACCGTTGCGCACAGCATTGTAGCAGAGTGTCTTGTGCCATGAGCGCACGGAGGCATCGTGCAGTTCCTGGTTCTCGCCTTCTGGCATGACGCGCCAGAGCGTGCCAAATTCGCCCATGATGACAGGTATGCCCTTGCCTGCATATTTCTGATTCATCAAGACCATCTCGTGCTGCATGGCCGCTTCTTCGCCCCATTTGACATTATGCTCCGACCCGCTGCAGTGGTTGCCCTCGCCCCAGTAGTAGGCTTGCTTGTCCCACGTCTCGTCCTTGCTCATCATGGTGAAGTTGTAGGGTGAGTAGTAGTGCACTTCGAGCATGAGGGCGTGTGGAGTGGCGTCGGTGGGTAAGAAATCGTATTTGGAGGCTAAGTCGATGTTGGTGCAAGGTGCTTGGACGACGAGGGTGCGCTTCTTGTTGTTGCCTCCTGTCTGGCGCACGGCACTGACGAAGGCCTGATGGTAGCGCTTGAGGGTGTTGACATCGGCATCCTTGTCTTTGCTGTTGTCGCCAGCTGCATCGGGCTCATTCATGCCTGCGAAGAGGAGATGGTGGTCGTAGTTGCGGAAGCGATTGGCTATCTGCTTCCACATCATGCCGAGGATGAAGCTGTTCTTGTCCACCGAATCAGGTGTCTGTTCGGCAAAGGACTTCTCTATCCATCCTGAGTCGTAGTGGTCGTTGAGGACGACGTAGAGGCTGTCCTTTATGCAGTAGTCGACTACTTCCTGCACTCGGTCCATCCACTTGGGGTCAATATTGTAGTTGGCATCCATGTGGACAAACCATGAGCAGGGTATGCGCACTGACTTGAAGCCCTGTGACTTGACGAAATCGATGACGGCCTGAGAGGTCTTAGTGTCCTGCCAGACTGTCTCGTAGTCGAGCTTATTGCTTATCCAGTCGTAGGGTCCGGGTTCGAGGGTGTTGCCAAGATTCCATCCTGGGTACATTTCGGGGGCTATATCCACGGCATTCTTAAACTGCGGTTCGTCTTGCGCAGACATGGGTGTGGCCTTGAGTAGCAAGGCTGAAAGGATTAGAAAAAGTGTTGGTTTCATATCACAAATATTGTTGTTCGTCATTTTGATGTTGCAAATATAGTGCTTTTTGACTAATATTCCATTCTCCTCTCTTCACTTTTTCGCTTTTCCGTACAATAAAACGCGCACACATACGTTATTATAAACAGGGCGAGTATCAGCACGTCATTACAGGGCTGCATCGCGCCACTACTTACATGTACAACGTGGTCGAAGTAAACGGCCTAACAATATTCAGAGAACTTGAAGCACTTTCTTCGAAATATTATATACATTTTACTGGTCATGACAAGCGTGGGCTCTATTGCCGCAATGAGCAATAGGTATGTGACGTTTGGTATGGATGCGGCAGAGATGATAAATAGTGTGGCTGCATCTGACATGGCTGAGGCCGCTCCTGAGAGGGAGGCGGCTCTTGCTGATTCTGTCAAGGTGAAGAAGACGGACTACCCACAGGGAGGACATGCCGAGTCGTTTGCCATGGATCTCAAAGACCCTGAGAACATCAAGCCTGACACCGCCGTCTACGACGAGAAGGCCGGGGTGTATAAGGTGGGCACAAAGCTGGGGGATAAGTTTTTGAGCCAGCCTTGGTGGATGACGCCGGAGGAGTATATGAAATGGTCGGAGAGACAGGCCTTCCTCGACCACTTCAAGATGCGCAATGACTCTCTCTTCGCTTCGAAGGGAAAGGACAAGTTTGACTTTACCGACATGCACTTTGACCTCGGCCCTGCTGAGAAGATCTTTGGTCCTGGAGGCGTGAGGGTGAAGACACAAGGTAGCGCGGAACTGAAGTTTGGATATAACTACAAGTTTACTGACGACCCGTCGCTCTCGGAGCGCAACCGCACGACTAAGTCGTTTGAGTTTGACGAGAAAATCAACATCAGCGTCAACGCCCAAGTGGGAGACAAGATGGACTTCAACATCAACTATAACACCGACGCTACGTTCGACTTCGACTCTAAAAACCTGAAGCTCAGCTATGAGGGCAAGGAAGACGAGATAGTCAAGCTGTTGGAGGCGGGTAACATAACCTTCCCCACCAACTCTTCCCTCATCAGGGGTTCGAGTGCCCTCTTCGGCATTCGCACCGACCTTCAGTTTGGCAGGCTCAAGCTGCAGACGGTGGTGAGCCAGAAGGAGTCAAAGTCAAAGTCGGTGGGCAGCAAGGGAAGCACCCAGCTCGTGCCCTTTGAGATGCAGGTGAACGACTACGAGGCGGACACCCACTACTTCCTCGCCCACTACTTCCACGACACCTACGACAAGGCATGCTCTACCCTGCCCAACATCACCAGCGGCATCACCATCAACCGCATAGAGGTGTGGGTGACGAACACTGGCGGACAGACGGAGAACACGCGCAACATCATCGGTCTTGTGGATCTGGCTGAACAGAAGAAGATTGGCAATGACAACTGGGCTTCAACAGGTGTGGCAAACCCTTGCAACGCAAGCAATAACCTCTACTCCAGCATGACCACTACCTATGCCGACGCTCGCAACATTGACCAGACAACAACTGTGCTCGATGCCGTCATGCAGGGCGGTGTGGAATATGAGAAGGTGGAGAACGCTCGTCTGCTCACCTCGTCGGACTATACGCTCAACAAACACCTCGGATATATAAGCTTGAAGACATCCATGCAGGCTAATCAGGCTCTGGCCGTGGCGTATGAGTATACGTACAACGGACAGACATATCAGGTAGGTGAGTTCTCTTCCGACCAGAAGGACAGCGACAAGGCTCTCTATGTCAAGCTCCTGAAGAACACAAGCAGCTCGCCAAAGATAGCCAACTGGCGACTGATGATGAAGAATGTCTACAAGCTCAGAGCCATGTCGATACAGAAGGAGGACTTCAAGATGGACATCAAGTATCTGAGTGACACTACTGGCGTCAACCTCAACTATCTGCCCGAGGAGCAGTTCAAGCAGACGACGCTGCTGAAGATGATGAACCTCGACCGACTGGACAACAACAACAAGACGAATCCTAACGGTAAGTTTGACTATCTGGAGGGATATACCATCCAGGCGCAAAACGGACGTATCATCTTCCCTGTGGCTGAACCTTTCGGACAGTGGCTCAGAGACAAGATAGGCAACCACGCCGTGGCTGACAAGTACTGCTACGACGAACTCTACGACTCGACGAAGACGGCTGCCACACAGGTGACGGAGAAGAATAAGTTCACACTCATGGGAGAGTACAAGGCTACGCGCTCGGGCACTATCCAGATAGGCAATGGCATGTCTGCCATTCCGCAGGGCTCAGTGACCGTGACGGCTGGCGGCGTGACTCTCGTGGAGGGCACTGACTATACGGTGGACTATGCCGGAGGAGAGGTGACCATCATCAACCAGAGCATCCTGGACGCTGGCACCAATATCAATGTCAGCCTTGAGGAGAGCAGCGAGTACGGTTCCATGCGAAAGACCATGGTGGGCTTGAACTGGGAATATGAGCTGTCGAAGAGTCTGTCCTTTGGCGGTACGTTCCTCAAGGTGAACGAGAAGCCTCTGACATCGAAGGTGGCCATGGGCGCTGAACCGCTAAACAACACTCTGTGGGGACTGCACCTCAACTGGAAGCAAAACTCGCAGTGGCTGACCAACATGCTCGACAAGATACCTCTGCTCAACCTGTCGGCTCCCTCGTCCATATCCTTCACGGGCGAATATGCTCAGCTCGACGCAGGCAAGTCGAAGGAGACGCAGGGAGGTGCATCGTATCTCGATGACTTCGACAACAACAAGGAGGTCTCTGACGTGAGCAACCCGAAGGACTGGATGCTCTCCTCTACCCCCTCGCACCTCGAATATGGCAAGCTGTCGAACGATGTGCGCTACGGCTATAACCGTGCGCGCCTGGCATGGTATAACATCGACCCTCTCTTCACACGACGCTCCTCGTCGCTCACTCCAAGCCACATAAAGAGTGACCTCGACCAGCTCTCCAACCACTATGTGAGAGAGGTGTACGTGAGAGAGGTGTACCCCAACCGCGACACCAATCAGGGAGAGAGCAACACGCTGAGCGTGCTCAACCTCGCCTACTATCCGCAGGAGCGTGGCCCCTACAACCTTGACACCGACGTGGATGACCACGCTCGTCTGAACAGCCCTGAGAAGAGATGGGGCGGCATGATGAGACGCATCAATGAGAGTGACTTCGAAAATGCCAATGTGCAGTATATCGAGTTCTGGATGATGGATCCGTTCATCTACACTAAGGATGACAAGCGCTATGGCGGTGACTTCTACATCAACCTCGGCGACATCAGCGAGGACATTCTCAAGGACGGAAAGAAATACTACGAGAGCGGCATGCCTGTCAGCAATGCTGCCACTTACACCGAAACGGTGTGGGGACGCGTGCCAAGCGAGAAGTCGGTAGTCTACTCTTTCTCCAACGAGAGCGGCGCAAGGCAGAAGCAGGACATCGGTCTCAATGGTCTGGCTGACGCCGACGAGAGGACATACGGCATCTATGCCGACTATCTCAACGAGATGAAGAGCAAGGTGACTCCTGCTGTCTTCGACTCGCTGTACAACGACCCAGCCGGCGATGACTACCACTATTTCCGCGGCAGCGACTACGATGCCCGACAGACTTCTATCCTCGACAGATACAAACTCATCAACTCGCCCGAGGGCAACTCGCCCAACACGAGCGAGTCGGCTGAGAGCTACTCTACTGCCTACAAGAGCACTCCCGACGCAGAGGATGTCAACTCGGACTACACCATGAACGAGTATGAGAACTTCTACGAGTATCATGTCAGCCTCCGACCAGAGGACATGATGGTGGGACGCAACTTCATCGTCGACTCAAGGGAGACTTCCGTCTCGCTGCGCAACGGCAATAAGGAGACCATGACATGGTATCTCTTCCGCATACCTGTAGATCAGTATGAGGGGAAGCAGGGAAGCATCAACGACTTCTCCAGCATACGCTTCATGCGCATGTACATGACTGGCTTTGCTGAGCCTATAGTCGTCCGCATGGCTAACCTCGACCTCGTCAAGGGCAACTGGCGCAACTACACCAAGACGCTCTACACTGGCGAGAAGCCCAGCATCAGCGGCTCTCTCGTGGCTTCTACGGTCAACATAGAGGAGAACAACGACAAGACTCCCGTCAACTATGTGCTGCCTCCTGGCGTGACCCGTATTCTCGACCCATCGCAGCCTCAGCTCACTCAGGACAACGAGCAGGCGCTGGCTCTCACCGTGGAGAATCTTGCCACTGGCGACGCACGTGCCGTCTACAAGACAATGAATAAGGACCTGCGCAACTACCGACACCTGCAGATGTTCATCCACGCCAATGCGATGGAAGGGGACAACGAGTTGCAGGACAACCAGATGAGTGTCTTCGTGAGATTGGGCAGCGACTACAAGAGCAACTACTACGAATATGAGATACCGCTCCGACTGACTCCTGCCGGACACTATGACACCTACACTACTCAGGGCTGCACAGCAGTATGGCCCGAGGAGAACATGCTGGACATTGACTTCAGTGTGCTCACCGACCTGAAGCATGAGCGCAACAAGGCAAAGGCAAGAGGCGAAGCGAGCTACACAACGCTCTACTATGCCTACGACAAGAACAAGCCGAACAACAAGGTCAGCGTCATCGGCAATCCGTCGCTCGGCGAGGTGAAGACCATGATGATAGGTGTGCGAAACAACGGCCGCCGCACGGGCAGCGTGGAGGTCTGGGTCAATGAACTGCGCATGCAGGACTTCTCCAACGACGGTGGATGGGCAGCCCAGGGCAACCTCAACGTGCAGCTCTCCGACTTCGGCTCGGTCAACATGACAGGACACGTGGAGACGGCTGGCTTCGGAGGACTGGAGGAAGGCATCAACGAGAGGCGTGACGACAACCTCTACGAATGGAGCATCACGACACAGTTTGAGCTGGGCAAGTTCTTCCCCTCCAAGTGGAAGATGACGCTGCCGCTCTACTACTCTTACTCATGGCAGAAGATTTCGCCTAAGTACAATCCGTTTGACACTGACATGCTGCTTAAGGACGCTCTCAACGAGTGTGAAAACCAGTCGGCTCGTGACTCGCTGAGCAGCCTCACAGAGTCGGTGGTGAAAAACAAGAACTTCTCGTTGAGCAACTGGAAGTCGGGCATCCAGAGCCGCAAGCCCATGCCGTACGACCCTGCCAACTTCTCTGTCAGCTACAGCTACAGCCAGAAGTACAAGACAGGTGAAACTACTGTATATGAAAACGAGGAGAACTGGAAACTTAACTTCTCTTACAACTACTCGCCAAAGTTCAAGGCTTGGGAACCCTTCAAGAACATGAAGGGCAAGTCTAAATGGCTTGACATCATCAAGGCGCAAAACCTGCAGTGGCTACCGCAGAGCATTGGTTTCAACTCCGACATCTCACGCAGCTACTATGAGTTCCAGGAAAGGGACATCGACGCTGGCACTAAGCTGCCTGTGGTCTTCTCTGACCAGATTCTCTGGAACAGGGACCTGACCATCAGATGGGACATCTTCAAGGCTCTCAAACTCTCATGGACATCGTCTACTCATGCGGAGATAGAGGAACCGTACACTGTGGTCAACAAAAACCTCTACCCCGATGAATATGCGGCATGGAAAGACTCGGTGAAGAGAAGCTTCGCTTCCTTCGGTCGACCGCTGACATACCGCAGCACCTTCACTGGCTCTTACCAGGTGCCGTTCAACAAGATACCTTGCTTCGACTGGATCACAGCCGACGGTTCGTACAACGCCAACTACAACTGGACTCGCGGCACAGAGCTGGAGGACGGCACTTCGCTCGGACACACGGCAAGTTCGCAGCGCACGGTCAACATCAACGGTAAGTTCAACCTTGAGAACCTCTACAAGAAGTGGAAGTTCCTGGCCGACGTGGAGAAACGCTTCTCGGGCAGCAAGAACAGCACGGCTAACTCTCGCAATGGGTCAAGGACATCAAGGACAAACAACAAGAACGACAAAGACAGCAAGAGTGCCAAAGACAGCAAGAATGCCAAGGACGGAAAAGGCGACAAGGGCAACTCTGACGAGGCGGACAGCAAGGACGGTGGCAAGGCGGCAAGCAAGAAGAAGGGATTCACCAAAGAGGTGACGCTCAACGACTCTACTGACGTGGAAGTCAAGCACGGACAGAACAGCAAACGCATCATCGTGAGGGCTACAACGAAGGAAGGCAGGTCGTATGAGCTTAAATATAAGAAGGTGGACGCCAACACCATCAAGATTGTGAACCACGACACGGTGCCTATCAAGGTGTCGGTAGTGGCTAAGACTCCTCTCGACCAACTGAGCTGGTACAAGACGGCTCAGGTCTTCGCCCGAGGTCTCACCATGCTGCGCAATGTCAGCATCTCTTACCGCAACACCTATGCCCTCACTCTGCCTGGATTCAAGACAGAGGTGGGTGATGCCTTCGGACAGAAGAGCACGGGCATGGGCCTCTCCCCAGGCCTCGGCTTTGCCTTCGGCGCGGTGGGTGACGGCTACATAGACAAGGCTGCCAGAAACGGATGGCTTATGATGAACGACAGCAACATCACCACTCCTGCCACCACGGCAGCCATGGAAGACCTCCAGCTGAAGGCTACCCTCGAACCTATCAGGGACCTGAAGATAGACCTCAGCGCCAGCCGCACCACCAACAAGACGAAGAGCATACAGTTCATGTATGATGGCATGCCGACGACTCAGAGCGGTAGCTTCAGCATGACGGTAGTGTCAATAGGCTCGGCCTTCGGCTCTAACGGAGGCATCAACGACAACTACCGCTCTAAGCACTTTGAGAAGTTCCTCAGCAACCTCTCCATCGTCAAGGGACGACTGGAAAACAAATATGCCCAGATGACCTACCCTGCCAGTGCGGGAGAAGAATGGGCAGGAAAGCCATACAACGCTGAGAACGGCGGTGTGGACATATACTCGGCAGATGTCATGGTGCCAGCCTTCCTCGCTGCCTACTGCGGCAAGAATGCCATCTCAACGCCTCTCGACATCTTCCCTACGCTCTCAAGGCTCATGCCCAACTGGACTATCAAGTACAGCGGCTTGACTAAACTGTCGCCATGGATAGGAGAGCACTTCAAGAGCTTCAACATCAACCACGCCTACAAGAGCGTGTACTCTGTGGGTGCATACAACTCATACTCCAACTACATGGAGTACATGGGCGAATGGGGATTCATCAGCGACGTGACAACTGGCAACCCTGTCCCAAGCTCTATGTACAACGTTTCGACGGTGAGCATCAACGAGTCCTTCTCACCTCTCATCGGTGTAGACATGACCTTCAACAATGGTCTGACAGCCAAGGCAGAGTATAAGAAGATACGCACGCTCAACCTCTCCATGACCAGTGTGGCTCTCACCGAAAACTTCTCCAACGACATCGTCATCGGACTGGGATACAAGCTCAAAGACCTCAACCTCTTTGGAGCTAAGAACATCCAAAATCCTGACTACAAGAAGTCGAAGAAGAAGTCAAAGTCGAAGTCGGGAAAAGCACAGGACGACGACAAGAGCGCCACAAACAAGACATCGGCTCGAACTCGAGGCTCTGTCAGCCACGACCTGAACATCAGGGCAGACTTCTCTTATCGCATGCAGAACGCTCTCAACCGCAACATCCAGACAGCAATCACTACTGCCACCAGCGGTTCGACAGCATACAAGATCTCGCTCTCTGCTGACTACACGTTCAGCCGCATGCTCACCATGTCGGGCTTCCTCGACTGGCAGAAGAACATACCTATCGTCTCGCAGTCGTCATTCCCAACTACCACAGCCGACTTCGGAGTAAGCATGAAGTTCTCGCTGACAAGGTAAGACCGGATAGTCAGGAAAAGCAGGAAAGACTGGATAGTCAGGAAAAGCCCTGCCGCTACGCCTCATCACCCTCAAAACTCCCTCCACATGATGATACCGCAAGATTACCTCCGCCAACTCATCCTCAGCCGCAGCTGGCCCTCCCTCACAACAGCCTTGGACAAGATGTCCAACATGCAGTTCAGACTGACTGTAAAGTTTCTGAGAGAGCAGCTACTGCCAACAATAGATGACTGTGACCTCTTCTGGGAGGCACTGGCACACATTATATTATATAAGAGCAAAGCCATGATCACTTGCATCGTGGCAGCAAAGGGCCTCGCTCAGTCTGGCAGACTCCGATTTGACACGGAGGGGTGCAGGAGGATAAAAGACCATCTTGCCGCACATCAGCCAGAGGCTCTGACCAAAATAGCCATGATGACAGTCCCGCTGCTGGTGACTGAGGAACAGATAGAGACCATGCTGGACGCTTTTGGCATCAACACAGCCGAACAGAGGATTGCCATCTTGCTGACGACGGGCTCGCCATTAGCATACTTCACCATCTTCAAGACTCTCAAGATGAGTGAGGACGCAGAGCTGACACGACGATGCTGCACCAGCCTCATCAAGAGAAAGGAGGACATGGCTTTCAATGCAGCATGCATCTTCAAGGAATATTTCGGCTTGGAAGACCTGCCTGCACAGTTCTCGCTGAAGATAGAACACTATGAACTCAGCCACATAGACCGCGACTACTCCACATTCCTCCGAATGCTCAATGGTAAAAGACCTACAATATGAAGACTCTGACTCTCTACGAACTCAACTACATAGTCAAGCGCACACTCCAGATGACACTCGACCAAACATACTGGGTTAAGGCTGAGATAAGTGAAATGCAAGCCAACAGGCATTGCTACATGGAGCTGGTGCAGAAGGACCCTAAGACGCACGACATTGAAGCAAGGGCAAAAGCTCAGGTGTGGGCGACGACATGGAATCTGTTAAGGCCTACATTCGAAAGAGCTACAGGACAGAGGCTCGCTGCAGGCATGGAGATACTGGTGGAGGTCAAGGTGACTTTTCATGAGTTGTATGGCTTCTCGCTCAACATCATCGACATCGACCCGACGTACACACTCGGTGACATGGCGCGCCGACGCATGGAAATAATCCAGCGACTGAGGGATGAAGGTGTCTTCACCATGAACAAGGAACTGCCGCTGCCTCGCCTCATGAAGCGCATAGCCGTCATCTCATCTGCTACAGCTGCCGGATATGGCGACTTCTGCAACCAGCTGTACAACAATTCTGCAGGCTTGGCTTTCGAAACGTCGCTCTTTCCAGCCAGCATGCAGGGCAATGAGACAGAGCTGAGCGTCATCAACGCGCTCAACCGCATAGCGGAGCAGGCAGGCTTATGGGACGTAGTGGTCATCACCCGAGGTGGTGGCTCTACATCTGACCTCAACGCTTTTGACAGCCTCGAACTGGCAGAGAACGTAGCTCAGTTTCCGCTGCCTGTCATCACTGGCATAGGACACGAGAGGGACGACACCATCATCGACCTCGTCTCTCACACACGAGTGAAGACTCCTACCGCCGCCGCCGAGTTTATCATTCAGCACCAAGAGGCTGAGCTGAACATGATACTCGACATGGAAGACCTCATCAACACGACTGCCGCACGCATCGTGGATGATGAGAAAACACGACTGAGGATGCTGACCAACCGCCTGCCTGCATCGTGCGCTAACTACACTGCACGAGAAGAGGTGAAGATAGCTCGCATCATGACCGCCATAGAGGCAAAGGCAACACAGATGGCAGACAAGGAGCGCAACAAGATTGACATGGCTCTACAACGGCTCAAAGCGGCATCGGCTAATATCATCAGCCGAGAGTGGAGACGCATAGAACTGGCTGAGGCAAAGACCAAAACAGCTGACCCCATGACCATACTGCGGCTCGGCTACAGCATCACGAAAGTGAATGGGCGTGTCGTCACGGACATCAGCAACATCAAGAAGGGTGACTGCTTGGAAACAGCTCTGGCTAACGGTGTTGTAAGGTCGACTGTGGAAGCTACCAAAGCAGACCCCGGCATTATGCCGGAAGACCATACATAGCTCCAATAAATGGGGTATCACTTCCAACATACGAACATCACTTCC
>JAEDNQ010000054.1 GCA_016302435.1 Bacteroidaceae bacterium
TGGCTGCAGCGCTACTCATGTTTGTCGGCATATACACATCGTCACGCATGGAGGTGGACGTTTTCCCCGACCTCAACGCTCCTACTGTAGTTGTGATGACAGAAGCCAACGGCATGGCTCCGGAAGAGGTGGAACGTCTCGTCACCTTTCCTGTGGAGACATCGCTCAATGGCGCTACAGACGTGAGGCGAGTGCGTTCTTCGTCTACCACGGGATTCTCTGTCGTATGGGTGGAGTTTGAATGGGGCACCGACATCTACCGTGCCCGTCAGATAGTGTCAGAAAAGTTGGCAGCAGCCTCCGCACTTCTGCCCGAAGGAGTGGGAGCTCCAACCCTGGGGCCTCAGTCGTCCATTCTCGGCGAACTGATGACCATAAGCCTCACCTCCGACACCACTTCTCTGCGCGACCTACGTACCCTCGCCGACTGGACCATACGCCCTCGCCTTCTTGCCACAGGAGGTGTGGCACAGGTTTCCGTCCTTGGCGGAGAGGTCAAGGAATACCAGATACTGCTCTCACCCGAAAAGATGAGACACTTCGGAGTGTCGCTCTCCGACGTGACAGCAGCCGTAGCCGACATGAACCGCAATGTCTCCGGAGGCATCCTCTATGAGTATGGCAACGAATATATCATCCGCGGCATGCTCTCCTCCCACGACACAGGACTCCTATCTGCTTCGCTCGTCAAGCGCACAGAGTCAGGGGAAGCCATCACTCTCGCTGACATAGCAGAGGTGAAGGTGGGCAATCATGCACCAAAGACAGGAGTGGCTTCTTACAATGCCCACCCATCAGTAGTGCTCACCGTGACCAAACAGCCCAATATTTCTACCATCGACCTGACAGAGAAAATAGACCTGGCTCTTAACGAACTGAGCCACCAGCTGCCAAGCGACATAGAGATACACTCCGATGTGTATCGCCAGTCACGCTTCATAGAGAGCAGTGTCAACAATGTGCGGCAGGCTCTCATGGAAGGAGCCATCTTCGTAGTTGTCATACTCTTCCTCTTCCTTGCCAATGTGAGGACTACCGTCATCTCGCTCGTCACCATACCCATAGCTTTGCTCACCTCCATTCTGGTGCTGCACGTCCTTGGCCTTACCATCAACACCATGAGCCTCGGCGGACTCTGCATAGCTATCGGATCGCTTGTTGACGATGCCATCGTTGACGTGGAGAATGTGTACAAACGCATACGGGAGAACAACAGCCTCCCTTCCCATATCCGCAAGAAGCCCATCGATGTCATCTTCAAGGCATCGAGCGAAGTGCGCATGCCCATACTCAACTCCACGCTCATCATCGTGGCAAGCTTTGCGCCCCTCTTCTTCCTCTCTGGCATGGAGGGCCGCATGCTCGTTCCTCTTGGCATAGCCTTCATCGTCGCCCTCGCCTCCTCTACTGTCGTTGCCCTAACGCTCACTCCCGTGATGTGCAGCTATCTCCTGGGCAAGAAGAAGACAGGTCAGGCCGTCAAGGACAATGCCAAGGAGTCCGTCATCTCCCGATGGATGAAATCTATCTACCTGTTTCTGCTGAAGGGTGCGCTTGCCCACCATCGTCCTGTCATCTTTGGTACAGCAGCAGCCCTTGTCCTCGCCATCGTTATCTTTGCAGGCATGGGCAGCAGTTTCTTGCCATCCTTCAACGAGGGTTCATTCACCATCAACGTCAGCACTCTCCCCGGTGTATCGTTGGAAGAATCTGACCGCATAGGCACCATGGCAGAAAGAGCACTTATGACCATTCCAGAGATAGAGGTGGTGGGACGCAAGACAGGACGAGCCGAACTCGATGAGCACGCTCTCGGTGTCAACACCTCTGAGATAGAAGCACCCTTCGCTCTCGATGGGCGTTCGAAAGAAGAGGTGGTGGCAGACATTAGAGAGAAACTACATGCCATTCCCGGAGTCAACATCGAAGTGGGGTCGCCCATCAGCCACCGCATAGACGCCATGCTCTCTGGCACGAGAGCGAGCATTGCCATCAAGATCTTTGGTCCCGACCTCAACCGCCTCTTCGCTCTCGGCAATGAGATACGCAAGGAGATAAGCGATGTAGAGGGCATTGCAGACCTCAATGTGGAGCAGCAGGTGGAACGTCCCCAACTGACCATCACCCCCAGGCGCACCATGATGGCTCGCTACGGAGTGACCATGGCTGACTTCGGACAGATGGTAAACACTCTTCTTGCAGGCGAGACAGTGTCGCAGATATACGAGGGAGACAAATCCTTCGACCTCGTCCTCAAGGTTGACGACAACCACCGCCAAGGCATAGCCGCCATACGCTCCCTGATGGTGAACACACCGCAAGGGGAAGTGCCGCTCAGCACCATTGCCGACATCTCTTCCACTGTGGGTCCCAACACCATCAACCGTGAGAATGTCACACGCAAGGTGGTGGTATCAGCCAATGTCAGCGGACGCGACCTCCGAGGAGTCGTTACCGACATACAGGACATCGTGTCAGAACGCATTCAACTGCCTGAGGACTACCACATAGAGTATGGCGGACAGTTTGAGAGCCAGGAGACAGCCATGCGCACCCTCACCATCGTCTCGCTCGTGTCGCTCATCGTCATCTTGCTCCTGCTATGGAACGAGTTCCGTTCCATCAAGCAGTCAGCCCTCATACTCCTCAACCTGCCCTTGGCCCTCATCGGCGGCATCATAGCTATATGGCTCACAGGAGGCGTCATCAGCATCCCCTCAGTCATAGGCTTCATCTCCCTCTTTGGCATAGCCACACGCAATGGCATGCTGCTCATAGCCCGCTACAACGACCTCACCCGAGCAGGCCTCTCACCCCAAGACAGTGTGCTTATCGGTTCTGCCGACCGACTCAACCCCATCATGATGACGGCCCTCACTTCTGCCCTCGCTCTCATACCAATGGTCATCGGCAGCGACAAGCCAGGCAATGAGATACAGAGCCCCATGGCAGTTGTCATTCTCGGCGGGCTCGTCACGTCGACCCTTCTCAATGGGTTCATCATACCGATAGTATATCTCATGGCTTCTCCGAAAAAGACTAAACACCCGGCAAATCCGGAAAGCACGGAAATGCCAGCCTCCACCTCCACCCACTCAAACCACCCATCCACTCTCATGCTCATTCTCTTCTTCCTCCTCCTTCCGCTCGCTACACATGCCCAGGACTACTCCTCAGCCCTGTCCACCATAGCGAGCAACAACACTACACTATCCGCCCTCTCACATCGTGCAGAGGCAGAACGTCTCTCCAACCGTTCGGAGGCTTATCTCGATGCCCCAGAATTTGGTTTCAACTACCTCTGGGGACATCCGTCGGATATTGGCAAGCGCCAAGACATAAGCGTCTCTCAGCCGCTCTCCATAGCCACACTCTCTGGCCAACGCCATCGTGTGGCATCTGGCCTCAACGCCATGGTCGACACGCGTCTGTCCCAAGACCGCATGTCCATCATGCTCGAAGCCAAGGAACTGCTCATCGACATGGTGTACTACAATGCCATGCTCCATGAGATGGAGTCTCGCATAGCTGCAGCCAGCACCATAGCCCACATGCAGCATGAGCGACTCAGCTCGGGCGACGGTACTCGGCTCGACCTCAACAATGCCCTTCTTACTCTGTCCAATCTACGAGCAGACAGTCTTCGGCTGGCATCTGAGCGTGCAGCCACCTCAGCCCAACTCACCCGACTCAATGGCGGCAAGCAGATAGACTTCCACTTCTCCACCTTTGACGACCTGTCCCTCCCTGCTGATTTCAACGTGTGGTACACTTCGATAGCTGATTATCAGCCAGAGATAGAGATGGCGTCTCGCCAGATTGACCTCTCAGCACGTCAACTCTCTCTCGCCAAGACCGAACTGCTGCCCGACATCACCATTGGCTACATGAGCGAGAAGACCTCGGGAGAACGGTACCAAGGTGTCACTCTGGGCATATCTATTCCCCTTTGGAACTCACGCAACAAGTTGAGACAAGCTCGTGCCAACATACAAGCCTCCAGGGCAGAACAAGCTGATGCTGTCCTGCAGCAACGCTCACGCATGGAGACTCTCTTCCATCAGGCACAGACGCTCCACTCTCTCTCTCTTCTCTACAGCCGCACCCTGTCAGAGTGTTCCAACATGCCTCTATCCGCCCAAGCCTTACAGGCTGGAGAGATATCGCAGGTAGACTACATAACTCAGGCATCTGTCTACTACGACACCTTCGACCAGTGGCTGACGGCTCAACGAGATTACCACAAGGCGCATGCAGTCCTACATGCTTTCGAACTGAAGTAGGCGATAATGCAGCAAACAACGCCCAGAAAGGGCAGCCAGCACTTAGCCCAGGGCAGAGCGTAGCGACACCCTGGGTTAAATAGTATGCCACATCTGAAGACTTTGCCGACGGCAAATTTGCAGCTGCTAATATAATAAGCAAGTCTGCTGTAGAAGTCTCCGTCAGCAACCTCACCGAACAGACAAAGTACTACATCCGTCCATACGTCATCACTCGCAACAGCTACACCGCCTTTGGCGATGTCATCACAACTACAACTCCAGCTGCCCCCTACTTCCCTCTCGAAGGCACATACACAGCACTCGACTACACATACGACGACTCAGGCAATGCCGCACCTGGCGATGCCACATACGAGGTAGAAGTAGCATTCGTCGAAGGCAGCACCACAGACGTGACCATCACCAACCTCTGGGACGGTGGCGAGACCATCACAGGCTCTTACGACCCAGAGACAGGCATAGTTACAGTAGCCTCTGACCAGACTGTATGGAACAGCGAAGAATACGGAGCATGCAACGCATATGAAGCTAATGATGAAGACAACATGACCTTCCAGTTCACTTCTCTTGGCGGTTCGTTAGTATCATGCGACTACTACGTTTCCTGCTCTCTCGGCGAATTCGGCTGCTATAAAACTGTGATGACTCACAAGTAAACATAGCACTTTCCCATACGTGTGGATAACAACCACACAAGAACTACAAAGGTGTGCGCCTGTGACATGGCACACACCTTTTTTCTATCCATCACTGTTTCATATTACCTGTTATAGACGATAACAGATGACTAAATATTAACGCTCTCACAATAATAATTCACTTTATGTTTGCTCATTCCGAATGAAAGAACTATCTTTGTGCCGTCATTCGTAACACGTCATGCAAATCGTCAACAATATGCAAGCCCAAAAGAAAATTCCATACGGAATATCCGACTTCGAGTATGTCATCAGCGGGAACTACTACTACGTCGACAAAACCATGTATATCCCAGAACTCGAAGACCAGCCAAACAACCTTATGTTCATCCGCCCTCGCATAGAGGCCATGCGACAGGGCGCTCAGCTCCACAAGCTCATCATCCAGTTCTGCGGATGGGAGATGGTGAGGATGGAAGAGGTGCAG
The DNA here is from genome assembly GCA_016302435.1 of Bacteroidaceae bacterium. GTDB lineage: Bacteria > Bacteroidota > Bacteroidia > Bacteroidales > Bacteroidaceae > Minthosoma. The sequence continues at coordinate 5,412 of JAEDNQ010000054.1, forward strand.
TGAGAGAGAATGTTACCTCCATAAATATACCAATCTAAAAACAACAGCATACTATGAACAATACAGACATCAGAAAGACAGAGGACAAAAGACCGCAAAGGTGATTCAAAAAAGAATTGTAATTAATAGAACCTACCTAAGGTAAATGTCGGGGATACATTTTGCCTGCGTCTTCAAAACATCTTCTGCATCCCACAAGTGTCAGCCCACATTTATTAACCCTTTTGACGGTAGGAATTTATAGAACCTACCTTTTAAAAAAATGATAGAATCTCATCTCAATATCATCAAACTATTAGCCTACAGGCAAGAGTACTTCAACATACAGGACATAAAAACTATGGCATCAAAAGTTGATGTCAAAATGCAAAATACTAAATCCTTCGTCAACCAAGCACTTGAAGAAGGACTGATTATGGACACTTCCGGTTTTACAAACGGACCATCTTTCATTGTCACACCATCCGTGTGGCTTCAGGCTATGAGAGAAATCACAGGGCCTAAGGTGAAACGTATTTTGTCTTCTATGGAGTCCTCTGTTCGGCCTAACCGGTTCTCGTTATTATTTGCTGAATCCTTGGCTTCATTTTTAAATGGGGGGAAAAATTATGCCTGTGAAGACTTTAAAATATGGGAATCCCACTTATATGAAAAAAATGCCATCATTGACTTCTACACTGATTACTTATCTACTTTGGACGAGATGTACCCATTCTTGAAGCAAATGCCTGAGTATATCACCAATAGCGTGTTAGAAGGTTTTATACATAAGCTGAAGGATTTACTGTTTGATGAGAAAGACTATGAACATGCAATGGCTCTTCGTCCAGACGATTTATCCGAATCTCATTATTTAAACTATGATCTATACGCCTGCTATATACCACTCTACTACCATTTCATGAACAAAGGCGACTTGAAAGCCGCACTTGAATGCGTGAAGGACGACCCCTATATGGAGCCTTTCTTTCAGGGAATATCTTTGCTGCAGGCAAATGACGCAGACAATGCTTACAAGGCATTCAAGAATAGTCTGAAGCAAACGTCGCATAAATTATATCTTGACCCTATCATGAATTTTTACTATGGAGCTGCTTTAAGACTGTGCAAGTCGGAGATGGCAAAAAGAACTCTCAATGCTTTCATGAATGGGAAAGAGGGCTATCTTTATGAATCGCATGCCGCCATAAAGGCATTCAGAGAGTCCTTGTCAGAGAACAAGTACAACATTAATAATATCAGTATCATAAGTTCATCGTATAATAAATTAGACCGAATGCTTGCGTCTCTGGTCTGCCGACATTACAATATTGGAGGCGACAGCAGGAACACCGACCATATTTATCAGGACATCATCAAGACCGCTGCCAACTTCGGCCACAAGATGATTGCCATCGAACTCTCCAACGTTTTCCCTGCCTTGCAACCTCAGGCTGACCAATACATGAGTGAGACAGGACTCCACCCCACCTTACCTACATACAAATATCGAGCTGAATGGGAGGATATGCTCGACAGCCTTATAAAACTCAATGAGACAAATGGGGCTGGCACAAACGCAACTGGCACTGTAGCCAATGAGCGCATCGTGTATGAGGTAAGGCTAAATTCTCTGTCCGTACAGCCTAAATTACAGAAAAGCAGAAACGGAGTGACTTGGTCATCGGGACGAAACATTGCCCTGTCAAAGTTCTACAAATGCGAACCCGAATGCATGACCGAACAAGACAAGATGGTGGCTAATTGTGTGGAAACGAGCTACGGTTGGTATATCGACGAACTCGTCCTCTTTGGTCCTAAATGCATAGCAGCCCTCATTGGCCACCCATACGTCTATGACTCTCAGACTGGCACACAGCTCGAAATCATCAAGGACAAGGCTGAGTTGAATGTGACCATGAAAAATGGAGTCTTCAATATCAAGACCAACATCGTTCCTACAGAGGTAGCAGACGGGTATTACATCGATACCACCCTATCGCCCACAATAAAGGTCATAGAGGTCAGCAAAGAGCTGATTAAAACTATAGAGACACTATCGCGCACACCTGTGCCCGAAGCAGGAAAGGGAAAGCTGACACAACTGCTCGGGGCTATGAGCAACAGAGTAATAGTCATGAGCGACTTGCTGCAAGACAACGAGAACATCGAGTCGGTAGACGCACATAGCGAGATATTGCTGCAGCTTAAGCCAGATGGACAGATGATACGATGCATGCTCGGCGTTAGGCCTTTCGGCTCAGTGCCTCCTATCTGCAAGGTGGGCAAGGGCATGCAGGTAGTCACGACAACCATCGACAAACGCCCCGTGCGCACTTCGCGCAATCTCGCCTTGGAAAAACAGAACGGCAAAAAGGTGAGAGAACTCCTCGATGGGTGTGACCAAGCGGACAGCCGCGAGGACACATGGATGCTCACTCCATCCGAATGTCTCGAACTGCTCAACGGTGTCAGAGAGATGGCAGATGCATGCATCGTGGAGTGGCCCGAAGGCGAACGCTTCAAGGTGGTGGCTGCTCCTCTGTCGTTTGGTAGCCTCAATGTGTCTGTGGGCAGCATCGACTCTTGGTTCGAGATGAGCGGAGAAGTTAAGGTCAATGCTGACAAGAAGATGAAGATAGCTGAACTGCTGTCCTTACTCGCCGACTCCACAGGCAACTACATCAAGCTCGACGGCGACGAGTATGTCAAGGTGACTTCCGACCTCAGGAAGTATCTCGATGCGTTCAGCCGCATCTCAAAGACATCCAAAGGAAAGATAAGGTTCTCGCCATTCAACGCTCTGCAGATTGAGGACATGGAGAAGGCCGGAATGAAGATTACGACTGACGAATCGTTCCGCTCACTCATGACACGCATACACGAGTCGGCTGATGAGCACATAAAGATACCGAAGGCCATTCAGGCCGACCTGAGATCATACCAGAAGGATGGCTACGAGTGGATGTCACGCCTCGCCCACTGGGGAGCTGGAGCTCTGCTGGCCGACGACATGGGTCTCGGCAAGACAGTGCAGACCATCACCCTACTTCTCTCGCGCGCCAAACAAGGACCGCAGCTTGTCATCCTGCCCACTTCGCTCATCATCAACTGGAGAGACGAGATAGCTCGCTTTGCTCCAAGCCTCAACACCATATTACTCAACCGTGCAGGCATAGACCGCACAGCAGCAGTCAAGGATGCCGGAGCTTTCGACATCGTCATCTCCACCTACGGACTGCTCATCACAGAAGAGGAGAACCTGACCTCTCGCCAGTGGACAACCATCGTGCTCGACGAGGCTCACACCATCAAGAACAAGGAGACAAAGATGTCGAAGACAGCAATGTCTCTTCAGGCGGACTTCAGACTGCTGCTGACTGGCACACCGCTCCAAAATCATGTCAGCGAGATGTGGAACCTCATGCAGTTTGCCAACCCTGACTTATTGGGCAGCTTCAACGACTTCTCTCAGCGTTTCCTCCTGCCCATAGAGCGCGACCACAACAAGGATGTACAGAAGCAGCTGAAGCGCATCATCTCGCCCTTCATCCTTCGACGCACAAAGTCCGATGTGCTCAACGAACTGCCTGAGAAGACGGATATAACGCTCAAGGTCGACCTCTCTGACGAGGAGCTGGCATTCTACGACAGCATACGCGAGCAGGCGCTGGCCAACCTTGCCAGCGGTGAGTCTACTGCTGTCAAAGCCCTCGCCGAGATAATGCGCCTTAGACAGGCAGCCTGCAACAGTCTGCTGGTCAATAAGGACGTGAACCTGCCATCATCAAAGATGGAATGCTTCATGCAACTCGTCTCCAACCTCCACGACAACCACCACCGCGCCCTCGTCTTCAGCCAGTTCACCTCCCATCTCGCTCTCGTGCGCCAACGTCTCGATGCAGAGGGTGTGCAGTATCTCTATCTCGACGGCGCCACACCAGCCAAGGAGCGCCTACGTCTCGTCGAGGAGTTTCAGCATGGCGACATGCCACTCTTCCTCATCAGCCTCAAGGCTGGTGGACTCGGCCTCAACCTTACCGCAGCCGACTATGTCATACATCTCGACCCATGGTGGAATCCGGCCATAGAAGAGCAGGCCAGCGACCGAGCATACCGCATCGGACAGCAGAACCCCGTCACCGTCTATCGCCTCATCGCTCGCGGCACTATTGAGGAGAAAATACTCTGCCTCCACCAGACTAAGCGCAACATGGCTGATGCCCTGCTCGAGGGCAGCGACATGAGCGCAGCCATGAGCCGAGAAGAGATGTTGGCTCTCATCAAGGAACAGATTGGATCATAAGCTCAAGGGAGATGCATACGGACTCTTTACTGAGCATCTGTATGCATCTCACTTCATTGGCATAACATTTTTCCACCAATTATCGTGTTATTGTATTATTGTGTCATCAATTTGCACAATATTTGCATCACACGTTCACTAAACAACGTAACTTTGCACCATCATAACAGACATACAGCCAACGACACTTACCATTTATTATTAAACTATAAATCAAAAAACATGAAACAGCTATTTACTACAATCATGCTCTTCGTTGCAACCGTCATGATGTGCAACAGGGCTTGGGCTGATGGCCAACACACCATCAGCATGCAGTCAGAGAACGCTGCTTGGGCTACCTCCAGCACAGATTTTCAGATGAGCGACATAGCAGCAGAACTCGGCACGGATGCAGCAACCCTCTACAATGCTATCCTCGCATGGAAAGGCGCAAGTTATGCTTCCGACCTCTTCTGCCTGAAGATGGAGGATGACACATGGAGCTACAACCACGGCTCAGCAGCAGACGGAGCATTCTACATAGGTCAAGATGGCTCTTTCCACGATGGTTGGGGAGATGCCGCAGGCTATTGCAGACTCGACTATACGGAAGAGACTCTTAGCATCACAATAGGCCAGACAGGCAGCGTGGAAAAAGGCGACATCAAGTGTGTCGTGTCTCTCAACTACGGTGGTCAAACAGTAGTCTTCGATGCCACACTGTCCATCATTGTCCCAGAGATTGACAAGACACCTGTGACAACAATCAGTGACTTGGAGATAGTCGGTCGCACAAAATACACGCACACCATGCAACCCGATGAAACATGGGCAGCCGAAACAAACTCCATCCCTGTGGCAGGCATAGCAAGCCTCCTCGACATCGACCCTGCATACATGGAAGAGAATTTCTCCGCAATGCTATACGCAAAACACTACTCTTCAAACAATGAGTCTTGGGATGCAGAACTTGCCCACAAGTTCACAGCTACTCCCAATCCGGGCTTCTGGTTCAACAAAGGAGTATTCGACGAAGAGTCACAGCAGGAGAGTGCAGAACTGACCCATGGCGAATGGTTGGGAACTGCAGAAAACATATGCTTCATCGTCTCTCTCGCCTACGACAGCCAGTCCGAGACAGTCAACTGCGGCATTGGCCAGTACCCTGGTGCCTGGGCTTTGGGCGACAATCACACTGCCGACATATATATCGTCTATGGCAGCAAAGCATACGTCATCACCTACGACCTGACTGTAGATGTCAACCAAGATAACACCATAGAGAAATATAACAACGTGGGCTCAGAAGACATCACCATCAATCGCGACCCACGAGGCTCATGGTTCGAGCTCGACTCTATTAAACTCGACACTGCCAAGATATTAGAACTATTCGGGGATGATGTCAAGTTTGACGACCTAACACTCTTCGGCGAAGATAAATATGGCAACATCACCAATGCTTACACAGCCGACGCCCCAGGATTCTGGTTCACACCCGAAGGAGCGGTCAAGGGCTTTGAAAACGGCGTGGCATCATTCTACGTCGACCTCATTACCGACACCATAGTGGCTGACCCAGAACAACCTGAGAACTTCACCATCGAACGAATGCTTGCCATTGGCAACATCCCTGACATGTTCAAAGGCGGCGAGGCATGCACAGCAAGACTCTTCCTCATGAACGGTGAAGACTATTACACCATCAACCTCACCGTCAACATTAACTCACCAGCGTACACAATACAGACCTGCGAGATTGTAGAAGAAGTCAACATCAACGTCAAACTCGTCCCAACGACATCTTCATGGCAGACCGGCACAACCGACGTAACCTTCCTCAATGACATCATTGGCACAACGTCTGGCAAATTCTACGGCATCAATGCATCAGGAGAATACACTGACGCATATTCCGTTAGCGAGGCTACAACCTATGGAGGTGGGGGATTCTGGATGTCAGAAGCCGATGAGACAGGCACTGCCTATGCAGCAGGATATTCTTCCACAGGTGCCTATGCCATCTGGTACTACAACAATACCATCACATGGTTCAACAACCCAGGCTTCAACCAGATTGGCGAAAACAACTACGGCACATTCTACCTTGCCAACCTTTGGGACGGCAAAGCAGTCAAACTCAATGTCAGCATCAAATACGTTGCCAACATCGTCACCATCCCATTAGCAGGTGAAGAAGACATAACAGCAGCTGCACGATCAGAAGAAGGTTCTTTCAGCATTACAAAAGTTGACCTAAACGCATGCACCGCTGCACTCGAATGCACACTCGAAGAACTCTACACGGAAGCAGAATGGTTCATCCTCGACGAAGAAGGCAATGAGACACTCGACAATTTCCAGGACGACCTCGGCTACATCTTCAACAAGGACGGCTATCCAACATCTGAAGAAGACATGACATTTGCAGCAGGATTCTTCGAAGATGAGCTCCACGTCTTTGTCTTCAACGAAGAGGATGTTGAGAACACATACACAACCGTGCTCTATGCCAAGTTCAACGAAAAGACATACGCATTCAACATCACCATCATGTCTCCTGAAGCAGTAGGCATCAGCAGCACAAAGGTCATCAAGCCAGAAAGCACAAGAACCTTCCACATCAGCGGACGTGCAGCCTCAGCAGTTGACGACATCATGATACGAAACGGAAAGAAATACATCGCAAGATAAACAGTCATAGACCTTCATATCCTATCAAAAAGGGGGGATACTCCAAATCTTGGAGCATCCCCCTTTAAGGTGGGTTCTATAAATTCCCACCGTCAAAAGGTTTGATATTTATGTTTGACGTTTTGCCATCTTTTCATTTCTCTCTGGCGCATACTGTCAGTTTTATCGGTCACGATGCCCGCATCGCTCCCTCAAAAACTGACACTCTGCACTCAGAGATAAATCGAAAATCTGACAAAGCGAATTAATAGAACCCACCTTAATTGATTTCCTTGAAAAATTGCTGGGTAATTGACTTGCTTTCCCAGTGAATATATATTCTACGACCGTTCAGCCTTAGCTGAATGTAAAATGCAAAACGATGGCGAGACGTGTGCGCCCGTATGTAATTTCCCCGTAAAGCATTATCATCGTTGTGTACGGGCAGTCATCAATAGTTATGATTTTGTA
>JAEDNQ010000055.1 GCA_016302435.1 Bacteroidaceae bacterium
AAAAAACACCCTCACAATGAACTTAACCATAGAAAATGTCACAAAGTCCTTCGGAGACAAGAAGGCACTGGACATCGACCGCTACTCCATCTACAGCGGCGAACTCATAGGTCTTGTCGGCAATAATGGGGCAGGCAAGACCACACTCTTCCGCATCATCCTCGACCTCCTCAAACCCGACAGCGGTTGCGTCACCATCGATGGCATCTATGACGGAAAGACTGTCTCGTGCGACACAGCCAAGTCTGAAGACTGGAAAGCTTACACCGGTGCCTTTGTCGACTCTGGATTCCTTATCGACTACCTCACTCCCGAAGAATACTTCCGTTTCATAGCCAAAGTCAGCAATATCCCCGATGAAGCTCTCCATGAGAGACTTCTCCGCTATGACGGCTTCATGAACGGAGAAGTCCTCGGACAAAACACACTTATACGCAATCTCTCCATGGGCAACAAACAGAAAGTAGGCATCATCGGAGCCATGCTGCACAATCCGCAGCTCCTCCTCCTCGACGAACCTTTCAACTTCCTCGACCCCACCTCGCAGCTGTCCATGAAATACCTCCTCGAGTCATACAGCAAAGAGCATAAAGCCACCATCATAGTCTCCTCACACAACCTCACCCACACCCTCGATATATGCAGCCGCATAACACTCCTCGAGCAAGGGCACATAATCAAAGACTATGACCGCGATTATGCTTTGTTGACTTCCGAAATAGAGGCATATTTCAGAGGAGGAATGAATATTTAAGCATAAAAATTCATTTTTTCCTTGATATCCTTTCTCATCCAAACAAAAACCCCTACATTTGTAAGGTTTTGGCTTCACTGTGGGCGCAAACTGCTCCTGAATCCCATCGGACGGGCAAACGAAAGCGCACAAAAAAATTAGCTTAACTGTAGGCGCAAACTGCTTTTGTTCGACAGCCAAACCACACCTCGATTATACCAGATGAAAACTACGTTTATTAACGCTAAAAGATAACCAAATAATAAAGCAAACAACAATTATGAAGATTTCAAGAATCGATCACCTTGGAATAGGTGTAGAGAGCATCGAAGCTGTGCTCCCTTACTTTGAGAATGTACTTGGTCTCAAGTGCTATGCAGTAGAAGAAGTAGCTGACCAGAAGGTAAAGACAGCCTTCCTCAAGGTCGGTGAAGTGAAAATCGAACTCCTCGAACCAACATCACCTGAGTCTGCCATCGCCAAGTGGCTCGAAAAGGGCGGCAAGGGCGTACACCACGTAGCCTTTGCAGTAGAAGACGGAGTAGCTGAGGCTCTCGTAGAGGCTGAAGGCAAGGGAGTCCGTCTCATCGACAAGACTCCACGTCCAGGAGCAGAGCAGATGTCCATCGCTTTCCTCCACCCAAAGTCAACCGCAGGCATCCTCACAGAGCTCTGCGAACCACAGAAGTAAGCAACGCAATGTCAGGAATATTCTGACCCCAACAAAAACAACTCGACATCATTTTTTCATACATCGGATATGAGCAAACAAACTGAAAGAATACAGGAACTCATTGAGCTCCGACAGAAAGCACGCCTCGGAGGAGGCGAGAAAGCTATTGACAAGCAACATGCCAAAGGAAAGTTCACAGCACGCGAACGCATCTCCATGCTCCTCGACGAAGGCAGCTTCGAAGAGTACGACATGTTCAAGCTCCACCGCTGCACCAACTTCGGCATGGAGAAGAAGCAGTACCTCGGCGACGGCGTCGTTACTGGTTCTGGAACCATAGGCGGCCGCCTCGTCTTCATCTTCGCACAGGACTTCACTGTCAATGCAGGTTCTCTCTCTGAGACAATGGCACAGAAGATATGCAAGATCATGGACATGGCCATGAAGGTAGGCGCACCAGTCATCGGACTCAACGATTCAGGTGGCGCACGCATTCAGGAAGGCATCAACGCCCTAGCAGGCTATGCCGAGATATTCCAGCGCAACATCATGGCATCAGGAGTTGTGCCACAGATCTCAGGTATCTTCGGTCCTTGCGCCGGAGGAGCCGTATACTCACCAGCCCTCACCGACTTCACCCTCATGATGGAAAACACATCCTTCATGTTCCTCACAGGACCAGCCGTCGTTAAGACAGTGACAGGTGAAGACGTTGACCAGGAGAGCCTCGGAGGCGCTTCTGTTCACTCCACAAAGTCTGGCGTCACACACTTTACAGCCTCTACAGAAGAAGAAGCTATGGCAATGATCCAGCAGCTCATCTCCTACATTCCACAAAACAACCAGGAGGAAACACCACGCGTAGAGTGCACAGACCCCATCGACCGTCTTGAAGACTCTCTCAACGAGATTATACCTGACAATCCAAATCAGGCATACGACATGTACAAAGTCATCGCTGCCACAGTCGACAACGGTGAGTTCTTCGAAGTACAGCCCAAGTACGCCCAGAACATCATCGTCGGCTTCGCACGCTTCAACGGACGTTCAGTCGGCATCGTGGCCAACCAGCCATCTAAGTTCGCTGGTGTCCTCGACTGCAACGCCTCACGCAAGGGCGCGCGCTTCGTACGCTTCTGCGATGCCTTCAACATTCCTATTGTCAGCTTCGTCGATGTCCCAGGATTCCTCCCAGGCACAGGTCAGGAGTACAATGCAGTCATCCTCCACGGTGCTAAGCTCCTCTACGCTTACGGAGAGGCCACAGTACCAAAGGTGACAGTCACACTTCGCAAGTCATACGGTGGTTCACACATCGTTATGTCCTGCAAGCAGCTCCGTGGCGACATCAACTACGCATGGCCATCAGCCGAGATTGCCGTTATGGGAGCCAGCGGTGCAGCAGCAGTACTTTATGCTCGCGAGGCAAAGAAAATCAAGGAAGAAGGCGGAGACGCCAAGGCATTCATCGCCGAGAAGGAAGAAGAATATTCAAAGCTCTTCGCCAATCCTTACAATGCAGCCAAGTATGGCTACATCGATGATGTCATCGAGCCACGCAACACACGCTTCCGTGTCATCCGCGCCCTTGAGCAGCTTGCCAACAAGTCACTCACCAACCCTGCCAAGAAGCACGGCAACATTCCACTCTAACACATCCTACTACCTCCACTCCTCTCTCTGGGCGGCTCACTTCCCGTGCGCACCCAGAGCATGAGCGGAGACAAACAGAATACATATTATATTTTTATAATGAAAAAGCTATTATCAGCATTCTCACTGCTCCTCGCTTCCACAGCAGCCTTAGCCCAGGGCGCAAGAGACTTCAAGTTCAACGAAGTCTTTGTCTCACAGCCCCAGAGCGACAGCATTCAGCAGGCAAGCTACGTCGACGAGTATGGACAGCGCTCTTCATGGATTGAGATAGAGAACACTTCTTATTCTACCCACAACATAAGAAACTGCTTCATCACCATCAATCCTGCCGTCCTCGACGAGTCCATGCCAGCCCCCGAACGTGAGAAACTCATGTCTATGATACCTGCCGGCGACCCACGTACTAATGTAGGCCCCAAGCAGCGCATCACATTCTTCGCCGACGGTAACACCAACAGAGGTTCACTCCACCTCAACTTCTCTCTGCCCGCCAACAAGGCTTTCACGCTCTATCTCTACGACGGCAATGCCGTTGACCTCATCGACTCAGTGCGCGTGGAGCCAGTATCAGCAGGTTCAAGCTGGGCACGCAAGAACGGGGCAGAGTGGCAGGAGGCCGACGCTGCCAGCGTAACACCAGGCTCGCCCAATCAGGTCTCTGACAACAACAAGATAAAAGAGTTCAAGGAGAAAGACCCATACGGCATTTCCATGACCCTCATGTGCATGGGCGTAGTCTTCTTTTGCCTCGTCCTCCTCTTCGTCTTCTTCCACATCTTCGGATGGGCGATGAACCGCGCAGCCAAGCTCGCACGAGTACGCGCTATCCGCGCCGTCCACGAGCAGGCCGTCAAGGTTGTCGAGATGGCCAAGCAGGGAACGACAGAGACCAAGGGTGTCGACATGGAGACATACGCAGCCGTCATCGGCCTTGCCCTCCACGAGTACTTCGGCGGCACACACGACCTCGAGTCTGGAGTCCTCACCATCAACCAGAACAATCACACCAGCTGGGCAGACAAGAGCCACGAGCTCCGCATTGTTCCACAGGTGCATCAGACAACAGAGGTAAAGTGATTGGACACACCTCACCAATCTCAAACAGAACACTATCAGCATGATGTCCCCAGAAGCTACGCACAACACCATGTGACACGCTTCGACTCACACATCATCACACATTTATCATCAACCCACACATCATTGCACTAATAATGAAAGAATACAATTATAAAATCAAAGGAGCTCCTTACAATGTGAAGATAAACAGCGTAGAGGAGAACATAGCCAAGGTTGAGGTCAACGGCATCGAGTTCGAGGTAGAGCTCGAAAAGCCAGTAGCAGCACCAAAGCCAGTAGTACGTGCCGTAGCAGCACCTGTCAAGACCATCGAGCCACCAAAGGAAGCACAAGAAGCTGTAGAAGCAGGAGTCCTCGCTGTTCGCGCCCCACTTCCAGGCACAATCAACGACATCCTCGTCACTGTAGGTCAGACTGTCAAGGCTGGCGACACCCTCGTAGTGCTTGAGGCTATGAAGATGGAGAATAACATCGACGCAGAGCGCGGAGGCAAGATACTCGAGATAAAGGTCAACAAGGGATCTACCGTCATGGAAGGCTCTATCCTCGTCACTATCGGGTAATCATAACATCATACAACTCAAAATCATCAAGAAGTAAACTATGTTACTCGCAAACGCATCAACCTTTGATTTCATCGGGCAGAAGCTCCTCGACTTCTTCTCTTATACCGGATTCGCCAATGTTGAATGGGCCAACATCATCATGATACTCGTGGGCGCATTCTTCATCTGGCTCGCCATAAAGAAAGACTTCGAGCCACTGCTTCTCATCCCCATCGGCCTCGGCATCATCCTGGGCAACATACCCTTCAAGGATGCAGGTCTCGAGATAGGTCTCTACGAGGACAATTCCGTGCTCAACATCTTCTATCAAGGAGTCAAGCTCGGCTGGTATCCACCACTTGTCTTCCTCGGTATCGGAGCCATGACTGACTTCTCAGCCCTCATCGCCAACCCTAAGCTCATGCTCATCGGAGCAGCAGCCCAGTTCGGCATCTTTGCCGCCTACATGGCAGCCCTCGCCTTTGGCTTTGAGCCCAATCAGGCAGCAGGTATCGCCATCATCGGTGGCGCCGACGGACCCACAGCCATCTTCCTCTCCAGCAAGCTCAGTCCTAACCTCATGGGAGCAATAGCTGTCTGCGCTTACTCTTACATGGCTCTTGTCCCTGTCATTCAGCCAGGCATCATGAAGCTCCTCACCACAAAGGAACAGCGCAAGATAAAGATGAAGCCATCACGTCAGGTCAGCCAGACAGAGAAGATGCTCTTCCCCGTTGTCGGTCTGCTCATCACAACCTTCATCGTTCCTTCAGGTCTTCCACTCCTCGGAATGCTCTTCTTCGGTAACCTCCTCAAGGAGTCAACCAAGACAACACGCCTTGCCAAGACAGCAGGCAGCGCTCTCAACGACATCGTTGTCATGCTCCTCGGTCTCACAGTAGGATGCTCTACACAGGCTTCAGAGTTCATCTCATGGGACACTATCTTCATCTTCGCCGTAGGCGCATGCGCCTTCATCGTAGCCACAGCAAGCGGAGTATGCTTCGTCCACATCATGAACCTCTTCTTGCCAAAGGGAGAGAAAATCAATCCTCTCATCGGAAATGCAGGCGTTTCAGCCGTACCTATGGCAGCCCGCATCTCTCAAAACGAAGGTCTCAAAGCCGACCCACACAACTACCTCCTCATGCACGCCATGGGACCTAACGTAGCTGGTGTCATCGGTTCTGCGGTAGCAGCCGGTGTCCTCCTCGGCTTCCTTTCATAAAGCTCCCTTCAAACTGTGCTATTTGTATAGCATGAGACAAAAAACATTGCGCCATCCACAGAGTCCATTCTGTGGGTGGCGCATCTTTTTTGTCTTCTTGATGATTATTTAAACATCGCCTTAGCCATCTCATTGATGATGCCATCCGTCAGACCGACATTAGGCACTGTGATGCTTTTCGACTGCGTTATGCCCGCTACCATGATGAAAAGTTGCGCGGCAGGCACAATAACGTCAGCACGGCTGTCACTCAGTTCATACTGTATCATACGCTCCTCTATAGTAAGCGAAGAAAGTTGCGTGTACAGGCGCGTCAGAGCTTCAAGCGTTATCTCGTTCTTCTTCTTAGCTCGTTTCGGCACCAGCTTGTACAACTTGTTGATATTGCCTCCAGAGCCGATGATATGAATGTCCTTCACGTTCTCCGTCATCTTCTGTACCTCGGTAATCATCTCGTTCCAGTGGTCGGGCGTTATCTGTTCGTTGAGCAGACGAATGGTGCCTATGTCAAAAGAACGCATGTCTGTCAGCTCTCCGTCACATACAAGCGAGAGCTCCGTTGAGCCGCCGCCCACATCCATATAGAGCGCGTTCCCTTGAGAGGGATAGTTGTCGCGAATGATGCGAGCCTCCTCCGTCCCCGAAATGATGTCTATAGCCAGCTTCGTGTGGTTCTTCACATATCGCAGTATCTTCTTGCTGTTGCCTGCATCTCGAAAGGCCGAAGTGGCGCATATCCTGTAGTCGTCGACATTGTAGAGAATCATCAGCTGCCTGAATATCTTCATTGTCCTCACGAGCATCTTCTCCCTCTTGTCGCTTATCATGCCCTTGCTGAAAACATCCATGCCTAACCTTATCGGTATGCGGAGAAACTGCAGTTTTTGCGAATGAAGGCCGTCATCGAGCTTCTCCACTCTCTTGATGAGTATTCGAGCAGCATTGGAGCCAATATCTATGGCAGCCAGATTGACCGGCTGAAGTTTGTTGGCCGTCTGAGCGTTGTCCGAAATATCCACAGCAGAAGGCATGGCTTGTTGTGTATCGCTATCTTCAATAGCTCCTGCAGGTACGTTGTCTTTATCTTTGTCCATTAGTTGTATGTGTTAGTAGTTTTGTTTGATGTATTCAAATTCTTAAGGTGGTGTACCCACCTGATCATCCCTTCTCAGCCTCCATGTAATGTTTGTAGAGTTCAGCCTGAGAGCGGAAAGGAGGCTCATCGCCCAGTTCGGGCAGATGGTCGCCACCCTTTCCGTCAACTATGCGCGCCTGCACATTGTCCTTGAGGCCAGCCTCGACAACATAAGCCATCTCCTTTTTTATTCTCTCGTTATATATAGGTGTCAGAACCTCAATGCGGTTGACGAGATTGCGCGGCATCCAGTCAGCACTGCCAATATAGCAACGCTCATCGCCCCCGTTGCAGAAGAGGAGGATGCGCGAGTGTTCGAGATATCTGTCAATGATGCCCCGGATGTGCATGGTCTCGCTCACACCCTTTAAGCCAGGGATGAGAGCACAGTTGCCTCGGCAGAGGATGTCGACAGGCACACCTTCGCTGCTCGCCCTGTAGAGGGCAGCCACCATGTCAGGGTCGGTGATGTGGTTGACCTTCATCCGTATGTATGCAGGTTTGCCCAAACGGTGGTTCTGAATCTCCGTGTTGACGAGCTTCAGCAGAGCCGGCTTCATGCTGTTGGGCGACACGAGCAGCTCGCTGAACTTCATGGGCAGGAAAGGTGACATGATGAACTCAAACACACGCTCCACGTCTTTCACTATCGGCTTGATGGCAGTGAAGAGCATGCAGTCTGTATATACCTTTGCGTTGCCCTCATGGAAGTTGCCTGTGCCAATGACTGCATAGCATCCGTATCTCGTCTCCACGTGAGTAATCTTAGAGTGAATCTTCAGTCCCTCTATGCCGTATACGACATTCACGCCTGCCTCTCTCAGCTTAGAGCTCCACTTTATGTTCGAAGCCTCGTCAAAACGAGCCAGCAGCTCGATGACGACAGTTACCTTCTTCTTGTTCTTGGCAGCCATGATGAGACTCTCTATGACCTTTGAGTCTTTTGCCAAACGGTAGAGAGTAGTCTTTATAGACTTCACGTCGGGGTTGACAGCTGCCTCGCGAAGAAAGCGGAGATAAGCGTCAAAGCTGTGGTAAGGCACATGTATGAACTGGTCTTCGCGCCTGATGACATCAAAGACACTCTCCTTTCCGGCAAACTGCTGCAGGTGGATAGAAGTCATGGGAGCGAACTTGAGGTCCTTGCGTCCGCAGTCAGGGAAGGACATGAAGTCCTTGTGGTTATGGTAGCGTCCGGAGGCGAGAATGGTGTCGAGCTTGTCCACATTGAGCTTCTCCTTAATTATCTTGAGCAGGTCTTTAGGCGTGTCCTTGTCGTATAGCACACGGAGCGGCACCCCATTCTTGCGGCTCTTCACTCCTTTCTGCACCTTTTGCAGCTTGCTGTGCTCCATGTCGTTCTCCATCTCCATCTCAGCGTCCTTAGTGAACTTGAAGGCATAAGCCTCAAAGTGGTTATATTCCGTACCTGCAAAAATCCAAGGCAGACACAGTCTTACCACATCGTCCATCCACATCAGACATGCCTTGCCCTCCTTGTCTGGCAGACGTAGAAAGCGTCCTACCTGCTTCACAGGAATCTGCAGCAGAGCATAGTCCTTCTTCAGCTTCTTCTTCTGCTTGTCCTCCTTCTCTTCGTCACAGACCGACAGTTTAACAGCGAGATATATAGCGTCGTCCTCCTCATCCTCCATCTGGTTGATGCCCTTAAACCACAATGGAAGGGTAGTGCCGTTGAGCTTGTCGCGAAAGAACTGCCTCACAAACATCTTCTGTTCCTCGTCTGTCTCCTTGTCTGTCAGCAGACAAACTCCTTGTTCTTCTAAACTGCGGATGACCATATCCGTCGTCTCCGCAAACTCCTTGATATACTCCGTGTTCAATTTGTTTATCTCTCCAAGAGTCTGCTCAGCCTGGTCCGCCTCCTGTTTTATCGACTTTTTGTCCGTCTGCGCTATGCGGTTCAGCGTGGCCACTCTTACTCGGAAGAACTCGTCGAGATTGTTGCTGTATATTCCCAGAAAAGACAGGCGTTCCAGCAGTGGCACATCCGAGCGTCTACCTTCCTGAAGTATGCGATGGTTGAAATACATCCAGCTGATGTCCCTTTCTACAGTAGGGTACTGTGTTTTTGATTTTGTCATTGCTTCAATGATTTATTGTGTTGTAAAGTGCGGTTTCTTATCCCTTTCTCATGCCTCCTGGTCCAAGTCCGGCTCTTGTTCGTCAAACTTCACCATGCCTCTGATCATGTGGCGGAGACATCCGACGAGCTCTTGCGATTCCTGCAAGATGTGGACTGTAAGCAGCAGGGTGTTCATGCTCTCCTTCTGTGAGGAAACGTCTGATCCGAGTGGTGTGAGACTGTCGAGGACAAGCTTGCGGTCGGCAGAGAGCTGGCTCTGTATGTTCGTGCTCTCGTTGCGTATGTCCTCAGCCTCGCTGAAGTCACCCGACTCTATCATCTTGATTGTGCGCTCGTACATGTTGACGACTATCTCCCTCATGGTGATGAACCTCTCCTTCTCTCCCTCTGGCAGAGGTGTGAAGTGGTTGCCCACATGTTCGCGAATAGGGTCATTGATGCGCTTCAGGCAGTAGAGCATCTGCTGGCAGGAGCTGATGCCGAGGAAGTACCATGTGTTGCGCTGAATGATAGTCAGCGGGTCAAGTCGTCTCATGGACACTATCTCCCTGCGTCTCTGCCGCTTCAGAGCTATTCGCTCGTCGTCAATGAGCGATGAACCCTTCTTGAGCGGACGATATGTCTCATTGACAAAACTGTCGGTTGCGTTGCGGTAGGCCAATACGACAAATTTGAGCCTGTCCACATTGCCCTTGCGTATGTGCTCACACAGCAGCTTCCATATCTCCCTCCTGTCGTGAGTGTTCATTATCTTTGCAAAGATAGAGTCAGCTGCACTTTCCTTCTTCTTGCTGTAGATGATGTTGCTTCTCACAAGCAGGAAGACTGCCACCACAATGGCCACACCCATGGCCACATAACTGCCATAGAACATCGCGCTCGTAACTATGAAGCAAAAGATGAAGGCTACAGCAGCCGTCACAAACCATCCGCCTATGACAGACATGACTCCAGTAATGCGGAAGACAGCACTCTCCCTGCTCCATGCGCGGTCAGCCAGTGAAGCACCCATAGCTACCATGAATGTGACGTACGTTGTGGAGAGAGGCAGCTTGAATGTTGTGCCGAGAGCCACGAGCAGTCCTGCCAGCACCAGATTGACCGATGCCCTGACCATGTCAAAAGCCGCACCGTCCTCGAGGTTCATCTTTGAGCGGTCAAACCTCCTGTCCACATAGTTTGACAGGCGAGCAGGGACAAACTTGCCTATGACCGAAGCAGCATACGTAACGTTTCTCACCAAAGCGCGAGCGAGTGCTGACGAACCGAACATCTCGTCTCCCTCGTCCTGACGGCTCAAGTCCACACTCGTCTTCACCACATTCTGCGCCTTCTTCGAGAAGACAAGCGAGCAGACCATCACGCCTCCAGCCAGAAGCAGATAGACAGCAGGAGTCTGCGCACTTCCCTGTAGCGACTCCATCATGAACGTGTTAGGGTCGCCATTACCGTTGGTCTGGAAGTCGAGATAAGCGTCGAGGCCCGTGAGAGGCACACCGACAAAGTTGACAAGGTCATTGCCAGCAAAGGCCATGGCCAAAGCAAAAGTACCCATCAGAACCACAACACGCAGAATGTTGACCTTCACGAGCTGGAGCAGAGACATAAGCAAAACCATAGCCAGAAGACATCCTCCCAGTATAGTCCACGTGTTCTCGTTGATATACTCCTTCACCTCGGCCGTCATGAACGAAGAGGCCTTCAGACCATTTATGAGCAGAAACCACACTATGGCCGTGGCAGATACAGCTCCAAAGATAACTGTCTTGACCTTGCTCTTCTGAGGGTTGACAAAGGTGAAAGACAGACGAGAAATCCACATGACGAGCGTGCCGAAGAAGAACGCCACAGCCACAGAGAGGAAGATGGCGAGGATGACCGACAGAGCCTTGTCCGTGTTGAGCAAGTCTCCTATGCCCAGCAACGTGCCGTCATCAGCCGTAGCTCCGTCCAGCATCTTCATCAGAGCAAGTGCGCAGGCACCTCCCAGAATCTCAAATACCATTGACACTGTCGTAGATGTCGGCATGCCCAAGGTGTTGAACACATCGAGCAGCACCACGTCAGTCACCATGACGGCAAGGAAGATGCACATCACTTCGTAGAACGTATAATACTCAGGTGTGAAGATGCCATGCCTTGCCACATCCATCATGCCGTTCGACACAGCCGCGCCTATAAAGACACCTGCAGCCGCAATGGTGATTATCACTTTAAACGATGCCGCCTTGGCACCGATGGCGGAGTTGATGAAGTTGACAGCATCGTTGCTGACACCCACCACGAGGTCAAATACCGCCAGTACGCATAGAAAGACTACTATGCCGATAAATACTGTTTCAATCATGTTGAAAAATCTATGTAATACAAATTATTAAATGCACACATGCTTATCACAGCTTGTCAGTCATCGTCATCATCGTCCCAGCAGTCATCCCAGGCAAACGCCCTTTCAGCCTCGCCTTTTGCAAAGGCGAATGCCGAGCGCAAGAAACAGCCAGCGCTCATTATATCAGACAGCTGGAAAGAGCGCCAAGATGATCTGTGCTCGTCCGAGATGTAGACAGCACCATCTGGTCCATCAGCCGTGTCCAAGTTTGCGGTGCCTTCCTGCCCATCTCTGTTGTGTTGGTCGTTCAAGTAGCCGTTGTTCATGTAGTTATTCATTTCTTTCATGATGATGAGCCAAGGCAAAGGATGGTTTTCTTCACCTTTGGCGGTGCAAAGTTCTTAAGAATATATTTCACCGATGCAACGTATGTATTAAGATTCTGTTATGGCGGAAGAATGATTTCAGACAGATATTCCGTCACCATCCGTGAATTTTTCATGACCATTCCTGGTTCATTCCTGTCCCTTACTGGCCACACCACAGTCTGACCAGTGGGCAACACATACATTCTGCATTGTCTTTTTACCCCCTTGCTGACACTGCTGACAGTATATATATAAACATTTATACTATATATAAGAAAAAAATATATACCATTTTTTTTATTATCGTTATTGTAAAAGTTGTATATTTTGCTGTCAGCAGTGTCAGCACCTCTTCGCAGACGCGCATTAGTAACCTCAGGCGATAAGCCCTCATTAGGGACGAGGTAGCGGTAGTAGACATGAAGTCTCGTGCCGCTCATGCTTGTGTAGAACATAGCCAAAAACGGCAGTTCACTCAGTCTCCTCTCATCACCTCCATCTGCTGCGCACCCATCTTGCTTATCGTTGACGATGCAAATATACGACATTGCGAAAGGACCAACCGTGCACAAGGATGCACAAGGATGCACAAGGTGAAAATAACGTGATTAACCACCGATAAATACAGTGGAAAACATTGAATGTGGGTTAGTTTTCAACAGAATTTTTCTCGCCATGGCATAGCTTTGGGCGAGCTACGCTCTGCTCATCAGGCTTGTTAAGAACGGTTGTTTCTGAAAGGAACAAAAGCTCCCCGCCAAGGTTCGCCCTGACTGTTCGTGCAAGTGAGAGCAGAG
>JAEDNQ010000056.1 GCA_016302435.1 Bacteroidaceae bacterium
AATCTTATATCTATACTAACTAATCTTACTTGCTGTTCTTGTTTCCGGCTTGCCCCGCCTTGTGTTTGGCGGCTTAGCTTGCCGGTTGTGTTTTCGTTGTCTTGACTTGGCCGCTGCCTTGTCTTTTTCTTTTGACGATGCAAAGTTACGATGTTTTCTGCTATTGAACATAAAGAAAAGGGAGAAAAATTCAAAAAGATGTTCATATGTTGATATATATCAACAACTGTGTGCGTGCACACGGTATTTTTTACCAATTGTGTGCGTGCACAGTCTGTTTTGATGCTTATAACGGAAAGGGTGTTTGGACACGTAAAATAATGCGTTTTGATATGGCAGCCTCTGTCTATTCTTCAACTTCCACAAGTCACATTTGCCTACCAGCGGTGCTCTGTGGGAGGAAGGCAAATGTCACTCGTGAAGCTTGAGAATTGTAATTATTAGAACCTGGCACATGATAAATGGGGCAAAACAGTGTCTTTTAGGGGTTAATAGCGTGATTTTGTGATTGAACATAGTGCATGTGTCAAGATTTTTTTGTTACTTTGCACTCGATTTCAGAGAAAGAACAATTACACATATCTTATATATAAGGAAAAAAATGAACGAAAGACAAACTTTGAACCGCAACCTGGCTCAGATGCTCAAGGGCGGTGTTATCATGGACGTTACTACTCCTGAGCAGGCTCGCATAGCCGAGGCTGCAGGCGCTTGTGCTGTAATGGCACTTGAGAGAATCCCTGCTGACATACGTGCAGCTGGTGGTGTGAGCCGCATGAGCGACCCTAAGATGATAAAGGGCATTCAGGAAGCTGTGAGCATACCTGTGATGGCAAAGTGCCGCATCGGACATTTTGTCGAGGCTCAGATACTCGAAGCAATAGAAATTGACTACATTGACGAGAGTGAGGTGCTCTCTCCCGCTGACGACGTATACCATATCAACAAGAATGAGTTCAAGGTTCCATTCGTCTGTGGGGCAAAGGACCTCGGCGAGGCTCTCCGTCGCATAGCCGAGGGTGCTACCATGATTCGCACTAAGGGTGAGCCCGGAACAGGCGATGTCATACAGGCTGTGCGCCACATGCGCATGATGCAGAGCGAGATTCGCCGTCTCGTATCTATGAACAATGACGAGCTCTATGAGGCAGCCAAGCAGCTCCGTGTGCCACTCGACCTCGTTCAGTATGTTCATGAGAACGGCAAGCTTCCTGTAGTGAACTTTGCTGCAGGCGGTGTAGCAACTCCTGCTGATGCTGCTCTCATGATGCAGCTCGGCGCTGAGGGCGTGTTTGTCGGCAGCGGCATCTTCAAGAGTGGCGACCCAGCCAAGCGCGCTCAGGCCATCGTGAAGGCTGTGACCAACTACAAGGACGCAAAGATCATAGCAGAACTCAGCGAGGACCTTGGAGAGGCCATGGTGGGCATCAACGAAAGTGAAATTCAGCTCCTCATGGCTGAGAGAGGCAAGTGATGAAAGCTATGACTGTAGCTATCATGGCACTTCAGGGAGCCTTTGCCGAACATGAGCAGATGCTCCAGCGATTAGGAGTTGACACATTCCTCATCCGCAAGCCTGAAGACTGGCTTCGCCACAAGGACGGACTCATCATCCCTGGAGGAGAGAGCACAGCCATGCTCCGCATCATGAAGGATGAGCAGCTCTTCGAGCCAGTCCGATCAGCCATAGAGGGCGGACTGCCTGTCTTCGGCACATGCGCTGGAATGATTCTGCTGGCTCGCGGTGTGGAAGGCGAAGAGCGTGAGCGCATAGCCACTATGGACATTGTGGTCAAGCGCAATGCCTATGGCCGGCAGTTGGGAAGCTTCTACACAGTCGCTCCCGTGAAGCACATAGGTCAGGACGTGCCGATGACATTCATCAGGGCACCATATATCGTCAGTGTGTCTGAGGGTGTGGATGTGCTTGCCACCGTCGATGGCAATATCGTAGCCGCACGCCAGGGCAACCAGCTTGTGTGCTCTTTCCATCCCGAACTCAACGAGGATGAGAGGTTCCATCGCTACTTTGTCCAGATGATAGAACAGGCCATGTAGGCTTCTGTGTCTATCAAGGATTCAATCCCGCTATTGAGACAGAATATGTATATGACAGTATAGAATCCACCTATAAAAAAACCTGCGACTGTGTTTAGTCGTAGGTTTTTTGTTTCTTTTGGTCGAAAATGATATATTTTTTTAAGAAACCTTTTGCGGTTTGTGGGAAAAGCGTTAACTTTGTATCGGATTTAGTGTGCACTAACTAATACAGCCGCTATCCAACAGCATATTCATTTGTATAATCTTTAATAGCAAACTATACGTTTATGGGAGATACTCTTCATCTTATATTCATCGGACTGTTCATTTTTCTCATAGTTGCAGTGGCAGTATTAGCTGTCGTATGCTATAAACTAAAAGCAAAGTGTGAGCAGTACAAGCAGGGTATTGCCGTTCAGAAAGTATTCCTACAGAACATGAGCCATGACATTCGCACACCGATGAATGCCATCTGCGGATTCTCCCAGATACTATGCAACAGCCAGATACGTTCGCTGCTGTCTGAAGAAGAAATAGCCGAATACGGTGTGGTCATCCAGAGCAATACGGATATGCTCAGCACACTGGTGGACGACATTTTGGACATTTCCGACATGGAAAGTGGCAAGTACCGCATCAACTATGCTCAGTGCAATGCAAACGACACATGCCGCAAAGCCATCAGTACAGTGAAGTTCCGTTGTCCTGACAGTGTGAAAATGTACATGACAACCGACCTGCCCGATGATTTCTCTTTCCGTTCAGACCCCAAGCGTGTGGAGCAGGTCATCATAAACTATCTGACCAACGCGGTGAAGCACACCAACGAAGGCGAGATACATCTGCATGTCAGCGACAAGGAGAATCCTGGCATGCTGACATTCTCAGTGGCTGATACAGGAGAGGGTGTTCCTGCCGACAAGGCAGAATTCATCTTTGGCCGTTTTGAGAAGCTCAACACCATCAAGGGTGGCACAGGTCTGGGCTTAGCCATCTGCCGCAACATAGCAGGTCAGCTTGGCGGTGAGGCAAAGCTCGACACGACATATGGACCCAAGGGTGCAAGGTTTATCTTCACTCATCCTGTGGAAAAATAAAGCATAAAGCCCTCTCCGTTTATTCATCCTGTGAAAATTATAAGGGAAATATCCCTTTCGGTCAATGCTACAATTGCCATGCAAAAGGTCTCGGCGTTTTGCATGGCAATTGTTGTATAGGTAGATGTCTTGATAATAGGTGGGGGCTTATAATTATAATTCCCACCTATTGTGAAATCTCCGCTTTCTTCCTCTGCCTCCTCCATATCCATACTGTCAAGAATATGAGAAGAGCATAGCCTATGTATATAAGTGTTGACCAGGAAACGACCAGATAGATTATCATGGCTAATCCTGTGAGTTTCATGAGGAAGGTGGCGCCTGGTGCGAAATAGAAGTTGTGGTAGACTTCGTCGATGACGGCTATATAAGTGGTAATGAGTGTCCACACAATAGTGACAAGGATTGCCATGACGGGTGGCAGCACCAGTGGGTTGAGAGTGGGGTGGAAGTAGTACTCCTGCCAGTATTCTGGCACAAAGTTTTGGATGGAGGCATAGAGGCATGCGAGTAATGCTGTCAGAGTAAGGAAGACGGCGGGGTATGGGCTGTCGATGTCGCTGAGGAAGGCAATTGGGTTAGCTATGATGCTGTCTGCCTTCTGTCTTCGCCTGTTGATGATTATGGCTGCTATGCCAAGGAGGGAGAGGCATGACATCCAGATGACGCGGCTGCCTGACAGGAAGTCGATGAGTTGGGATATGGTGTTGTCGGGAGTAGTGGAGAGGAGCAGTTCCTGTTCGGGAACCCATCCCATGGTGAACTGGTCTCTTGCCACTTTTATCCATATAGTGTCTACGCTGTCTCGGGCTCCAAACTTGATGTCAGCTACAGCTATCACGTCTTCCTTATATATGCGGCAAGTGTCGCGAATGAGGTCATTTTCTTTTGGCACGAGAGTGAGCGAGTCGCTCTTGACGATGAAGTTATAGTTGAGCGAATAGTGGTGGGTGAGGCGGAATATGAGTGAGTCGGCCTGCATCTGTGACAGGTTGAGCCTGTTGCTATCTGACGCGCACACAGTGTCGATGTCTGCTGTTAGTGCTGTGGTGTCGGCTTTATTATCGGTGGATGGTGTGGAGGTGGAACCGATGCATGATAGCAGTGAGAAGAAGATGATAGCGTAGAGTAGTTGCTTCATTGTCAGATGGGTAGTGTATGTGTAAAATATTGTCTTAGATGTTGTAATGCTGCTTCGGTGTAGCATCAGCAGGAGACAGTGTTTGTAGTGAAATGGTCGTTTTGTGAGGGACGGACATTGCTCATGTGTGTGTGTCAGGAGTCCATGTAGAGTTTCATGAGGCAATGTGAGCAGTCGAACTCAAGTCGGAAGGTTGTGCCGTTGGCTGTGTGGAGCTTGAGGTTGTAGTAAGTTGGCTGTAGATGTTTTTGTGGCTGTTTGAGACACCACCCCATCTGTCTGCGTATGCAGTAGTGGCATGTCATGAGAGGAGTGTCGGGGGCGTGGGTGAGTTCGAAAGGTTTTGCTGTCTGTATAGAGACGGGTGTGTGTTGCTGTCGCTGTAGGGGGTAGAAGGCGATACGCTCCTGCAGAAGCTGTTGTGTCAGCTGCTGTCTCCAAGAGCTTAGTGTGGATGAGGGTATGAAGTAGTTTTTGTGCAGATGGATGTTGATGTCCTTAGCTTCAAAGATGGTCTCTCCGAGGCGGCTGAGCTGACGTCTCATGTTTTCTCCTTGGTGTGTGCGAGCGAGCTCGCAGGTCTGTGACAGCGGAGCTGGGAAGGAGATGGTGGTGGATAGTCCGTCTTCGTCAGTCATGGATATGCGGTCCTCGTAGAGGTCGAAGTCAGCCCACAGTCGTCGTTGTGATGATGGGCGTTTGATGATCTTGTCCCACTGTTCATCTTGGTTGCGGTAATACTGTATGCCGCGTGTGGGGCGGAAGGTGTCAGCATTGTTGAGTCGGAAGCCGACGAGCTTCCCTTTGTCCACGTAGCACAGTCCGTCCCCGTTGTGCAGTCGGGTGGTGCGGGTGACAGGTTCGCCGAGTGCCTTTGGTGTGTCGAAGTTGGCATCGGGGCGGTTGGTATCTCTTACAAAACCGCGGTTGAAGCTCTTTACCACATTGGGGGTGAAGGTCAGTGTGCTGTGGCCCGAGGATGCGCGGCTGTAGAGGTCGGGGTGTTTGGCTATGATGGAGTCTAAGGCTTGTGAATAGGCTGCAGTGACATTTTTGACATAGTCAGCATCCTTGAGCCTTCCTTCTATCTTGAAGGATGATGCTCCAGCCTCCATGAGAGCTTCTAACCTGTCTATCTGGCAGTTGTCTCTAAGCGAAAGTAGGTGGCGGTCGCGGGCGAGGAGAACGGTGGGGGAGTCGGGTGAGGGTGTGGTGGTGGCTGTCAGGTCAAATGCCATGCGGCACACCTGTGCGCATTCGCCCCTGTTTGCGCTTCGGCGGAACATGGCCTCGCTGGCATTGCATCTGCCGCTCAGGCTGACGCACAGTGCTCCGTGGACGAAGACTTCGAGGCTTGTCTCGGGGCAGGCGCGGTGGATGTCGGCTATCTCATCTGTAGTGAGTTCGCGAGCCAGCACCACTTGTGGAAAGCCGAGCGAGGCAAGCTGTCTGACTTTGTCGGGTGTGCGGTTGTCCATCTGTGTGCTGGCGTGCAGCGGTATGGGCGGCAATGGCAACGATAGAAGCCGTAGGTCTTGAATGATGATGGCATCTACGTCAATGTCGTGCAGTTGCTGAATGAGGTGTAGCACCGCATCTGTCTCCTCCTCGTAGATGATGGTGTTGACAGTGGCGTATACTCGTGCCTTGAAGAGGTGGGCATAGGCTGTGAGGCGCGCTATGTCTTCTATGCTGTTGCCAGCTGCCGCTCTGGCTCCGAAGGCCTGTGCGCCTATGTATACGGCATCGGCTCCGTGCTTAATGGCTTCAATTCCTATGTCTGCCGTCTTTGCGGGGGCGAGTAGTTCGATGCTTCTCATTAGTTTATGTCGTTGATGTTGAATGGTGTCTCCTGATATACATAGTAGTTGAGCCAGTTTGTGTAGAGGAGGTTGGCGGCTGCTCTCCAGCGCACGACGGGGGTGAGGGCTGGGTTGTCGCCGGGGTAGTAGTTTTGTGGCATGTTGATAGGGAGTCCTTTGCCGAGGTCTCGTTTGTATTCGCCATCGAGGGTGAGGGGTGAATATTCGAAGTGGCAGGTGATGAAGAACTCTCTGCCGTTGCGTGCTTCCACGATGGTGACTCCTGCCTCGTCGCTTTCGGCTATGATGTCGAGTCCGGGCACTTTTTCTATGTCCTCTCTCTTCACCTCGCAGTGTCGGCTATGGGGAGCGAAGAACTCGTCGTCGAAGCCACGGAAGATGGGCAGTTCGGGGTTGAGCATCTTGTGTTTGAAGACTCCGAAGACCTTGTGGGGTGTGTTGTGCTTGGGCACTCCGTAGAAGTGGTACAGGCCAGCAAAGGCTGCCCAGCAGACGTAGATGGTGCTGGTGACATTGTGGTGAGCCCAGTTGAAGACTTCTTGCAGCTCGCCCCAGTACCTCACCTCCTCGTAGTCCATAAACTCGAGTGGGGCTCCCGTGACGAGCAGTCCGTCGTACTTCTCCTTCTTCATGTCTTCGAAGTTGCGGTAGAATGCCATCATGTGCTCCATGGGTGTGTTCTTGCTGGTGTGTGACTTGATTTTCATAAAGTCTACCTTTATCTGCAAGGCTGAGTTGGACAGGATGCGGATGAAGTCTGTCTCTGTTGTTATCTTGAGTGGCATGAGATTGAGCACGGCGAGACGTAGCGGACGTATCTGCTGGCTGTCTGCTCGTTTATATCCCATGGTGAAGATGTTTTCCTGCTTCAGGGCGTCTATGGCTGGAAGCTGATCTGGTAGTATGAGTGGCATTATATAATATATATGTGTGTGTATTATGATAAATGATGCATCATGGGCATAAGCAGGTGTTGGGGTATGACCTGCTCAATGCTCCATTGATGCACCATGGGGGGAGAACTTGTAGTTATGTGTAGAGTGGCTCAAAGGCCTCAGCCTTGCGGTCGAATGTATAAAGGTGTGTTCTGCAGATTCTCACCTACGGCCTCAATGGCTGTATCTGTTCCGAAAGTGTCTTATGCTTTCTTGATGTAGTCGACGATCCATTCGCCCACTTCCTTCGTGCCGTATTTCTTGCCGCCTTCTACCTGAATCTCAGGAGTGCGCACATTCTGGTCGAGGGATGCGTTGACTGCCTGGCGTATGAGCTCGCCTTCTTCCTTAAGTCCGAAGTATTCGTAGAGCATGGCTACAGAGAGAATCTGCGCGAGAGGGTTGGCTATGTTGAGGCCCTTAGCCTGTGGCCAGCTGCCGTGTATAGGCTCGAAGACAGGTGTGTGTTCGCCTGTGGAGGCTGAAGGGAGGAGACCCATAGAGCCTGTGATGCAGCTGCCTTCATCGGTGAGGATGTCGCCGAAGGTGTTCTCAGTCACCATCACGTCGAAGAATGTTGGCTCTTGTATCATGCGCATGGATGCGTTGTCCACATACATGTAGTCTGTGGTTACGTCTGGGTATTGTGGTGCCATCTCTTGTGCCACGGCTCTCCACAGACGGCTGGAAGCAAGGACATTAGCCTTGTCTACGACAGTGAGGTGCTTGCGGCGCTGCTGAGCGTACTGGTATGCCACCTTGAGTATGCGCACTACTTCCTCGCGGGTGTAGGCATTGGTGTCGTAGGCGTAGTCGCTGCCTTCTTTCTTTTCTCCGAAGTACATTCCGCCAGTGAGCTCTCTGATGCAGATGAAGTCGGCTCCGCGCACGAGCTCATCCTTGAGTGGAGACTTGTGGATGAGGCAGTCGAAGGTTGTCACAGGACGGATGTTGGCAAAGAGGCCGAGCTTCTTGCGCATGGCGAGGAGTCCTTGCTCAGGACGCACCTTGGCGTTTGGGTTGTTGTCAAACTTTGGGTCGCCAACTGATGCAAAGAGTACAGCGTCGGCTTCCATGCATGTGTTGAATGTGTCCTCTGGGAAGGGGTCGCCCACTTCGTCGATGGCATGCGCGCCGCAGAGAGCTTCCTTGTAGCTGACCTTGTGTCCAAACTTTTCTGCTACTGCGCTGCACACTGCCACGCCCTGTTCCATGATTTCTGGTCCGATGCCGTCACCGGCCAGAACTGCAATTTTTAATTCCATAGTTATTGCTGAATATTTGTTGTTTTGTCTTTTAGTGTGCAAAGTTACGAAAAAAAATGGATAGGATAGGCTTTAGTGTGCGTTAAATTGTATATAACATGCTGAAGTTGTTGTTTGTCGCAAATATTATTATTACCTTTGTGCCAGTAATGATACAATAGAATGCTCGCCATCAGTGGCGACAGACGGGCTTATGACAGATGAAATTATCAATTATTATGCACACCTACTTTGCTTTTACACATATATATAATAGAGTGCTCTCACCCATAGGCATAACGCTTTTCCTCTTGGCTCTCAGCCTCCATGTGAGTTTGGGGGCAGATGCTCGTGTGGCAGACCGTTTGGTCGATGATGACAGCTTGTATGTTTCGAGGCGCATGAAGATGGAGGAGAGAAGGGAAGAGCTTAGAGCCAAGATAGACAGTGCGGTGACGGCCAATTACTATATAGTCAACTATGACACGCTGTATATCATCCGTCCGAAAGAGGCATGGATGCTGAAGGCGAGGGTCAATGTGTCTGGGTCAGTCATCACTGTCAAGCAGCGCACGGACGACAATGTGGGCAGAGGCAAGCTGAGGTCGAACTACAAGGCCACTGTCAGCCTTGGTGTCAACTATCGGGGCATAACAGCAGGCTTAGCATTCAATCCTGCCATGTTCAGCGGCAAGGAGAGGGACTTTGAACTTAATGTCAATGCATATTCCAACCGTTACGGACTGGATGTGGTGTATCTTCGCTCTAAGTCTCTCTCAGGCAATACGTCCTTGGGCAGCGACAGGGTCTTTGTAGAGGAGGGTGGAGTGCTGATGAAGATGCTCAATGTCAACGGGTATTATGCTTTCAACAACAGACGATTCTCCTATCCTGCTGCTTTCTCTCAGTCTTATGTGCAGAGGCGGAGTGCAGGCTCTTGGCTTGTGGGCTTCTCTTATCTGGGTGGTAGCATGAGGACTACGGCGGCAAAGCCTGCAGAGATGCCCGACATGAGGGTTTATCTGGGTCACTTTGCAGTCGGGGCAGGGTATGGATACAACTGGAAGGTAAGCAAGCGCATGCTTTTGCATGTGTCAGCTCTGCCCACGCTCGTGGTGCTTAACCGCAACAATATTGAGCTGGACGGAGAGAAGGAGAAGATGCAGACGGATTTTCCTGATGCCATCCTGACGGAGAGGGTGGCAATCGTCTATGCCTTAGACAAAAAGAACTTCATAGGTGGGACGTTTGTCATGAACAATTCGCTCATGGGCGACCGTAATCTCGACATGGATTACAGCAAGTGGAGGGCTCGACTGTTCTGGGGAATGAGGTTCTGAGGTAAAGACAATAAAAAGCGCGAGTCTCTCGACGGGCGCTTTTTTCTGTTCTCAATAAGTATTAATTTTTTTAAGGTAAAAAGATTGTTTTTAGGATGTTGCAAAGGTACGGACTTTTACAATTGTAGCAAAACTTTAAAACATGTTTCATAACATGTGTGTACGGACACACGGAAAACTAATTAGTGCTTGATGATTTTTGCTGTATATTATGAATAGGTATTAAGAAAAAATGTATAATATTTTTTGCTTTGTAGCACTTATAAAGATGTATGATGCATGCCCTTTGTCTGCTTTGCATACGTCCGTCTTGAGTTGTGTCTTGCCTTTGCAGATAGGTAGGGAGGCTTCCTAATCGGGATATTTGAGGTTGGCCTCGGTGGCGCACATGAGCACCTCTGTCAGATATTTATTAGCTTCCCATCTGGCTTCGGGCAGATTCATCAGGAGGTAGTTTCCGCAGTCCTTTGGCGACTGTCCTGGCACGTCGCCTTGGAAGTCGGCAATGAAGGCGAAGGTCTCTCTCATGAGCGGCAAGATGTCGGATGACGTGAGGTCACCGCGCAGAAGGAGATAGTTGCCAGTGAGACATCCCATGGGCCCCCAATAGATGACCCGATCTTTCCATACGGGATGGTTGCGCAGGTAGGTGGCAGCAAGATGTTCAATGCAGTGTAGGGCCGAGGGCGAAAGGGCTGGTTCTCTGTTGGGCTCTTTCATCCTGATGTCGAAGGTAGTGATGACGTCTACTCCCACGTTGTCTTTTCTGCTTACATATATGCCCCGGAACAGGGTCAGATGGTTGATGGTGAAGGACGGAATCTTGGTCGGCCCTTCCATGTTTGTGGTGTTCTTTTTGCTCATATATCAGTCCTTTGTTTAAGATGGTGGGCATAAGCCCGAATGTATTCTATTTGCCCACAAAGGTACGTGTTTTTTTAATTATGACAAAATAAAATGGTTCTAAAAGTCGAATACCTTATCAATTTGTCTGTTTTGTGCCGTCCAAAATAATAATATGTGTTAAAGGCCCTTTGTCAGTTGCAGAATAATGTCTAACTTTGCACTCGATTAACGGGATGATATAGAATAGAAGAATAAGTATTAACATATAAAGTGAAACATCAGTGAAAATCGAATTAGAAAAGCTATTTATGGCAGTCGGTGTATTTGCATCAGGTACACTGAACGCATTTGCCCAAGAGCAGGCTACGTCGGTCGGCGACTTGAATCTGACCCTCGACAAGGCAATAGAGATTGCTCTGGCAGAAAATCCTACTATCCGCGTGGCTGACAAGGATGTCGAGCTGAAGAAGGTGGCTGATTCTGAAGCATGGCAGGCACTGCTGCCAACGCTCGATGCCGACCTCTCGCTCTCTCACTCCATTAAGGTTGCGGAAATGAAGATAGGAGATAATAAGGTAAAGTTTGGACAGGATGGCACTACAACAGCTACAGGAGCTCTCGCACTCAATCTACCCCTCTTTGCTCCTGCAGTATACCAGAATATGAAACTGACCAAGGATGACATCTTGCTGGCGCAGGAAAAGGCTCGCAGCAGCCGTCTCGACCTCGTCAACCAGGTGACCAAGGCATACTACTCAGCCCTTCTCGCACAGGACAGCTACGGAGTGATGCAGAAGAGCTACAACACAAGCAAGGAAAACTTTGACGTGGTGAACAACAAGTTCAAGGTAGGTACTGTCAGCGAGTATGACAAGATAAGCGCTGAGGTCCAGATGCGCAACATGAACTCCAGCCTCGTCAGCGCCAAGACAGGACTCAACCTCGCACTCCTCCAACTCAAGGTGCTCATGGGTGTGACGGCTGATGTCAATATCTCCATCGACGACAGCCTCGGACGCTATGAGTCAACTCTCGTCCTGCCGCAGCTGACAGCAGAGGACATGAGCCTCTCTTCCAACTCAACCCTCCGACAGCTCGACTTCAACATGAAGCTCCTTGAGCGTTCACGCAAGCTTCTCAAGACCAACTTCATGCCTACAGCAGCCCTACAGCTCAAAGGCCAGTATCAGAGTATCTCCAACCCCGACTGGAACCTCTTCAAGTACAGCTACTCTCCAAGCGCTACACTTGCCTTTGCGGTCAGCGTGCCTATCTTCCATGCCGACAACTTCACCAAGCTGAAGAGCAACAAGCTGCAGATGGCTCAACTCGCCGACACGCGCATAGACACACAGCGTAAACTCAACATGGCTCTCGAAAGCTATAAGCAAAACATGGCCAGCACCATCGCGCAGGTGGAGAGCAACGCTGAGGCTGTCAAGCAGGCCGACAAAGCTGTCGAGATATCAGGCAAGCGCTATGAGGTCGGTAGAGGCACAATCCTTGAGCTCAACCAGAGCGAGACAGCGCGCACACAGGCCGAACTCACCTACGTACAGTCCATCTACGACTATCTTACCAACAAGGCTGACCTCGAATACACTCTCGGTCGCGACAACTACATCAAATAGTCCAGTATGTCCGACAGCAAACAGGTAGGTATAGATACATGCACACCCATATTATAAAATAATAAGAAATCAGGAACTTCCTCAACAATAAACAATATACAACAATGAAATACTTAAAGACATTATCGCTTGCAGCTCTTGCAATGATGGCCGTAGCTTGCGGCGAGAAGAACGCAGAACAACAGGAAGTGGCACAGCAGCAGACAGAGAAGCCACAGGTGAAAATCGCTAAAGTTACCAGCGAAGACATTCCTCAGACAGAGACTTACACCGCTACTGTGGAGAGTGACGTGAAGAACAATATCGCGCCTAACACACCATACCGCATAGAGAAAATCTTTGTAGAGGTGGGCGACCAGGTACGCAAGGGACAAGTCCTCGTGCAGCTCGACGCCAGCAACCTCCGCCAGCTCAAGCTCCAACTCGAAAACCAGAAGATAGAGTTCAGCCGCACTGAACAGCTCTATCAGGTGGGCGGAGCCAGCAAGGCTGAATACGACAACGCCAA